>JBDLTH010000001.1:0-3461 GCA_039799165.1 Bacteroidota bacterium
TCAGAATATTAAAACATGGATATAGAGCTAAAAGCCTCTTTAAATACGGGTTAGAATACATCGCAAATACCTTGTTAAATCCATATAAAGAAAAGGTTTTTATGTTTTGTCATGTACTTAGAAAATTTACAAAAAAATCAAGATGACTTCTCTATTAAAAGTCAATCTTGGGCACATGCAAAACATCATTATGCTTAGAGAGAATATCCTTGATCTTTTATAAAAGGTTGCCAAAATTTAAGAGTGTACCTAGACCAAGCATGACAACCAAAAGGAATAAGGTTGTTATTTAAGTCGTAACAAATAGATGGGTTAATATCAAAAGAGAAGTTTAGTGCTTCTTTATAAGACGGTGTTTTTATAAGACAACAATACCTATTAGTTTCAAGCCCCCAAAAAACATCTTCGGCATAAGCATAGTCTTCGCCCATATTACGATATTTATCAATTCTTCCATTTTTTCCGAATCGTTTAATAATTTCTAAAAATCGATCGATTCTTCTGAGCGAAAATCCTCCATTACCCACTTTATAGAAACCAAAAGTAGCATTGTTGTATTGATTGGTATACCTTCGATATAAGGATTTTAGTGTATATCGAATGCTCCTCTTCAAAGTCCACCAAGTACGCCTGTCATTGGTAATCCAAGGAGCTCCTATATAATCGTATCCTCTTTGCATCCAATCTTCGAGTTCGTTTCGAAAAACAAAACAATCTAATTGATATACAAGAATGTACGTATAAGAAAGAAATCGCTCATAAAACGAGGTACTCAACATCAGTTTATTATAACCTTGAATGTCTTTGAAATAAGACGAATCAAATGTCTCGATCAAAACATTTTTTCCTGTATTATGGGCAATTTCTTTGTATTGACTAACATCTAAACTTGCAGGGCAGAATAAGACAATATCATAATTTTTGAATATTTTCAAAGCTTGTGAATAAGATATTAGCTCATATTTACTCATCTCTGTTTTATAAACTGGTATTGTTATCGCTGCCTTCAATTGCATATTTGTAAAGCGTTAATGTTTAATTTTTCAAATCTATTCGTAAGTTCAATTCATCTAATTGCGACTGATCGATGATCGATGGTGCATCAATCATGACATCACGTCCCGAGTTGTTTTTAGGAAATGCGATACAATCACGGATAGAGTCTAAGCCTGCAAACAATGAGACCAGTCTATCCAGTCCAAATGCTAATCCTGCATGAGGAGGTGCACCATATTTGAAAGCGTTCATTAAAAATCCAAATTGAGCTTGAGCTTTTTCTTCGGTAAAGCCTAATATTCGGAACATGTCTTTTTGTAGTAGGCTATTGTGGATACGTACTGAGCCTCCACCTACTTCTACTCCATTGATTACCATATCGTAGGCATTGGCTCTTACGGCTGCTGGGTCAGAGTCTAACAAAGGAATATCTTCTGTCTTAGGGCTTGTAAAAGGATGGTGTTTTGCAAAATAACGACCTAATTCTTCGTCTTTTTCTAATAAAGGAAAATCGATAACCCATAAACAACTAAAGACGTTTTTGTCTCTCAATCCCATGCGTTCGCCCATTTCGAGGCGAAGCTCCGAAAGTTGTTTCTGCGTTGTTTCAGTTTCTCCACACAATACAAGCAGCAAATCGCCTGGTTGTGCTTGACACCGATCAGCCCATGTTTTAAGTACTTCTGAGTCATAAAACTTATCTACAGACGATTTGAACGATCCGTCTTCCTCGTAACGTACATATACTAGTCCTTTGGCTCCTATTTGAGGACGCTTCACAAAATTGGTAAGTTCATCAAGTTGTTTTCTCGTATACGAGGCACATCTTTTGGCACAAATAGCACCAACATATTCCGAACTATCAAATACTACAAAATCTTTATTGGTGGTGAGGTCTTTTATTTCTGAGAATTTCATCTCGAAACGGGTATCTGGTTTATCTGATCCGTAGTATTTCATAGCATCAGCATACGTCATACGTGGAAAGTCGGCAACATCAATACCCTTTACTTCTTTAAAAAGATATTTAGTTAATCCCTCAAATATTTGCAATACATCTTCTTGACCAACGAATGACATTTCACAATCGATTTGTGTAAATTCGGGTTGACGATCGGCTCTTAAATCTTCGTCTCTAAAACATTTTACAATCTGAAAATACCTATCAAAACCCGATACCATCAGTAATTGTTTAAATAACTGAGGAGACTGCGGTAGTGCGTAAAATTCGCCTGGGTTCATCCGTGATGGTACTACAAAATCTCTAGCACCTTCGGGTGTAGAACCTATGAGTACAGGGGTTTCTACTTCAAGAAAATGCAACTTATCTAAATAACTACGTGTTTTGAATGCTATCTGATGTCGAAGTTCTAAATTGGCTCGAACGGGGTTTCGTCTTAAGTCTAAGTAGCGATATTTCATACGTATATCATCTCCACCATCCGTTTTGTCTTCAATTGTAAATGGTGGTGTATCTGATGTATTAAGGATCTCCACATGTGTAGGTACGATTTCGATATCTCCTGTATCAATATTTTTGTTTTTGTTCGAACGCTCCTGTACCTTACCTGTAATTTGTACAACCCATTCACGTCCAAATTTAGTGGCTTCTTCAAAAATAGCGGTATCAACTTCTTTGTAAAAAGCAAGTTGCGTAATACCATAACGATCACGAAGATCAACAAAGATGATCCCACCACCCACGTTACGTATTTTATTAACCCATCCAGCCAAGATGACTTCTTTGTTCTCATCAGCAATTCTTAATTCTCCACACGTATGATTTCTGTACATAGTCTAATAATATTGAATCGTAGTATTTTCTTATCTTATGATACAAAAGTACAGATTTAATCAAATTATTTCGCCTTTTTTAGAAAAAAAGACATTGTATATTTTGGATGTTAAAAATAATTCATATCTTTGCATCGCATTTGAGAAATCAAATACGGGATGTAGCGCAGTCCGGTTAGCGCACCTGCTTTGGGAGCAGGGGGTCGTGGGTTCGAATCCCGCTATCCCGACGATTTAGAATCAAGCACTTACAGAAATGTAGGTGCTTTTTTTATGTACTTATAAATGATTGATTTGGGCGGTTTTAGGGATCAAGTACAAAACTTGAGGGATTTTGATTTTATGCGTATAATTTAGCCAGTCTGAATATGAAAAATGCTTTATCTCTCACTCCTCTGAATTGCGATCTGAAAGCTTTAATCTTAGCATTGAACGATTCACTGGCAGCATTAGTGGATCTTCGGTCAAAGAAGTTAATGATATTCAGATAACCCGTGGTGCATTTAAGCAATTCGAGTTTTTATATTGTTAATATTCTTGTTGTTTAACGCGTGGTGCATTAATAAATTAGATTTGAATAAAAAGAAGTTGCTCATTATCAAATAAATGATTATATTTAATTGTCTAACAAACGATTAAACACATGAACAACTTCAGTGCAAATTACGCAA
>JBDLTH010000002.1:0-3727 GCA_039799165.1 Bacteroidota bacterium
ATAGTATCTGTATTGTATAGTAAATGTTGCAGAATAAGTTTACATGGTTTATCTTGATTATATTTCATGAATTTAAAATATCCGGTACTATCACTCAAAACAGCATCTGTATGTTGGCTTGCCCCCTCTTGGAGAATTATAGTTGCATAATCTACGTACTCTCCTTGACTGCTGATAACTCTCCCTTCTATGTGCTCCGACTGGGAGTTTATCGAAAGGAAAGGAATTAAAAATAGTATTATTATCAGATTAATTTTCATAAATTCAATATTAATGTGTCGCTTTATTTAGCGGAATTTTATCGACATCAATCGAAATTAATGAAACGATTTGTTCTTTATGGCAAAAAATAAGCCCTTCTGCTTGAAGATTCATCAAAACCGAATCAAATTTATTTTCCAATGAATCGAACAATGACTTATACTTATTTATAAATTCAGCTTTTATAACAATTTTACTATTTAGGTCAATCAATAAGAAGAAGGTGAGATTGTCATCTATCATTATTTCTTTTATTAATTTTCTATCACAATATTCCTTATATATAATTGAGTTTGGCTTATAATAAATTTTATAAGAATATTTGTGTTTCTTGTAGTGATTTAAGAGTTCGTTAAAAGATTCCCATAAAACATTTTCTTTTTGGTTTGAACTAAACTCGAATGTCGAAGATTTGTCTACCCTTGCCGTTTGTTTATCGCTTAGATGGGTTACAATATCGGATCTTGAGTAAAGATCTAAATTATTTTGTTTTTTTATCTGTCTATAGTAATAAGAATTATATCCTATGCTTAAATTAACAGATGATAAGACGAAATACTTTTGTGATAAAATAAACCTTAAATAATACAGTGAGTTTATATTTTCAATTACAGAAGAGTCGTCCTCGCTCGGAATACCTACAATAATATTGCCTGCTACATAAATATTAAGTTCTACAGCATTTTTGATAAAGAAAAAATTATCTGCAAGACTCTGCTTTTTGTTCATTTCATCTAACAAAGTCACTGACAATGATTCTATCCCTATTTGTACACGTTCGATTCCCGCATTTAACATTAACTTCAGAATGTCTTTATCCAAATTGATCGTGATTATTTCGCACATAGTAATGGCAAAATCTTGATGTTCTTTTTTCAACATTGCAAGAGATTGAAGCAACTCTATAAATAGATTTATATCAGAACCTATAAAATCGTTATCCACAACCATAAATTTATAAATATTATATTTATTGATATAATATTTTATTTCATCTATAAAAACCTCATTTGTTTTCACTCTATTGTAATATCCTTCGGATAGAAAGCAAAACTTACACTTGTTCCAACTACAGCCACGCGATTTTTCTAACGGAATAACACTGTTCTTATATATTTCCGAATGATCGTATAGCTTCAGATAATTGACATCATTTAAATCAATATAAGTCGATTTTCCTGTCAGCTGCGTATGACAAACTTCATCATAATCATTACGATATACTATTCGGGGTACATCTTTTATATCTTGTTGCTGATTCAAAAATTGATATAAATAATACAGAGGAATTTCTCCTTCTCCCCAAATAGAATAATCAAAAATATTATTCGAACTCAATATTGATCTAGCTGCATACTTGTTAGTCCACCCTCCAATTATCGTCGTGATATGAGGATATTTTTTTTTAATCAAGTATGCAAATATAGATGCCGGAATCCATTGATAAAACTTTGAAGTAAAACAAACTATTGAAGTTTCTTGAGAAATTGTATCCTCTATGAAAACAGTAATCTGATCCATCAAGTCCGAAATATATTCATCAAATAGTTCGGATGACAAGCCTCGGTCTATATTGAAATATAAAGAATATTTACTAGTAAATATTTGCTTAATTCCTTCAGATTTGCTGTCATCATTATAAACTAATTGATTATATAAATAAATATAAGGCATTACTTTAAATAGATCACGTATAATTGCAAAAACCAAAAGTACGCATTTTTAAAACGAAATGTGCCCAAAAACACAGAAAACACACAAATGTACGGGAGTGGTCAGATGATTGAAATATAGCGAAACAAAGTGCTAAACATGTGAATAATAGCGGCGTATATGTTTGTCCATGTCGTCGCTTTTTTGTATCTTTATATAGTGAATGATAACTATTTATGCTACTTAGATGAGTAACAAAAAGAAACTTTTACCTCATACGAAACGGGATATTGACTACATTATCGTAGATGATTTGGACGATAACAATATAGCTGTCAGCCCAGAGATTGCAGATAAAAGGCTCAAATGGTTGCAAAGTAGCATCTTTCCCAATCCTCCAGCAACTGCCCTTGTGGGCGACGATGTGCTAGTATATGCAGATATTGCAGGCGAAGCTGATCATAAAGTTGAAGCTATGGTGGCTTCCATCGACGGCAAGATACATATACTGGAGGTTAAACATGAATTAAACCGCGTTTAAAGAGTATTTAAAAGCTATTTATGACTAAAGAAGAGTTACTTGAAGCGATTAAAGATTTACCGAGCAATACTGAAATACTTATCGGGGATGCACGCGGGGACAAATATGGTGTTATCCATTACACATCAACATACATGCCAGCAGAGTTTAATGATTGGCAGTCTGTCTTAGATGAAGACAAACCGCCTTATGTGTTTGTGATGAATACAAAACTCTGATTAACTACTCCCTTTTCTTTAAATACCTCTCCCAAGCCCACCACTTGCGCCCCGCAAGATAATCTACATTGCGATCGTTAGCGTATGCTTCACGCTCAAATGATATATTGTAGTAGGCAGTCATGCAATTGCGATATTGAGCCCATCTAAATAACCACTCAAGCCCATACCATAAGTAAAAGAAGACATAGAGCATTTCACGCATTTGCTTTGTGTGTATACTTTCGTGCTGTATGGTACGCTCTGATAGCTTAGTACCATAGCGAACGAAGACCACACCAAAAAGATTAATAGCCGCAAAGCCTTTAGTCGGCAGATACTTATTTTCTTTGATTTTCATTTTTCTTTATTAATGCGAATCAGTAGTTGAACTTTTCCGCTGATTTGTTTAGTTAAAATACTTATAATCAATAAAGCAAGTTGGTGAATATTTGCCCAGTCTCTTGAAAATCATTAACTTAAAAGAATAATCCCCTTTATTTTTTAGTTATGATTCCCAAGAAGAAAGAGCTTAAACTGATAAAGATTTATATGTATATCTGTGATTTATATGATTCAGAGCTAAAGTATTACTGCCAAAGGTATAGTAACAATAATGCTCCTTCTTTTACTGACCAGGAAATAATGACAATCTATTTGTTTGCAGGTTATTGGCAAAAATATTTCGAAGTCAAAGATATACATTCTTTTGCAAAAGAATATCTTTCCTCTTGGTTTCCTTTATTGCCATCGTACCAGACGTTTAATCTAAGATTAAACCGTATTAATGAGGCTTTTAAAGTATTATCCCAGAGATTGATTAATTCATTCATTCCTGATGATTGCGACTTCGATATATCACTAGTTGATTCCATGCCAATTATCACTTGTGCTGGTCGTAACCGAGAAGGTAAAGTAGCTCGAGAGATCGTAGATAAAGGCTTTTGTTCGACTAAGGATCAATATTATTATGGGCTAAAACTCCATGCCCTTGCTTTTCGACGCAAAGGGACAATTCCTTTTCCCGAAAGCATAATTTTTACTTCTGCTCAGGATAATGATTTAAGCGTATTTA
>JBDLTH010000003.1:0-13755 GCA_039799165.1 Bacteroidota bacterium
AACGGCTCTTATCTAGTAGTAAATTTTATCATTTAGCTCGCTAAACTCTAAAATTTTTACTTTGAAAGTACTCGTTTTATTTTCCAAAATCATGTTCTTGAAAAATTTAAACAGTTACTAAGATCGAATTATTATTGTTACACATACTTTATTCATGGTTGTTGACTCATAACGACCCACTTCATCAGCACAAACACTGGCAGATAGCTAACACATTATCGCTTAAAACGACAACTTCTAGTACACTTTGCAAGCGATTAGCTATTCAATTACATTTCAATAGTACTGCTTTAGATGATACTCTATAAGAAAGTATTTATACCTAAATAAGAAATATGCTCACTATCAGTAAGTTTAAACACCGCTTGCTTTTGCTCAATAATATAATCTTTTATCACAAACATATTTCCTGGCAGAAACAGTTTGCAGAGATAATCCAGAATAATACAGCCATTGGAGTTTCCTAAATAGTTACGCATTTCTTCGCTTGATATTGGACCAATCGATACTTTAAGATCAAATAAACCATCATCAAAAGACCTACCCAGTATCCAATCTATCCCAAGTCTATTTGTACCCAACTCAGATTGTATCTCATTGCCAACATCATTGTGCTGTATTTTAACCTGTTTGATATTTACAGGGGCATCAAGTATAAGCGACATTGCTTGTGCAATTTCGTCATATTGATTTCTTATTTTATTTAGTAAAGGTATTGTATGCAAAAAGAAGATAGCTTGCTCTCTTTTTAATAATTTGATGATCGACCAAAGCGAAGTAAATAGATTAACAAAATCGGGATTACTTACTTTCTTATCATATTTGGCTTCTTGTAAATAAGCATTGATAGAAACGGAATCCATCTGAACTTCGAATAGTTGAAAGAATCTTCGAGCAAAAAACTCTTCTTTCCGATGGTATCTGATATCGTTTATTATATCTTCTTTATCCCTATTAAGCTTTTTACTATTGGTAGTGCTATGAAATAAACCTTCGGGCAATATGTCATATATACTCCCCCTATTGGACTTGATATATAGATAATCTTTTAAGTCAAATTGTGAATATTGGACTTGTAACTCTGCCACATCTTTTTTCCAACCACGCTTTGATGCTCCATCTCTAGTGATGAATATGCGATCTTGTTCATAACCTTGCTCAATTAGCGATGCGGCAATAACCTCTGCTTTAATATCAGAGAAGAGGTCATTTGCTTGTTTGTAAACCGATTCGAGGTCTATTATGCTTTTCGTTACTTTTTTGTTATCCATTATAAATTCAAGAAGCTTAAAACGATTTAGTCAAGTATAGTCCATTCCGATTTTCGTCCAGATGATTCTATCTTTTGAGTTTTCTCTGCTACAACAATATTCTCTTTATGTTGACCAATATATTCTAATGAGCATAATTTTATCCATAGAAAAGAGAGTACAGATAGAAGTTTATCGGTACGATCCATCATATGTCTGATATTATGATGATCATAAGTCATCTCAAGAACCTCAGACAAAAGGTCGATAAGATTACCTGGTGTAACATCTCCCCATTCGTAAAAATATTGCAACATTTCTTCCCTCTTCTTTTTAGGAATAAAATCGATGCTTACAAAGCAAGTGTGAGCCAACGACGAAAACACGTTTAACGTATCGACAGGAGGATAAAATCGGCCTTTGTTTCTGTACGAAAAATAGACACTGGAGATAAAACGTAGCAAATCTTCACAAACCAATTTTATATTTAAAGCAATCGATGAGTTGTTTTCTCTCTCATTTATTTTTTGTAGCATTTTATGAGACGATGTCTCTATATCGTTCAAGTATTTACCAAACTGCTCGTAATATGCTATTAGTGCTGGATGGCTACTCATGGATGTACATGGTGGAATATAGGACTTGTCAACTTCAAATCGATCTCCTATACGAGTTATTCGACCTATTACAAGATGGTTCATACCCAGTTGCTCTGTGCTAATCTGCCCAATTGGTTTAACAATCAAATTGTAGTTGACATTTACATTAGGATGTCTTAGAGGTGTCTCGTCTGGATCAGGTGTCCCTGTTGGCACTCTATCAAAAGGACGTATAGATAATATTACATCCCAATATAGATTTTCGTCATTCTGACTTTTATCTTTCTCTATATCAAATGGATAATTCAATTTCAAATATTCAGAATGATTTAGAGGATTTATGTTTATACGACATCCTCCTGCTGTGATAGCATTGCATTGCCTTAACTCTACTTCGATATGATTGGTTATGCGTTCTAGTATTTCAAAATCGCTTGATGTTTTATCACCATAGCTCGGGGGAAGCATTCCAAAATCGTATCCCGTTAATTGTATGTTAGTTGCATCTCTAACACAATCAATAAAGTAATCTTCCATCTGCTCAAGATGTTCTTTACCTGTTTTCATTCCGTCAACCCAGTTGACTAGTACTTTCTTTAAAGGGAAAAGCATATTGGTATATTTATTAGAGTGTTAATTTTATTATTCGCTTAGGTCTTCATAAGATGGCTTTACACCTCTTATCTCTTGGTTAGTGTGTTCGCTTACCCGTTTAGCTATAATTGTATGTTTTTCTTCGATCTGATTATCGTTGATACTCAGATCATAGTCAATATATTTCCGAGGGGAAAAAAATGAAGGCTTGATATAGAAAATCCAGCTATAAGGGTCATAAGATTTGCCATCTACGACCTCAATAGGAGTTGATGAAAATTTGGTGTTGTAATCTGCCAAGAATTTCTGAAACCAAATACCAAAAGGCATATTATCTGGAGCTTTTGCTTTTATTTTTGATGGGCTTGTATCTACAGCTGATTTGAACACCTCAAGCTCCATTACCTGTAGTTTGTTATAGTCCATAGAATCAAACGACGACAGGTCGTTTTTGTCTGTGTATTTCCATACTTTATATATTTCCAAAGGTATGTTCATGTAGCTTTCGTACATCTGGTTGAATAGAGTTGGAAATATGAATGTGAATAGGCATGTACAAGCCCATAATCCGTACTGCAATTCATTGCACAGATTGAATATCATAGAGAACAAAGCTGCACCAATAAACATCATGGTGAAATGAATGAAGAACTCGACAAAATATGACTTTCTAGTTCCATGATTATCATCCTTAAAACTAGTATCTAAATATCTTATTATTTGCATATTGTTCCACCCCAAAATTAGATATAGTATTTGAAGACTCACATAACCGTAAGGCATGAACCAATAATCGATAAAACCGATAAATCCTGATAAACTGAGAATAATACCTCCAAGGAGTATGTAAATAATTAGTTTCTTGCTTCTTAACAGCTTGTTTTTTTTGGCAAAAAAATATGCTACAAATCCCATAATAATGGCTAGAAGGGGCATTATTAAATATGTTATAAAGAAACCACTTGCAACTGTTCCCATTCTTATTTATTATTTATTTTAAAAAAAATACGATAGTTAAATGCGTCAGGCGATTTTTCGTTCAGTAATTTGAGAAGCCTGCTACTTATTTCTTGTTTACTTTCCACATAATGTCCAAATTCTGACTTCATCGTCACATGCACGTCAATGGTTCTTATCAAACCTTGTTTTGGCTTATCGCTTATTTGTACACCATTACGCACTTCGACAAGCGAAAAGTAGTCTCCAAACTCACTATAGCAAAAGTTAGTTATATCCTCAGGGGTAAATATACGATCCCTTGTTGTCAATATATACTTGTACATATCCAGTTTATTATTGGCTTTGGGTATACTACGTCCGCCCAAACTGCTTGTTAACGAAAATGTGGTACTGGCTTCTAAGAACAGATTAAGACTTGGTTTAAGTATTGTTCCAGCCTTGATATTGTTTCCAAACTCGCAATTTGTAGTCCAATATTCAACAAATATACTTTCACTCTGATCATCTGAATCAACCACAAGATAAGAACTTATTTCTTTATTTTTATTTACATCTCTCAGCTTTTGTTCCATTATCGCTATTTTGGTCTTCATATCCTCAACAGCTTGATAGAGATAGTCTTTTCCTAGCAAAGAGAATGCAACACTCTCGTCTCGCAACAAGTCAATCAAATTCGAAATATACTCCTTCGCATCACGTGTATCAAAACGCTCTACACCACCTCGTTTTATCGTATAAGTACCAAAACGGGGTCTATCCTCATTCTTATATGGCAGATATTCGTAAGTGTTGTTAAACTCATCCATAACAGTATTGGTACACAAGAAAAACTCTTTTTCCTCAGTTGTTAAAGGTATGATATTCGCCATCTTTTTCGATTTCGAAAAGATAGAGCGAAGCTCCTTGTTGGCTACTGGAAAAGCATTGATTGAAACCATAATTTCAGTTAAAATGGATTCAGTGAAATTGGGTGGGAAATTTACCTTTATCCATAATAACGGTGATTCTATGGCATCTGGTAACTTTTCTGAAAATAGGCAGGCTATCTCTGAAGGTATTTTTTCATATGTTTTCTGATCGTTTACAATACCATCTTTGATTGATATAAAATGGTGGCTGTAATGATTCAGAATCTTAGTATCTAATAAATTTAGCAAATCGTATTGTGTGAAGAAATGTGATGTGTCAGGACCCTCTTCCCTTTCACACGTATGTATACCCATTGTCGTTTTCAATGGCTTATCTTGATAGCTCCATTTTGTGAATGACAACAAGGGCAGATAGTTGTTTTTGAGCTCTGGGATATTAGGGAAATCAAAAAATATAGATAAGTTATCAAGATTACGTACCCTTTTGTCGATGTCTAAGCCTATCCAAACCGAGTTGTTAAAGACCTCGCTACGTACTGATGTTCTGGCAACCATATCCTTGTTATAACCACTATCAATGTTGTAAAAGTTACCCCCACATATTATTGCCTTAATATATCCTTTGACCAATGAAAATCGATTTACTGGACGAAAAGTAAGACTCCCTGATACACGTGTTTTATGCGTGTCATCAAACAGAAAAGACCCCATCTTGTCTATTATCGCATTCTCCTCTACGGGTTGAGTAGTCATTATCATATGAGCTGGTTGAGGGATGATGAGCATATCAGGAGTCAGTAATTGAGACATTCGTTCCAATAACCTGATCTCGATATTATTTATATCTGTAGACAGTTTATATACCTCGCTTGATAAAGATTCTATTAACAGTTTGATTAAAGGGTCTAAATTATCTACATTTTTGACATCCCACAACCGAGCTGCATTTTTATACATGCGATGTTTAATACTTTCTTTGTTTTCCATATATTAATGTATATTCAATCAGATGATAATGGACCTAAATATAAAGAATAGTAGAAGCAACATAATGTACCTGTACTTACAACAGTTGCATCAATCTTAATATCAACTCGTTTTCTGATAGAGGTTGTACCAGACATTTCAAAAACTTCTTTAGAGTCGAAAAAATCAACACTCGGATTTATATTTCTTATTCTAAGCTCGTACCTAAGTAACGCCTCTTCAATAAATTGAACAAACTGCTGCTCCCACTTAGATCTGGATACTACTTTCTCGAAATCTAAATCCCAAATTTTACAGCCAAAGTTAGGATCGTATTTATGCTCACCTGGGCAAGTGGTTATAATTAATTCAAGATTTTGATCAATAGATTCTTTTTCGGTGCAAACAGCGAAACTGTTTGCATCAGACTCAAATATCTTGGTAAAGTTTAAAGGTAATCGATAATAGCTCACAAAGTTTATTTTAAAAATGTTTTTCTTACGAGTGATTTACGCAAATGTAAAAAAAAATGTGTTATATTGCGAACATATTTAACATGTGAATTGCACAATATTTTTTTAAAATTTCCGTGTCTACTTTTTCTATATGGTAAACGATTGATTGAGGGGATATTGATCTTTATCTTGATATGTGAAAAATAAAAAAATATTTTTAATATTAATCACTAATTTTCAGTGTATATTTTAATCGTTTATGAAATCAAAAAACAGTGAAAGTGTCCGAGAAGGAATGTTGCGTTTCTCCTACTACCTAGTTGCTACAGTTTTTTGGGCTGTATGTATCTTTTTTGGATTCATGAAGACTTCATCAGTTGAGGTTTTCAATATCTTGCAAAAAACCAGAGAGTATGATAAGATTCAAATGCAACAGGTCAGATTGACCGAAAGTGTTGATAGTATCTTGTACTATGCAAGATTACTCAATGTAGATCCATCAATCAATCACTTACTTATGTATAATTACCTAAGTGATAGAAAAATGAGAATAGCGAATGAAACCCGAACAATGGGTGCTAAAGATGCTTTATTCTACAAAAAATTGTCATCACAAATGAATACTTTTTTGAAAACAAAAGACTCGATACGTTTAGCTAAACGAGACGAGGAAATGGTGCGTATGGATTTAGCTCGTTGCATTTCCGATAATAAACAGATTACTCGAAAAATGTCTATTGGAGGTTTAACCTACAATCAAAACTAGCACGTTATGAGCAATACAATGAATCAAAAAGAAAAAATATTCGGATTTATATATGTATTTCTGATATTTATTGTTGTTACAGCAATTTGTAGTTACCTCATCTTTTATTACAATCCAGACTTTAGATTATCTTCCCAAAAAGATTTTGCTATTACAAAAATGAATCGAATTAGAGAATATCAGGATGCACAAGATACTCATATTTCGATAATGGATTCTCTGTATAGAAAAATAGAAAAATTTAACCCTGGGGTTAATGCCGTATATGAAGAGAATGATATTCTATTTATGGTAAATAGCCTAAAAAATGTTTACGAGAGTAAAACATGGGATACACGTTACAAGTCATTTTTGCATGTCTCAGACTTTTACTACATGTGGTTTATAGATAAAAAAGAACTTTGGAGTAAACAAAGCAATATAAACAAGTTTAAGAAAAACCTAGAGATCTGTGAAATAGGCTTGAACAATAAAAAAAGTGAATTGAACGCAGCAAGTAATAGAAAATGAGTAAATAATAGAATCTAGAAATGAAAAATATTACTAATACTAAGATATACATATTTATTATAGCAATATTAGTGTGTGTAATCGCTGCCTTCCTTATTCGTTTTTTATTTGGAAACGATGAAATACAGGCGTTTGTGTCATCTACCGAGATTTTTGAAGAACAAACAATTGTATACTCAGACAGTACATACAATGCCGAGAAGTGGTTGTGGGAGTTTGGGAATGGCGATGTATCGACTACCAAATCTGGCGAATACACATACAAGCATCCAGGCGTTTATCAGTTACGTATTACAGTTAATAATTCGTTGAAAGAAGAGATCCTAATAAAGGTAAAAGAATCCATTAAATTAAACATCGACTCTCTAATACGTATCAATGCTCCCGACTTAGTTATGCAAGATGAGATTGTAGTATTTAAAGGTGTAGGACCTTCTAAAGAATGGAGATGGTCATTTGGAGAGACAGGCATTGTAGACTCAAGAGAGCAAACAGCTATTTACTCCTTTACCTTACCAGGGGTGTACGAGGTTGAACTAATGACTGAAGATACAAAATATCCAATTAGACATCAAATAGAGGTATTACCTCAATATGCAGAAAATGATACTACCGATGTTTTGTCTTTAATAGGTAATGACATCCGTGTAAAACTGCAAGCTATAGTAGATGGCGAACCTTTCAATATTAATTATAACTACGTAATGGACAAATATTTGTGCAAAAAGGCGAATACTCAAGTAGTTATAAATAATCAAAAAAAGAATGATTTCTATTCATATTGTCAAGGTTTGAGAATTATAGGACGGAAAAACACAAAAATACACGATGTTATAGTAGTGCAAAATACAGACAACTCAAGCTGTGTTGACAAGCTTTACGTTACACAATCATCAATAAATGATTAGCATATCGCTTGACTACCACGGCAAATAAATAGAAATAATAACAATTACACATATGTTAAAACGCACACAAAGTATCAGTATTTTGGCTATTATACTGATATTACTATCTTCATGTGGCTCTATAAATAGATTTACACGTATGAAGAAAACACCACAAGAATACTCTATAAACTATTGTGGTGAAGATATAAAAGCTCCTAAAACTGATTTGAATAAGAAACTATGGATTGTGTTTTCTGATAGAGAAAATAACGCAACTTACCAAAATCCAGGAGGCAAGGTGAAGATGAAGCGTCTAGAATTTTTAGAACCCTTTGTTGTAATAAAAGAAAAGGGCGACTTTTTATGCTTAGTAAAATATGATTCCGAGATTATAGACTCTAACTTACTTAATAATAAGTTTAAAGACAGAAAGAAGGCACAATATTATGGATGGATCAATAAATCGAATCTTTTATTGACGAGGCAGAGTGTAACAGACATAGCCACAGGTTTTAAAAACAAACAAATAGGCATGCTATCTGACACAATAGCATTAAGTCAAACAGAATTATTTTTTAGTAAAGACTCTATAAAAACCTTTAAAGATTTAAATTTAACCTCAAATAATAAGAACACCCCCTTCTATGAGATTTTATATACCCTAAAGATATCACCCGATAGGCAAAAAACGTTAGTGGCTAGAAAAGTAGAAATATCACCAGACAGTGTCAATAACGAGGTGTTAGGATGGGTACACAGCTCTTTAATTAAGGATATTGGACAACGCTTACACGTTAATACCAATAGTTTGACATTTGATTCACTTTCATTTGTAAATAAAGCTGGATGGGATACAATTTTGATATCACAGTCAACCTTTGCCGAGAGTGAAAGAATATCATACACACACAATACACTTAGATATGCTCCTGTAAGTTCGTGGAACAATAAAGGCTCTACATTAAAGATGAAAACGCATATCCCACTGTCGGTATTGGATAAAAAAAACAATTATGTATTCAACGTAAATGGCAATAAAATATGGTACAACGAATTTAGAAAACTCGAAAAAGATCTGAAAAAGATAAATATAATGTTTGTATTTGAAGGTAAAAAACAAATTATAGACAATTTTTCATCAATGGTCAATGTAGTTCAGAATTTGCAACCCATGTTTGATGGCATAAAGGATGGCTTTAATTACCAATTTGGGTCTGTTATAGCTTTGCAAGGATCGGATACTATAAGTGGACCGCTAATTAAGAAACAAGAATTTACCTCAGATTATACTAAATTGATTGAACATTTGGTTTCTGAAAACGACGATATTTACAGAGCTAGACCATTACCTACAGGTCATACTTGGAGGGGCGTTAGAGCTGCCGTAGATATGATGGCTAAGAAAAAGGATGATACTAATTTGTTAATTATAATGGGCGAATCAGGCTACTCCGAAAGTGTTGATACCCTTTTGCTAAACAAAATTACAAATTACAATTGCCGAGTACTTGGATTCCAACTACATGGTGAGGTAACTAATGCTAGTAATAATTTTGTGTTGCAAATAGAAAACATGATTAATTATTATGCGTCTAAAAAAATGTTTTTGAAAAGAAATATAATTGTATATCCAGATCAGCTAGGACAACAGAACAGATACAAAGAAAGAGCTAAAAATCTATATGCCCTTGATTTTCCAGATAAGAGTATGACACAAGGGTGGATTCTTTTTCCTGAAAAGAATGAAACATTGCCTTTTGATATACTAACCAACTCGATCGACTCGTTGGTAGCTCAAATAAAATGGGATAACCATAATTTAGCTATGAGTTTAGATAAAGCCTTCAATACTGTAGGCAATCATAGATATAAGTACGATTCTACTTTTGTTGATTATTTTACACCAGCTTTAGGTATGGATAAGAGCTTACCAACATTCTTTAGTGGTCAACAAATGCCTGTCTGGTATTTGCCTTCTCAACAGTTAGTATTTCCAGACTCTATTGCTAACAATATAAACTATCAGCTATTACTATCAAAGGATGAGTTGGATGAGTTGAATGAGTTTATTGATTTTTTATGTACGAATGAGCTTGATTATAAATATAAAAATCAGAAAAGAAAAAAGAAAAATTATTGTAATTGTCCAGATGATGACTTAATTGAATCTCAGAACTTATCAAGTAATCAAACTCGACACGAATATCGATCGACTAAAAAAGCACGAAAAAATGTCCAAAATCTATATTTAACGGAGCTTAAAACATGTAAATTGTGTAAAATAAAAACTAAACATCTAAAAAAATACACTTTGGCAGAGGCACAACGTCGTATAACAGGTTGTCCGACCCAAAATGAATTACTCAACAAGTATACCATAAATGATATAAAAAAGCGAAATAAAATTGGTGATGCCAAGCTCGATGAACTGATTATTTATATCAAACAGAAGAAAGAGGATTTAGATAAACATTTGCACAATGCCAATCTATTTGAGTCAAATGGGCAAATGTATTATTGGATCGATCAACGATTATTACCTTAACATATCACTTCCCACTTCAATAATTAGCTGTATTGAGGTGCGAACTATAAAGAAATTGGTATTAGATATTCTTTAAGCATCAATAAAAAAATGACCTGTCAATTATTAAAACTCAATGTCATTTCTTATATAAATATTACTACGTGTTAAAAAAAATGATTGGGATGAACAATAAGGCACTTCATCGTCTTTTGAGGCAAAAAAAACTCATTCTCTAAAACTGAACCTGTTTTCAATCACAATATTGATAACAGGTCTTTTTATTTCTAAATAGTTTTTTTATCTTCGTTTTACTCTTAGAAAGAAAAATCTATTCAAAATATTTCCCTATGAAAAAACTAGTCTATTTTATTCTACTATTAATAAGTATTTCTGTAACAGCACAAGATTTTAGGTTTGCATTGATTAGCGATATTCATATGCGTAATAATGATTCGTTGGCTTATAACGATCTAAAGAAATGTGTTGATCAAATAAATAGAGAAAATAAGGACGCTTTTGTTATTGTATCTGGAGATATAACCGAAGAGGGCGATAAGGCTTCATTGCAACGAGCCAAGGATATTCTAGATCAACTAAAGGTAAAATATAATATTGTATCGGGGAATCACGAAACCAAATGGAGTGAGTCAGGTGCTACTGATTTTGGGCATATATTTGGATCTGAACGATTTGAATTTAGCTACAAAGGGATTAATTTTTTAGGCTTTAACACAGGTCCCATCATTCGCATGATGGATGGACACGTTGCCCCACAAGATATAGCATGGCTTGATGAACAATTGTCAAGATTGGTTCAAAACACCCCAGTAGTTATTGTTACACACTATCCACTTACACCCAAAGATGTGGATAACTGGTATGAGGTTACAGATGTACTACGCAAATACAATATCAGAGCAATATTAGGTGGACATTATCACTCCAATAAGCTAATGTATTACGATGGCATACCTGGTTTTATAAATAGATCTTCGTTGCGAGACAAAGTAGACAATACATCTGGGTATACGGTTTTCGAGCTTAGCAAAGATTCTATTGTTGCTTATGAACAAAAAATAGGTAAAACACCGCTATATAGGGGTGGTTATTCACTTACAACCAAGTATTACACAGCGGATAACTCAGGGTATGAACGACCCAACTTTACAGTAAACAAAATGTATCCATCTGTTCAACCAAAATGGACTACCTCTATAGGAAAGGCAATATATGCTTCGCCCACGGTAGCTAACAATAAAATTTATATTGGAGATGACACAGGCGAAATGTTTTGCTATTCGTCAGATCAAGGTAAAAAGTTGTGGAGTTTCAACGCCAAAAACAGAATTCTAGGTACTGCTGATGTAGCTAATAACATAGTTGTATTTGGGGCTGCTGATAACACCATCTATGCACTGAATGCAACTACTGGAAGATTGCAGTGGACATTCAAAACACAGCAACCTGTTTTGGGTTCGGCAACAATATCTGAAGGCCTGGTTTATATAGGTGCTAGCGATCATACATTTAGAGCCATAGACTTACAAACTGGTAAGTTGAAATGGGCGTATACAAAAGTAAATGGTTATATAGAAACTAAACCACTTATACATGCCAACAACGTTATATTTGGTGCATGGGACAATAACCTATATGCTTTAGATAAACATACAGGTAAAGAACTGTGGATTTGGAATGGTAACCTAACACGCATGCACCTTTCTCCTGCCGCTGTATGGGCTGTTGCAGCTAACAATAAAATATTCATAACAGCACCTGATAGAGTGATGAGTGCGATAGACGAAAATACAGGAAAAACAGTTTGGAGAACCAATCAATCGATGGTTAGAGAAACAATCGGCTTGTCCGAAGACGGTTTGCGGGTATATAGCAAAACCATGCAAGACAGTGTTGTTTGTTATTCGACACAAGGCATGTCTCCACAACGTTTATGGATAACAAACGTGGGCTACGGCTACGATCATGCAGCCTCTATGCCTGTAGAAAAAGATGGTGTGGTATTTGGAAGCACCAAAAATGGATTGATATTTGCCTTGGAAGCTACAACTGGTAAATTATTGTGGCAACACAAGGTAGGCAATTCGCTCATCGGCACGGTGCATCCACTTAGCAGAAATAAATGCGTGTTTTCGAGTAGCGAAGGCATCATTGGTGTATTGGAAGCAAAGGAATAGATTTCCGAAAAACATTATGTCTCATCAATGAGGCGAATACGAATTAAGTCTAAAAAAGTAAGATCTACATGCAAGTACATTTTTATTATTAATATATTTGCACTGAAGCAAACCATTTTTTAAAGCACATACAACGACCCTATGAGTGAGAATACTAAAAATTTGAGTAAAAATACCAAGCTGTTAATCGGTGTTATTGTATGCCTAATTTTAGCAATCGGCATTACTGCTTATTTGCTGTTGCAAAAGAACACACAACTTGCCGAAATGGAGCAATTGAATGAGATTTCGAAGCAACAACTTGATGATGAATATTCAAATATCGACACACAGTATGAAGGATTCAAGATTACCATAAAAAATGACTCACTCCTTCAGCAATTAAGCAATGAACAAGCTAAGGTACAAAGACTACGTGAAGAGCTGCGTACAGTAAAAGCTACAGACAAAGCCGAGATTGGGAGATTAAATGGCGAATTGGTAAGTTTACGTAAAATACTAAGATCGTATGTTGTACAGATAGATTCGCTTAACAGAGAAAACGAAAAATTAGCTAAAGCCAATCAAGAGATAACAAACAAATACGAGCAAACAACACAAACACTGCAACAAGTATCAAAGGAAAAAGCAAACCTAAACGAAAAAGTAACACGTGCTGCAAAGTTAGATGCCACAGCTATCAACATAGCAGCAACAAATAGAAAAGGGAAGGATCAGAAGAAAATAAAGAGCATAGAGCAATTCATCGTATCGTTTGTTATCACCAAAAACATCACTGCCAATCCAGGTGAAAAAACGATTTATGTGCGTATAATGAAACCTGATGATGATATTCTGACAAAAAATAGATCGAATACATTTACCTTTGAGAACAAACAGATTTCATACTCGATGAAAAGAACGATCGAATATGGTGGTGAAGAGGTTCCAGTTACGCTTTACTGGCAAGTTGAAGAATTTTTGATGCCAGGCACATACCGAGTAGATCTTTTTGCTGATGGAAATTTGATTGGTTCAAAAACATTCACTTTACAAAACAAATAAAAAAAACATGATACTAGAATCATTAAAATACGTACGCCAAGAAGGCAAAGCTAATGAATGGATGCTATCGGGCAAAGATCTATTACCCATTACATTTGGTAATACCAACTTTATTGTTGGTAAAAATGCC
>JBDLTH010000004.1:0-3943 GCA_039799165.1 Bacteroidota bacterium
GACAGAAGCTTTAGATACAGATTCAATATATTCAAATCTTTTACTATCTATAGCACTTTGAACATTTGCATCATAACGACTTAGAATTATTTCGACAGACTGTACTATCTTTTTAATATTGCTCACAGCGTCTACTTTTTCTGTTTTGCATGACGCAAAAACAGAAAGAGAAAAGACAAAGAAAAGAACAAATTTACCCATGTTTAAACAAAAAAAGAATGCTCCACACACCACAAATATAAGAAATCTATTTGATATATAAAAAAAAGCTGAAATCAAACTGTTAATATTTTACAAGACATGAAGAAGTTTTAGCAAGCCCCATCTCCTTTTATTTGTACTCTACCCATTATTTTATTTATTCTCAACCGAATAACACCAAAGAAGGCTTCTCCAAAAATACCTGCATTCATTTTTGATTCCCCCAATATTCTATTGACAAAAATAATAGATATCTCTTTAAGTTTAAAATTCAAACAATAAGCTGTATATTTCATTTCGATCTGAAAAGCATAGCCTTTGAACCGAATTTTATCCAGATCAATAGTAGCTAGTACTTTTCTCCTATAACATACAAACCCCGCAGTAGCGTCATTGATATTCATACTGGTGATCATTTTGACATACTTGGATGCGTAATACGACATAATAACTCGGCTCATAGGCCAATTAACGACATTCACTCCAGTCAAATACCTTGATCCTATCGACATATCAGCCCCCTTTATATGGCATGTTTCGTACAAACGGATCAAATCTTTGGGGTCGTGTGAAAAATCGGCATCCATCTCAAATATATACTCATAATGCCTATCTAGACACCACTTAAATCCTGCAATATAGGCTGTCCCCAAACCCTGCTTGCCACTTCTTTCTAATATAAATAATGAATTTATATACTGATTTTGTAATTTTCTTACTATTTCGGCTGTTCCATCTGGCGATCCGTCATCTATTATCAGTATATCAAATGGTTTGGATAGAGAAAATATTGCTTCAATAATATTTTGAATATTTTCTTTCTCGTTATATGTTGGAATTATTACAGCTGAATCAGACATCTTTCTCTTTTCAAAATTAATATAAGAAAATTTTAAACAAGTACATTTATAGAATATTTTCGCCATCTCCAGTTTAGTTTTGTGATCTACATCTTTCTTCTTAATTTTGTAGCCTTAAGAAAATCAGAAGATATTGAAACCAACAACTATCGATCAGCTGTTTAGCGATGACAAAAATATAGCTAATACAGCAAACGCACTACAAAAATACAAAAATATATATGCCAAAGGCTTACTTGGCTCATCAATTGCTCTATTTTGCATCGCTTTATTTCAAAAAAATAAAGGACATCACCTTTATATTTTGGATGATCTGGAAAGTGCTGGGTATTTTTATCACGATATAAGTCAGATTATAGGGGCAAACAGAGTTTTATTTTACCCTTCCACCTACAAAAGATCAATAAAATATGGTCAGATAGATGCTGCCAATGAGATATTACGCACCGAAGTATTTAGCCGATTGCAAAACGAAGACGACTCGTTTATTATCGTGGCTTATCCCGAGTCAATAGCCGAAAGAGTAGTATCTAAAGAAACGCTTAAAGAAAACACCTTACAACTAACTGTTGGGGAACGGCTCGATTCGATATTTGTTTCAGAAATATTAGACTCCTATGGTTTTGAATATACAGAATATGTTTACGAACCAGGGCAATATGCGGTGAGGGGTAGTATATTGGATGTGTATTCGTTTTCTTCAGAATCTCCGTATCGCATTGATTTTTTGGGAGACGAAGTCGAAACCATCCGCCTCTTTGATGTTAATACTCAATTATCAAAAGAGCAACTAAACCACATACAGATCATTCCTGAAATAAGCAAAGGAGACTTATTGAGCGAGTCGTTCTTTGACTTATTGCCTCCCAATACTATTATTGGATACAAAGATCATTCGTGGATAGCCGGCAGACTTAACTTTATGTATAACGATGTACCTATATTAGATAATCCTGAGTATGAGACAAATGTACAAGATCGTCTGATTCCTGAGTCTGTATTTACAGAACAACTGTTTAAATTTAAACAACTGCAATTTGGTAATACTGCACAAGGTGTGCCTGAAGCTACTATACAATTTGAGACTTCGTTACAACCTGTTTTTCATAAAAATTTTGACTTGGTAAGTAAAAGCCTTCTTGATTTTAGTGCAAAAGGCTACACGATATATATATTGAGTGATAGTGTAAAACAAACTGATCGATTGAAATCAATCTTTGACGATAGGGGCGATCAGATTGCATTTATACCTATTAACAAAACGCTACACGAAGGCTTTATCAATCATACCTTAAAAATTTGTTGCTTTACTGATCATCAAATATTTGATCGTTTTCATAAATACAATTTAAAATCAGACAATGCCAGATCAGGAAAAATAGCCTTAAGTATTAAGGAGCTTAAACAATTACAATTTGGTGATTTTGTTGTACATACTGACCATGGCATTGGCAAATTTGGTGGTCTGGTAAGGCTTGATGTAAATGGCAAACTACAAGAAAACATCAAGTTAGTATACCTAAATGGAGATGCTATTTTTGTACCCATACACTCGTTATACAAAATATCTAAATATAGAGGTAAAGATGGTGATCCACCTCGTATAAATAAACTTGGCTCTGGTGCGTGGCAGAAAATGAAAGACAGCACCAAGAAACGCCTCAAAGATATTGCTCGTGATCTGATCATTTTATACTCGAAACGCAAAGAGGAAGAAGGTTTTAAGTTTTCGCCCGACTCTTTCCTTCAAACCGAGCTGGAGGCTTCGTTTATTTATGAAGATACACCTGATCAGATAACTGCTACTGCCGATGTAAAAAAAGACATGGAAAATGCCCGTCCCATGGATAGACTTGTATGTGGAGATGTAGGTTTTGGCAAAACAGAGGTAGCTATACGTGCCGCATTCAAGGCTGTAACAGACAGCAAGCAAGTAGCCGTTCTAGTACCTACTACAGTACTGGCTACGCAACATTACCATACATTCAGAGATCGTTTAAAAGATTTTCCGTGCAAAGTAGACTATATTAGTAGAGCTAGAAAACCTGCGGATGTGAAACGAATTTTGACTGAGTTGCACGAAGGCAAGATCGATATTGTAATTGGCACACACCGCATCGTAAACAAAGATGTACAGTTTAAAGACTTGGGGCTGTTAATTATAGATGAAGAGCAAAAATTTGGGGTTTCGGTAAAAGAAAAACTAAAACAAATGCGTACCAATGTCGATATACTAACAATGACGGCAACACCAATACCCCGAACATTGCAATTTTCGTTGATGGGTGCAAGAGATTTGTCAACGATAACCACTCCTCCGCCCAACAGGTATCCTACACAGACCGAAGTACATACCTTCGACTCTGATATTATAAGAGAAGCGATAAACTTCGAAATGAGCCGAAACGGACAGGTCTTTTTTATAAATAATAGGATAAATAACTTGCCCGAAATTGAAAATGTGATTCGTAGAGAAGTTCCTGACGCACGTATTATCGTGGGTCATGGACAAATGGATCCTCAAAAGTTAGAAAAAATTATAGCCGACTTTGTCGATTATGAGTATGATGTGCTGATAGCAACTTCTATTATCGAATCGGGAATTGACATTCCCAATGCAAATACAATTATCGTAAACAACGCTCAACAATTTGGGTTAAGTGATTTACATCAATTAAGAGGGCGTGTAGGTAGAACTAACAAGAAGGCATTTTGTTATTTTTTAGCCCCTCCTATGGATGCTCTGACCCCTGAGGCTAAAAGAAGATTACAAGCAATCGAAAATTTTTCGGACTTAGGTAGTGGTATACACATTGCGATGCAAGACCTAGACATACGGGGTGCTGGCAACCTATTAGGTGCTGAACAAAGTGGATTTATTG
>JBDLTH010000005.1:0-17654 GCA_039799165.1 Bacteroidota bacterium
CTATTGCATAGTTATCGCTAGTATCGGCATAAATGATGGCACGAGAAGAGTTTACCAATAGACCACAATCTTTGGTCATTCCATATTTTACAACATCGGCTAAAGATCCGCCCTGTGCACCTACCCCCGGGACGAGTAAAAAATGATTAGGTGCAAATTTTCTTATATTTTCAAACATAGAGCCTTGCGTGGCTCCTACGACATACATAATTTGCTCATCTGTACCCCATTCTTGGGATTTCCTAAGCACTGTCTCGAAAAGTTTCTCACCACTTTCATTTTCGATAAGTTGAAAATCGTGCGATCCCTTGTTTGAGGTCAGAGCCAATACAATTACCCATTTGTTGGGGTATTTTAAAAAAGGTCTAACACTATCTTCTCCCATATAAGGGGCAACCGTAATAGCACTCGTTTTTAAAAATTGAAAAGCTGATTGAGCATACATCTCAGAGGTATTACCAATATCACCACGTTTAGCATCTAGTATGATGAACTGATCGGGATATTTGATACGGATATACTCTATTGTTTTTTCAAGAGCCAATAATCCTTTTATACCCTGACTTTCGTAAAAAGCTGTATTTGGTTTAAATGCGACACAATAGGGTGCGGTTGCATCTACAATGCCTTTGTTAAAAGCATATATTGGATCCTCTTCTTCTAGTAGGTGTGGAGGGATCTTTGTTATATCAGTGTCTAGTCCTACACAAAGAAAAGAGTTCTTTCTTTTTATATTAGCTATAAGTTCTTGTTTTGTCATTGATTGATTTATTAAAGTTCGCTTTCTTTTAGTCGTTCAGCATTCTCAGCTATAATAAGTGGATCTATTATTTGTTGAATATTACCATCCATCACAGCAGATAGATTATATATTGTTAAGTTGATACGGTGATCGGTTATACGCCCTTGAGGAAAGTTATAAGTTCTGATTTTAGCCGAACGATCGCCAGTTGATACCATCGTTTTTCGTTTTGAAGCTATATCGTCCATGTATTTCTGGTATTCCATATTATAGATACGAGAACGTAGTTCAACCATAGCTTTGGCTTTGTTCTTGAGTTGAGATTTTTCATCTTGACATTGGACTGTAACTCCTGTAGGGATATGTACCAGTCGGATGGCAGAGTAGGTTGTGTTAACAGATTGTCCACCATTGCCAGATGCACAAAATGTATCTACTCTAATATCTGAATCCTTTAATTCAATATCAAACTCTTCGGCTTCGGGTAGTACAGCCACTGTGGCAGCAGAGGTGTGTACACGTCCTTGTGTCTCGGTCGAAGGTACTCGTTGTACTCGATGTACACCCGATTCGTATTTAAGTACCCCATAAACACCATCACCCGTAACGGTAAATATTATTTCTTTAAAACCACCTGACGTTCCTTCGGCACAGCTGGTAACTTCGGTTTTCCAGTTTTTCGATTCGCAATATTTTACATACATCCGATACAGGTCTCCTGCAAAAAGTGCAGCCTCGTCTCCACCTGTACCACCTCTTATTTCTACAATTGCATTTTTATTGTCTTGTGGATCGGCAGGAACAAGTAGTATTTTTATTTCCTCCTCTAGTTCAGGTAATCTTTTATTGGACTCTTCTAATTCGTCCTTAGCTATTTCTCGTAATTCTGAGTCAGATTCGTTTTCGAGGATACTTTTAGCCTCAGATAGGTTATTCAGAACTTGTGCATATTCTTTCCTTGCAATTGCTATTTTTTCAAGATCTCTATATTCTTTGTTTAGTTTTACATAGCGCTTCATATCCGAAATAACATTGGGGTCAGTTATCAACTTTCCTATTTCTTCGAAACGAATCACTAATACATCTAACTTATCTAGTAAAGACTCTTGACTCATATTTAATTTGGGTAACTTATTTGTTTTATTAGAAATACAAAGATAAAGAAAAAGCCACATGATTTTTTAGAATTTGTGGCTTTTAGCTGTATTTGGGACGGGATAAATAGGTCAATTATCAAATACCTCAAGCGATAATGTTTTTCCATCGAATACGGCATACGAGAAAAAACTAATCCAATCGCCCAAAATAACAACACGTGATGCTGGTGAAACCATCAGATCGAGCATAATATGGCGATGTCCAAAGATGAAAAAGTTGATGGTGGGAGACTCTTTCAATTGCTTTTTTGCAAATAAGACGAGGTATTCTTTGTCTTCGCCAAGGTATTCAACCATATCACCTGTCTGTCTACTGTGCTGCGACCATTTGTGTGCAATAGACAAAGCCCATCGAGGATGTAAACAGGCAAATGCTTTTCGGCATAGCTGATTATGGAATATACTGCGGATAAATTTGAAGGCTTTGGAATCGTCTCCTAATCCATCGCCATGTGCCAGAAAGAATTTTTTCCCCTCAATATCTCGTACAAGAGGCTCGGTATGTACAATCATACCCGACTCTTTATGCAGATAATCGGTTACCCATATATCATGATTGCCAATAAAGAAATGTATTTCGATACCAGCATCCGTAAGTTCAGCTATTTTGCCCAGCACACGCGTAAATCCTCGAGGTATTACGTATTTGTATTCGAACCAAAAATCAAAAATATCGCCAAGTAGATAGATCGTTTTGGCATCTTTTTTGACAGTGTCAAACCAACGGCAGAGTTTTCGTTCTATATCGTGATTGGGATAATATTCGCTCTTGTTCTGTTTTGTTCTAGGCAGGCTTAACGAACCCTCAGCCTCTATTGTTACCTTGCTGTTATGCGAAGGTGAGCCAAGATGAACGTCAGACAGAAAATAAATTTTATTTCTTTCGGACATATGGTTTACAAAAATCCTAACTCTAATTTAGCTTCTTCACTAAGCATGTCTTTATTCCACGATGGCTCAAATGTAAGGTCTACAATCACATTCTTTACTGCGGGGATAGATTCTACTTTAAATCGCACATCGTCCATTATAAAATCGGCAGCAGGGCAGTTTGGTGCAGTCAAAGTCATTGTAATTGTTACATTTGAATCATCATCGACATCGACATTATATATCAACCCTAAGTCGTATACATTTACAGGTATCTCGGGGTCGTATACTGTTTTTATCATGCGTACAATGTCCTCTTCTAATTTCAATATATTATTTTCCATGCTTGATAGTATAATTATTATGTAACTTCAAATTTTCTATTTCACAAAAGTAAGGAATTATTATATGTAAAAAGAACTATTACTTATAAAGAAATTCGATAATGGTATTACAAAATATTACGATTATCCTTGTAGCTATAAAAACTATGATCTGCAATAATAAGATGATCTAATAGTGCTATATCAAGTACATTGCAAGCATCTCTTAGTAGCGAGGTTGTACGATTATCTTCTTTACTTGGTTTTGTATTCCCTGTAGGATGGTTGTGTATCAGTATTATTTTGGTCGCAAAACAATCTATAGCCTCTTTCATAATCAGTCGTATGTCGATAAGCGTTCCTGTAATACCACCCTTGCTCACCTGTGTTTTTTTTATAACCCTACTTGAGTTGTTCATTAGTAATGCCCAACTTTCTTCATGTTTAAGGTCTCCTAATATGGGTTGAAAAAGCTTGTGAACATCTTCACTCGACTCTATTCGAGTTATTTTTGAAGCATCACTTAGGTTGCGTCGTTTGCCCAGCTCTAGTGCAGCTATAATCGTGATTGCCTTCGCCTCACCAATTCCGTTAAAATCTCTGATAAGATCATTTATACTTAATTTGCCTAGTGTGTTGAGATTGTTATTGACGGTATGTAATATCCGTTGGGATAATTCTACCGCCGTTTCATTTTTATTACCTGAGCCTATTAATATAGCTATTAGTTCGGCATCCGATAAGGCAGAAACACCTTTGAGTATCATCTTTTCACGTGGGCGATCTTCTTCTGCCCACTCTGTTATTGTTAACCTAGTCTTTGACTGATGCATAGTATTTTATTCATAGAGAAAACGTGTTTAGTTAGTTACACTAAACACGTTTTAGAGGTCATATAGATGTTCTGGTTATTACTCTTTAACTCTTTCCACGTAAGATCCATCACGTGTGTTGATTTTTATTTTTTCACCTTCGTTGATGAATAAAGGTACTCTCACTTCGGCACCAGTTTCAACTGTAGCGGGTTTTAAGGTGTTAGTGGCTGTATCACCTCTTAGTCCAGGTTCAGTATAGGTTATTTGAAGTACTACGTTTTGAGGAAGTTCAGCTGTCAGAATTGTTTCTGTTTCCGTATGCACCTGTACATCTATTGTATCACCTTCTTTCAAGAATGCTACACCATCTATTTGGCTACCTTGTATCGATACTTGCTCAAAAGTTTCGTTATTCATAAAATTGTATCCCATATCATCTTTGTAAAGAAATTGATAAGGACGTCTTTCGATACGCACTTCATCTAACTTAACGCCAGCATTGAATGTTCTTTCAAGAATACGACCTGTGGTAACGCTTCTCATTTTGGTTCTTACAAAAGCAGCACCTTTACCAGGTTTAACATGTAAAAACTCGATAACGACATAATATTGACCATCTATGTCAATACACATACCGTTTCTTATATCAGCAGTAGTTGCCATAAAATATATTAATTTTTTAGATATAAATAATTCATTTAATGTGTTGCGATAAATTCAATCATTAGCAACAAGACTTCAAAGATAGAAAAATATTATAAAGCTAAGTAGTGTACTAAGAATGAAAGCATATAATTTTATTTCTTCATATGGTATAGTTGAACGAGTTGTCAAGATCATGCGTAGTTCGTATACGCACTTCCGAATTATGAAATACGAGCGAGTAGGGTGTAACACTTTTGGTAAGCCATACATTACCGCCTATTGTAGAATCGTGTCCTATAATTGTTGCCCCACCTAATATGGTAGCTCCTGCATAGATAACAACATTATCTTCGATAGTTGGATGTCGTTTCTTGTATTGAAGCTCTTTGGTAACAAATAATGCACCTAGGGTAACCCCTTGATACATTTTTACATTTTTTCCAATAATAGCTGTTTCGCCTATAACAATACCTGTACCATGGTCAATATAAAATAGGTCACCTATATTTGCTCCAGGGTGTATGTCAATACCTACTGCTGAATGTGCGTATTCAGAAAATAAGCGTGGTATGATAGGTGTACCCAAATTAAATAATATATGAGATAATCGATGTACCGACAAGGCATAAAACCCAGGGTAGGTAAGTATTATTTCTTCGATACTGCGTGCAGCAGGATCATTCTGAAGATAATACTTAGCTTCGTTCAGTAATTGCTCTTGTAGACTAGGAAGTTTTGATATAAATGTTTCAACAATTTGTTCAGCTTCAATTTTATTCGTCAAACTACTGATACTATCTAACAAAATAGAATATACATTATACAATGGTTTGATTGTGGTAGAACAGCCTTTATCGCAAATTGGAAAAAGGATGTTGTGAAAGATTACATCTACAATACTTTCAAGCTCTTTTTTGTTTATAGGCAACGATTTTGATTTCGAATTCAGTTGCTCTGCGATGTTATATATATTACTCATAATGCTTTAAGGGTTCTTGCCAACTTGGTTTGGTCAAATCTCATTCAGATAGTTATTTTTATTATCGTTTCGGTTGTACATTTTTTTACTTTTATGTACCCTAGTGATAGCAGTCCACCCCGAAGAAGTTTTTAATTGAATATCCCGATCTGCTTTTTTTACGGCTTTGATATAATCTTTTGTCGTAATTTTGGATTGAGTAGCCTTTTTCTTTTTCATGTTATGTGTTTCTGACTTGACCATTTCCTTCCACAACCCATTTGTATGAGCATAGTTCTTGTAAGCCCATCGGACCGCGGGCGTGCATTTTTTGAGTACTGATGCCAATTTCGGCACCTAATCCAAATTGAGCTCCATCTGTAAACGCAGTTGACGCATTTACGTATACACAAGCGGCATCAACGAGTGATTCGAAAATTAATGCCATATCCATATCATCGGTAATGACGGCTTCGCTATGCTTAGAGCCGTATGTGCTTATATGATCTATAGCCTCGTGTATATCCGTTACGGTTCTTATAGCCATTTTATAATCGAGAAACTCTGTTCCAAAGCTATCTTTATCTACTGTTTTCAGTAATTCTGAAGGATATTGCCCATCCAATGTCTCGTAAGCAAGTCTATCAGCATATATAATTACATTTTTATCTTGCAAACCATCGCAAATATAAGGTAAATCGTCAAGTCTACTTTTGTCTATAATAAGGCAATCGAGGCTGTTGCAAACACTAACACGTCTTGTCTTAGCATTGTATACTATATTACGAGCCATGTCTTTATTTCCGTTGTATTGAAAATAGGTATGACAGACACCTGCACCCGTCTCTATAACTGGTACTTGTGCGTTTTCTCGCACATAAGAGATCAAAGAGCTACTGCCTCTAGGGATAATGAGATCAACATACCCTTGTGCTTTTAGTAGCTCATCGGTAGTCTCTCTATTGTTGGATAAAAGTGTGCAAACATTTGGGTTTATACCATGCTCATCTAAGGTGGTTCGTATTATATCTACGATGGCATGATTAGAGAAAGTGGCATCAGACCCACCTTTTAAGATACAGGCATTGCCTGATTTGAAACAAAGTGTAAATACATCGAAGCATACATTAGGACGGGCTTCGAATAGTATACCGATAACACCAAATGGTACTGCCTTTTTGGATAAACGTAGTCCGTTATCCAGTTTCTTTTCTTCTAGTATTCGCCCAATTGGGTTGGGTAGTTTGATAACATTGCGTATATCATTCACAATACCTAATATACGCTCTTCGGTAAGTTTAAGTCTGTCGTATTTTGGATTTTCTTTATCCATCCGTTGCAAATCTTTTTGATTCTCGGAAAGGATGTGGTGTATTTTTGATTCGGTTTCTTTAGCTATTGCTTCTAAGATATTATTTCTATCCTGTTCTTTTAGAAGTAATAGACTTTTACTCGCCATTTGACTTGATTCAAATTGCTGCTTCGTGTCATCGTCCATAATTGTTTATTTATCTAAATACAAATAATCGTAATGTATAATTGGTTTTGAATTTGTTTTTCCGATAAGTTCCTGAACCTCATTGTTGTTGAATGATGTACGTCCAATACCTATTTGTAAGCCTTGCAGGTCCACTATTTTTACAATATCATCTACTTCAAAATCGCCTACAATACGTGTAATTCCTACGGGCAACAAACTTACCGCTTTTTCGCCTAAAAGTGCGTCCTTAGCCCCTTCATTTATATGAATTTCGCCTTTTGCAAAAGACGTGGAGTGTGCAATCCATTTTTTGACTGTTGACACCTTCTTTTCAGCAGGTCTGAAGCGCGTACAAATTGTATCTTTATCATTCAGTATGTCAATAAGTATATTGTCTTTCTGTCCATTGGCTATAATTACTTCTATGCCCTCTTCCGCTATTTTGCAAGCAATATTGTATTTGGTTTGCATCCCTCCTCGTCCCGAACTTGATTTTGATGTTTGTATATAGTCTTCTATATTCGTGTTCTTTGTATCTATTTCTCTAATCACTTTCGAGTTGACATCTGCAGGATTACCGTTGTATACACCATCAATATTACTCAGAATAATCAGCGTTTCGCAATTCATCATTGTGGCAACTAAACCCGACAGTTCGTCGTTGTCGGTAAACATCAATTCGTTAACAGATATAGTATCGTTTTCGTTCACAATGGGTATAACTCCATTTTCTAACATCACCGACATACAGTTGCGTTGATTAAGATAATGTCTGCGTGTCGAAAAGTCTTCTTTGGTTGTAAGTATCTGACCACATACAATATTATTGTATCCAAACAAGGTAAAATACTGATTGATAAGTTTCACCTGACCAATTGAAGAGAATAGTTGTCGTGTGGATACTATATCCAGTTTCGATTTGGGTTTGATAATCGATTTTCCAGAAGCAACAGCTCCCGACGAAACTAATATTACATCAACGCCCAATGTACGAAGCGATGTGATTTGATCTACCAAGGCAGACATACGTGTAATATTGAGTGTTCCGTCTGACCGAGTTAGTACATTGCTCCCTATTTTGATAACGATACGAGATTTTTCGTTCAGTTTTTGTTTCATAATGTAAATAGTATCGATGATTGCTTTACAAAAATAATATTTTTTACATAGTATTTGCTCATCATCATTCAATATTGATGGCTTGCGTCAAGTGTATATGATCTGACGATGACCCTATCATTATTGTAAATGTACCAGATTCGATTACGTTTTGTACCGATTGATTGATAAGCGAAAAATCGTCATTCGATAATGTGAATGTAATTGTACTGCTATTTCCTTTTTCTAAGAAAACACGTTTAAAGTGCTTTAATTGTTTGATCGGACGAACGGTCGAAGCCACTTCGTCTCTCAGATACAACTGCACCACTTCGTCTCCATTACTGTTTCCTGTATTGGTTACGTTAAATGATACATCATACTTGTATTTGTCTGTTTCGCTTACATTCAAGTTGCTATAAGCAAATGTTGTATAACTCAGTCCATACCCAAAACTGTATAAAGGAGATTCCGACGTTTCGATATAATCATGTCCTTTCGGATTCTTTTTATTGTAATAGACAGGTAATTGTCCTACCGATCGGGGTACTGATATAGGTAAACGTCCTGCTGGATTATAATCACCAAACAGCACATCAGCTATGGCGTTTCCGCCTTCCTGCCCCGGATACCATGCAGTAAGCAAGGCATCTGCATGCAGGTCAGCCCAATTCATATTCAGTGGACGACCTTGTATATACACTACGATAGTGGGTGTTCCAGTCGCTTTTACTGCCTTTAGCAACTCCAGTTGTCGCCCCATCAGATCAAGCGTTGATCTATCATAACCTTCACCACTTTCCATATCACTAAGGCTCTCGCTCGTAGCTACTGCCGCACCTGTTTCTATATATTTAGTTTTAAAGTCTCTGGCACTCGATCCTCCAACCACAACAAGGGCAATTTCTGCCTTTTCTGCGGCTTTTACGGCAGCTTTTATATCTTGATTTGTTGTATCACGTATTGCACATCCTTTTACATAATCTATTTGCGAATGAGGTAGGTGCAAACGGATACCGTCTAACACGGTTTTTATATTATCACGCTCTTGTGGAGCCGTATAATCGCCTAATTGATTATACATATTATCAGCATTAGGACCAATTATAGCTACTCGTTTTAGGCTTTTATTCAAAGGCAAAGTATTGTCTTTGTTTTTGAGTAATACAATGGATTGCTGTGCTACCTGTCTTGCCAGCTTTATATTTTCTTCGTTTCGCACCTGTTTTGATACATTATCAGTGTTGATATATGGGTTTTCAAAAAGTCCCATATCAAATTTCAATTTCAATACATGATATACTGCCGCAGTGATATTCGATTCATCTACTTGATTTTGCCTTACTACTTTGACCAGATTTGTGTAAGCATTTCCTCCCAAGTCTACGTCTAAACCCGACTTGAGTGCTAGTACTGAAGCATCATGGATACTACCTACTACATGATGACTACCTTTAAGCCCTTCAATACTTCCCAAATCTGAAACCACAAACCCGCTGAAGCCCCATTGCTTACGCAAAACATCCTTCAATAGATACTCGTTCGATGTACAAGGAATACCATCGACAGAGTTATAGGCTGTCATAACAGACAATGCTCCTGCCTTGACCGCAGTTTGAAATGGGGGTAAGAAATTTTCATGCAGATCACGTATTCCCACATTGGCAGGGTTGCCATTGTGTCCACCCTCAGGTATACCGTAAGCCACAAAGTGCTTCAATGTAGAAATCAATATGTTGGGTTCTTTAATTTTGCCTCCACCAAAGCCCTTAACAAAGGCTTCACCCATTTTGGATATTAATAGAGGATCTTCTCCGTACGTTTCTTCGGTACGAGACCAGCGGGGTTCTCTTGCCAAATCAAGTACAGGTCCATACCCTATATGAGCACCTTGCAATCGAGCCTCTTTGGCTATTGTTTGGCTCATTTGAGTAACTAAATCGGGATTCCATGTTGCAGCTTGACCTATGGCTGTCGGAAAAACGGTAGTTCCTATCGCCATATGCCCATGAGGACACTCTTCGGCAAAGAAAAGAGGTATTCCCAAGCGCGTATTTTCAATTACGTATTTTTGAAGTGCATTGGCCGCTTTTGCTGCTAATGTTGGATTTAATCCGTTTTCGATTGTTTTTTGTGTCCAAGGATCTGCACGAAAAGTAGCCCAAAGCATACCAACGTTTTTTTCTTTGATTAGCTGCTCAAATTTAACAGAATGAGTTACTGTATCTGAGTTTTTCTTGTCATACATCTCCCATCCTAGCGGGCATAAGAGTTGTCCTACTTTCTCTTCTAATGTCATTTGACTGATTAGATCCCATGTGCGTATTTCAGTTGATAAAGACGGATTCTTGTACTTGGGTTGAGCGTAGCTACTAGACAAACCAATAAAGAACATACTTACAGATAACAACAGTATAGAAGAGTATTTCATAGCTTATTTGAGGTATAAATAATTATATCGATTGTTTTAATCGTTGGATACGTTGCAACAAGGTTGGGTGTGAATAATAAAAGAACACATTCCATGAGTCGGGATTCAAATTACTTAACGATTTTACAGCTAATTTTTTCAACCCACTGATTAAGGCTTCGGCTAAACCAAATTGAGCTGCATAAGCATCTGCTTCGTATTCATTCTTCCGACTCAATGTGTTCATAACCAATCCTAACAGTAAGAATATAGGTGTAAATAATATGGAAAAAGCAATAATACCTAGATGAAACGAAGGAATATTACTTCCCAAGGCTTGAGCCAATGTTTGATTTGTTAAGAAATAAGAAAGAATAAACAACAATAACCCCGTATAGATGATAGAGCTTACCAAGCTTTGTATCGTATGTTTTTTCTTATAATGTCCTATCTCGTGTGCCAACACAGCCACTATTTCGTTTGTTGACAAGTCATTAATAAGTGTGTCATACAGTACAATACGCTTTTTATTGCCAAACCCCGTGAAGTAAGCATTGGCTTTGGTAGACCGTTTTGACGCATCTATAACATAGATATTAGTTAGTTCGAAACCTGCTTTTTTAGAAAATATTTCAATCGCACTTCTCAGTTCACCCCCCTCTAATGGTGTTTGTTTATTGAATAAAGGTACGATGATATTGGAATAAAACAAACTCATAAAAACAGTAAATGAGCTAACTACTACCCAAGCATAGAGCCAAGCACACGATCCCAAGTTGATATACAGCCAAACAAGCAAAGTCAAAATAAGCCCTCCTAATAAGACAGACAGAAACAAACCTTTTGCTTGATCTGCCCAAAATATAGCGGGCGAAGAGGTATTAAACCCATATTTTTTTTCGATTACAAATGTATCATAGTACGCAAATGGAAGTGATATTAGTTCATTTATCACAAAGAGTATTCCTACAAATAATAAGGTAATCCATATATAATGGCTAGTATACTCTCTGACAAGCGTATCTAGTGAACCAAACGCTTGAAAAGCAAGCATTGTAAAAATAAGAGCAAACGAAAAAAAAGCAGAGAATAGCCCAAATCGGCTATTCTCTTGCTGATATGCTTGCTGTCTCTTATATTCGTCTTCATTATATATTCCTCTCAATTGTTCAGGAATATCAGCACTCATGCGTTTTCTATTGCGATAGGCAAGATATTGCGTCCAACCAAAATCAAGTGCAACAATTAATAAAATCAGAGAATACACAATCATTGTTCGTCTTTTTGTATTGAAAACATGAATCCACAGTAAATAGCAATACCATAAAATAGAAGATCTATAATTTGAAATCTTAATTTCATTATATGATTTGATATTTCAATATCTAATTGACTGAAAGCCTCCCAATAGGTATAGTCAGGATAATCATTTGCAAATAGACAAACATAGCTAAACAGATTGCCCATGATGCAGGCAAACAAAGCGAGTACACCTCCCAAGACTCCATATGCGTAAGTTTGTCCCTTACCAAATTTCTGTATTGAGAAACCAACTGCAACACCTACCCCTATCGCCATATAGCTAATTTGGTATTTGGTCAATACAGTGATGGTTGTCCACAGTACAATGCAAAGTATTGAGGTTATTATTCCTGCTACAATAGCCATTGACAGATTTTGATCGGCTATTCTTTGCTCCTTGTTTGTAACTTGATTATCGGTGTTTGTTGTATTTACTGATAAAATCTGATCGTTTCCTAGCTCGTTTTCGCTCATCTGCTTTTGTTTTTAGATTTTTTTTTTACATACTTACCCTTGCGTATGGGGTCGCACTCATTTCACAAAACTCTTTGTCAAGGTATTTATAGTAACCCGAAATAGCCACCATCGCAGCATTGTCGGTCGTATAACCAAATTTAGGTATAAAAATATGCCATCCAAGCTGGGTTGCATGATCTTCAAACGCAACTCGTAATGCCGAATTAGCAGATACCCCACCTGCCACAGCCACTTCTTTTATACCTAGATCTTTAGCTGCTTTACGCAATTTATCCATTAATATATCGATGATCGTTTTTTGAAGAGATGCACATAAATCTTCCTTGTTTTCTTCTATAAAATTAGGATTTCCCTTTAATTCATCTCGCAAAAAATAAAGAAATGACGTTTTTAAACCACTAAAACTATAATCGTATCCTTGTATTTGAGGCTTATTAAATTTAAACTTTTCGGCATCACCCTGTTTTGCTAATTTGTCAACAAGAGGTCCTCCAGGATAGCCAAGCCCCATAACTTTGGCACATTTGTCAAAAGCTTCGCCTGCAGCATCATCAATAGTTTGACCTATGATTTGCATTTCGTTATACGATTTTACGACAATGATCTGCGAATTTCCACCTGATACTAATAAACAAAGAAAAGGGAATGAGGGCTGATCGGTATCGTGCTTGTCTTCTTTAATAAAATGAGCTAATACATGTGCGTGTAGATGATTTACATCCATCATTGGGATGTCTAATGCTGCTGACAACCCCTTAGTGAAAGATGTACCTACCAGCAAGGATCCCATCAAACCAGGTCCTCGGGTAAAGGCTATAGCTGTAAGTTGCTTTTTAGAAATACCCGCCTGTTTCAAGGCTTCTTCTACCACAGGTATTATGTTTTGCTGATGTGCACGTGAAGCCAATTCAGGTACTACCCCCCCATAGTTTTCGTGTACTTTTTGGCTAGATATAATGCTTGATAACAGTATCCCGTCTTGTATAACAGCGGCAGCAGTATCGTCGCACGAAGACTCTATACCTAATATATTGATCATAAAAATATGCGTATGAATTTTATACAAAAATATGAGTTTATTTTAATTTATTCAAAGATATGTAGCACCATATGTTTCCATACAAACAATTTACTAACTTTATCGCACTTTAATCAGTATAAATCGAACTAGACATATCATGTATATGAAATATATTTTTTGCATCTCATTTTCGCTTCTATCGCTTGTTTCATTATTTGCTTGTACTATGCGTAGCTCATCAATAACAACAACAGCCAATGCACAAGACACCATTAGTCAAGCCGTTGTAATAAAGAGATTTGACAATGAACTGCATACTCTTCTTCAAACCGATTCATCTACTTTGTCAACTTCTTTACAAATAGCTTATAATGATTTTCTACGTGCATTTGGTTCCGTTACAATCAATAATTCAGAATATAAAAAAGCGGACTATTATGCAGCACTAAAAAAATATTATACCAATCCTCTTTTATCCCAAATATACAAAGATGCTTTAGATACATTCAAAATAGTTTCGTCTTATGAAGCTGAATTAAGCGAAGCAAACAAATTGATAGGTTTGTATTTCAAAGATAAGAAACTACCTTATTTAAGTATGCACATCTCTGGGTTCAAAGCAAACACAATTGTTATGCACAATTTGATTTCAATATCGACTGATAAATATTTAGGTGCAGATTATCCTCAATATAAAGATTATTTTGCTCCGTATCAGCTTGTTCAGATGCAACCCAAAATGATAACTAGAGATTATCTAAGAGCATGGTGTTTGAGTGAACTACCAACTAACACAAAGCGAAAAGATGTACTTTCGGAGATGATTAATGAGGGTAAAATATTGTATGCACTTCAGCTATTACTACCCACATGGAGCGAAGCCGATTTGATAGGTTATACGCCTGATCAGTACACTTGGGCAAAAGAGAACATAAAAGATAGTTGGAAAACTACGATTGAACAAAATTATTTATACAATACCGATCATATGGTTATTGTAAAATATATGGAAGAAGCTCCTTATACTGCAACTATATCGACACAGTCGCCCCCAAGGTTAGGGGCATGGCTAGGTTGGCAAATCATCAAACAATATGCACAAAACACACAGGCGAGTCTAGCACAAATACAAGAAGAAATGGATTATCAGAAGATAATAAAGTCTTCGAAATTTAATCCTTGATCGAGAACGATTCGTACATCCATTTCTTATTTAGCCAAGCCTATTTTACAAAAGTTATTGACATGTTGTGTTGAAAACTTTGTTCTTTATAATGCCTCCGTTTAGAGTATCTTTGGTACACTTTTGAGAACAAATATGGAAAATAATAAGGGACAACGTAAAAATAGAGGCAAAGATAGTAATATACAACTAGCCGATATTGGTGGGCGTATACAGCCACAAGCACGTGAACTAGAGGAAGCCGTTTTAGGAGCTTTAATGCTCGAAAAAGATGCGTATGCACATGTCAGTGATATTCTTAAACCCGAAAGTTTTTATGACAATATTCACCAAATTATATACAGAGCTATTGTAAACCTAGGTGCTAAACAAGCTCCTGTGGATATGTTAACCATTGTAGAGGAACTAAAAAAAAGTGGAGAGCTTGACATTGTGGGTGGTCCTGTATACATTGCTCAGTTGACCGAAAAGGTAGCCTCTGCTGCACATATCGAGTTTCATGCACGCATTATTGCTCAGAAATATTTGGCACGTGAGCTTATCTCTTTTTCATCCGAAGTTACTCAAAGAGCATTTGATGAAACATTTGACGTAGACGATCTGATGCAGGAAGCCGAAAGCAAGCTTTTTGAGATATCGCAAGGTAATGTCAAAAAGGATGTTACACAGATAAATCCAGTTATAAAAGAAGCTTTAAACTTACTCGAAATAGCAGCAAATCGTCCCGAAGGTTTATCAGGTCTTCAAACAGGATTTAATAATTTAGATAAAATAACATCAGGTTGGCAAAATTCTGATCTGGTTATCATTGCCGCACGTCCAGCAATGGGTAAAACCGCATTTGTATTGTCTATGGCAAAAAATATGGCAGTAACGTACAAATATCCCGTTGCCTTGTTCTCGTTAGAGATGTCAAACGTACAGTTAATTAATCGTTTGATTGTAAATACATGCGAAATACCAGGTGAAAAAATCAAAAATGGTCAGCTTGCCCCTTACGAGTGGGAGCAGTTAGACTTTAAGATCAAAGATTTGTACGATGCTCCCTTATTTATTGACGACACACCTAGTTTATCCGTTTTCGAGCTACGTACCAAAGCACGTCGCCTTGTTCGAGAGCATGGTGTGAAGATGATTATCATCGACTACCTTCAATTGATGAATGCTAGTGGTATGCACTATGGCAGCCGTGAGCAAGAGGTGAGTATGATTTCAAGATCATTGAAAGGCTTAGCTAAAGAATTGAATATTCCGATTATTGCACTCTCGCAGCTTAATCGTGGTGTCGAAGGACGTACTGGAGCCGAGGGTAAACGTCCTCAGTTATCAGACCTGCGCGAGTCTGGAGCTATTGAGCAAGATGCAGATATGGTCTGTTTTATCCACCGCCCCGAATATTACAAAATACTGGAAGATGAAAAAGGAAACTCACTCATTGGATTAGCCGAAATTATTATCGCAAAACATCGTAATGGTGCTACAGCTGATGTATTGTTACGTTTTAAAAGCGAATTTGCTCGTTTTCAAAATGTTGAAGACGAATATAATGCTACTGGTGTAGAGTTTGCCTCACGTATGAATACTTCGGCAGCAGTTACAGCAAATCATTCTCCCCCCATGTCGGGGAATGATGTAGTTCCCTTCTGACCAATAAGAAATAGTTCTAAAAAAAGGCTGGACATCCATTCAAATATTCTTTGAATATGAAAATTGCAAGTTTATTTTATACCAGTTATTTTACGTAAGCTATCTCTGAATGAAATATATTTTACACTATTTTTGCGAAAGAGTAAAGCCCCGATCGAAATACCTATTGCTAAGGTGAATAATAATGTTAATGTTAGTACAAAATTATGAGACATTATCAGCATGATTGAAGGATCGGACTGTAGAGTGTCTAAATCTGTCATTTTGATTCCAGCCAACATCGTCTTATAAGCAAACATACCGGGGATCATAGTAATACAGGCAGGCATTGTAAATACAACAGGAGGGTTATCTACTCTATGTGCAGTAAATATGCCTACAATACCGATAGCTACAGAACCTATCAAGGTGGCAAGAATAAGTCCCATGTCTAATTGAAGAAGGGTGAAGCGGATACAATGTCCCAGTCCTCCCAATAAACCAGCTATGTACAATACTCGTTTAGGCGAGCCAAAGAGTATTCCCCAACAAAAGGCGACAATAAAAGCAATAGAAAAATCACGGATTACAGCTAGCAGTATGTCATACATCGCTTTATAAATTAAAGTTTTCGATACCCAAAAGAGAGATACATAAAGTCATACCTACCGCAATAGTCATCAATATTAAAGCAGAGAACATAGCCCTATTAATAGCAGAAGATAGATAACCCTCAATCAGGTCAATCACTGTATTGATGAGAGGTACACCAGGTATAAGGTAAAGCACAGCCGTAGCCATAGCCGCATCGGGATTTGTACCTATATCATATAACGATCCCAGACCAGTAATAAGGGTTGTGATGAAGGCTGCGAACGAAATGGAGATCATAACATTGAATCGAAGATCCGTGATCTTGAATCTACATATTGATCCTACAAACGCAGCTATAAATGCTACAAGAGCATTGTAAAAGTCCCCTTGAGAGAATACACATAAGCCAGCACAAGAGATGCCAACAGCTACTGAAATAATCCACCTATTGTAAGGTTGTATTTTTTTTATTCTCGAAAATGCTATTTCCGTATCTTCTATTGACAAATTTTGGTCATGCACCAGCCAACTAAGGTGACTCACTTCTGTTAGTATTTGCAGGTTAACCATATGCGGAGGCGACTCTTTGAATAATGTGATTGAATCATTATCATCACTTTTAGATTGTGCCGACATCAGTAAGCCCTTAAATGTAGGTTGTATATTAATATCAAAGCCCCAAGTATCAGCCATCCTTTTTATATTCGATTTTACTCGTCCACAATGTGCACCCGAGGCTAGTAGAAATGTTCCAATATCTAAAATTAAGGTAACAAATCTTTTAGAAGAGATATATTGCTTATCCATCATACTATCCTTATATTATTCATGCGAATCAGTAGTTAAAAAATTAGATAAATTAATGCGAATTCAATTTTACCCATCGTATGTAATATAAGTCAAGATGTTGATCTTACTTTCTGTGCTCTTTGAATTTTTGTTTTTTAATTAAA
>JBDLTH010000006.1:0-4177 GCA_039799165.1 Bacteroidota bacterium
TGACCGAGTGTATCCTTTCTCATAAATCGATATTGTGGATTGTATTCTTTAAAATTAGCCACTCTTTCTTTTATTTTATTCTCGGGTATTTCAAGATCGTAATATTGTGCTTGTGAGTAACTACCAGGTGAAATAATATAAGCACCTATATACATAAAAATGAAAATACCTAAGGCTATGCCTAAATAACGGATTATCTTTTTTAAATTCATCTTTTTTATTTTTTTAATACTGAAATCTAACCCCCGTTATTGGTGTCGTAGAACGTTGATCGATACTTGATTTATAATGTTTTTCGTAAATTTCATCCAATACTTTTTTTCGAGGTGCGTCATAAAGTGGTAGTTTTATAGCTTTGAATATGGATATTGCTCCGAATACGATTACAATACCACCTCCAACCACACCGTCCCTAAACCGTTCTCTAGGGTCATCACTACTTGGTTGTATTATACCTTGTGGTATACTAGCTGCTCCTCGCAATACCAGTTTAACATCAGCACCAAGAGTAAACCCATTCAAAATGGCTCCCTCTATTCCTTTTGCACCTAGTTTATTGTACTCTTTGTCGTGTTTATAGCCTGACCACTCCACAAAACTTTCGGGTGCAAAATGGAAGGAATCTTCATCTCCATAGGTTCTCGGATTATTAGGTCCCACATAGCTAGTCCAAAAGTAATTTTGATACAAGGTACTTGGGTCTAGGCTGTGTTCGGAAGTAGCGAATATAGTTGTACCACCACTCGTTACAAAAGTAACATCGTTAGGTAGCCGTATACCATCTTGGTCAATGACATAGCCATGTCGGTCTTCTCCTAAAAACACTCTAAAGCTCTCGATTATATAGCCTTCGTCGTCTTTTACATCCACCCTGCTCGATTCGGGAAGGTAACTAACAAAGCCACCATACTTTTGTGAGACTTCTTCTTGTGAAGATATATTTCGATCAAAGAACAGGTGTTTCTTTTTCGATCGCCATACCCAACCTCCAATGCCCTTGGGTTGCAAGGGCAGAATAATGTAGTTGAATGTTTGAACAATAGAACTCTCGGTTTTAGACTTATTGGGGATAGTCCAATAGCTAGGCTTGCTTATTACATAAAAGTAATTACCTTGTTTGTCTTTTACAAAACCTTCGAAAGACATATCTTGTTGTTTTATGATTTCAAAATCATCGATTGAGATCACTCTGCTTTTTATTGTTTTGGGTATATTACTCATAATTTTTTATTGTTTTTTCCAATGATTATCGTGTGTTATACCATTCAAACTAATGCTCTCGACAGAGATTAGCAGTGATGTTTTTGTGCCAGACAATGCACCTATTTCACGACTTAGATGTACACAATAGCCATTAATAAAGTCAATTCGTAGTACGGTTATCCCCATATCGGATTGAAACAATACTTGTCCATTTTTTTGCATTGTCGATTTTTTAGCCCATATGTACAAATTGTCATCGGCTGTTTGATCGATGGTGATCGTTAATTGTCCACCTCTTACCTCATGTTCGGGTTGTCCTTTAAAATCAGTTGATTGCTTAAAACCTATTTTGAATTGTTCTATATCGTATTTTTCTCCGTCAAGTATAAAATATGCATTTACATGTGCAAACGGCTGTGATAAATTAAACATAGTGCTTCGTTTTTTTTGTTATTATATTATCGGGTACTCCATTCATTATCAAAATCTATTCCATTACCTACAATTACTCTTTCGGGTTGTATAACAAGGTTGGTCATGGTGTAACTTGTTCCCTTTTGGGTATAATCTATCGAAAAATCAATACAAGCAGCATTTTCAAATATTATTTTTTCGACAGGTACATTTTCGTTGTCTAGCATTATGATTATGCCATCTTGGTATCTCCGTGAATTAACAGCCCATTCGATAATAGGCTGAGGGGGTAGCTGAGATAATACAAGTTGCATTGTTCCTCCTGTAACACGTGATGCTACTTTTCCTTTCTTATCAATATTCTGAGAAAAAGAAAAACTACAGCTAAGTATTTCTATTCCACCTTTTACTAAACTCACTATGTCGGCAGCATCACCGCCTAGTACTAAAAAACTTCTGTGTGAAGACATAATTTATTCAAGATTATAGTTTATATTTTTATTGGTTGCTTACATTCCATACAACTTCTTGTTCTTCGTTTACCGATACGGTTAGCGTATTGCCTTTGTTGACTTGTCCACTGACGATAAAGCGCGATATGGGGCGACGCAGATAGTTACGTATAACGCCCGATACTTGTCTAGCTCCGTACTTGGGGGTAAAGCCTTTGTTGGCAAGTATACGTTGGGTATCTTCGTTTATGTTTAGCGTAATGCCTTGCTTGTCGAGGGCTGCATGCAGGCTCTTGAGCTGTATATTGAATATACGTAGAAGCATGTCTTCGTTGATGGGCGAGAAGGGTACGATTTCGGACAGACGTGCCAAGAACTCGGGTCGAAAGTAGCTTCCCATTACATCCATTATTTGTGATGTTTTGGGGGTGATGCCTTTTGCCATTTGATCGGTAAGCCATTCGCTGCCTACGTTTGATGTAAATATGATGAGTGCGTTGGTAAAGTCTCCTTCTTTGCCCAAACGGTCGTGCAGTTTGCCTTCGTCCATTATTTGCAGAAAGATGTCATATACCGATTGATGTGCTTTTTCTATCTCGTCAAACAGTACTACCGAATAGGGTTGTTGACGTATTTTATTGACTAGCATACCACCTTCTTCGTACCCTACGTATCCAGGAGGTGCTCCGTATAGCAAGGCTGCTGAGTGTTCTTCTTTGAATTCGGACATATCGAATCGTATAATTGCCTTCTCGTCGTTGAAGAGTGCCTCGGCTATTGCTTTTGCTAGCTCTGTTTTACCTGTACCTGTGGGACCGAGAAAGAAGAATGAACCGATGGGTTGTCCTTGCTTGTTGAGTCCGCTACGAGACTCTAATACAGCATCTGCTATTACTTTTAGGGCTTGGTCTTGTCCTACTACTCTACGTCGAAGGATGTCTTCGAGGCTCATTAAACGTTCTTTTTCTTGAGACTGTATTTTGCCGATGGGTATCCCTGTTTTGTTTGATATAACGGCGGCTATTTCGTGTATGTCTATGTACTCTATTTTGGTTTTGGTAAACTCTCGCAATGTATCTAATGAGCGGTGCATATAGCTCAGTAGGTCGTCAAAATTATCAATTTCGAGTGCATCTGTTTCTTCGGTCAATATACCAAGTAATACAGGGCTCAATCTGTTTCGCATTTCGAAGTATATAAAACGCAGGTCTTTGAGACGTTCTTCTTGTGGCTTGAAGCTTTCTTCTACTTCTGCCAATTCTTTGGTTAACTGAAGGATGTCTTTTGATGCTGTTTCGTTTATCATCTTGGTTGCCGACATGGTTCTGTCCATAAGGTCAATTGCCGAATCGGGTAATTTACGCTCTTTGGTGTATCTCTTGGCGAGTTTTACACATTCCAAAATAGCCCCGTCTGTTACTTTTAGGTTGTGATATGCAGTGTATTTTCCTATAACAGATTGTAGCATTTTGGTTGCCGATTCGATGTCGGGTTCTTCCATAGTCAACACTTCGAATCGTCGACTAAAAGCATGATCGGGTTCTATTAGTTTACGGTACTCGTCTATGGTGGTAGCTCCTATGATGGTTAGGTCTCCTCTCGACATTTCGGGTTTCAGTATATGTGCTGCTCCCGAATTGCCTTGCTTGGGGTCAAGTAGGGTGTGTATTTCGTCTATAAACAGAATAGCTCTGTCTATGGTGCGTATTTCTTTGATTAGGTTTTTGAGACGATCTTCTATTTCGCCTTTGTAGGTTGCTCCTGCTATCAAGCTTCCTGTATCTAGCTCAAAAATGGTTGCCCCATCGAGATAGGAGGGTACATTTTTGTCTACAATTCGTTTTGCTAATCCGTCTACCAGTGCAGTTTTTCCTACGCCAGCGTCTCCTATGACCATCACATTGGGCTTGCTTCGTCTTCCCAATATTTCGATCATCATGCGGATTTCTTTTTCACGACTTACTACATCGCTAATTTTAAGATCAAGGGCTTCGGCATTTTTATCAATGCAGTACTTGTGCAGAGCCACCATACCTTTTCCTTCGGGTGTTTCGTGCATACTTGGTAATATGCTTCCCATGGCTTCTTCGCCATTTAGGTACAATTCT
>JBDLTH010000007.1:0-8297 GCA_039799165.1 Bacteroidota bacterium
TATCAAATCTGGCTCTTATTCTGATGATACACAGTTGCTTCTATCTGTAGCACGAAGTATAAAAAAAGGCGGGGGTTTGGACCATGATTATTTTGCGAAAATAGAGCTTGCCAATTGGTTGGATTATGCGAGAGGCGGAGGTAGAACTGTAAAAACAGCAGCAGACAAAATCAAAAGGAAGTCAGCTAAATGGTTTAATAATTTTTACACTTTCAAAGTAAACGGAGAAAATTACGATTATAGGCAAAGTGGTGCAAATGGTGCTGCTATGCGGATTCTACCTATTGCTTTAGCTAATCTAGGGAACATTGAAAAAATAAAAGAAGAAATTTTTTGCAATAGCATAGTAACTCATGGACATCCAAGAGCAATTTTGGGAGCATTGTTGTATGGATATGCCATTGATCAAATTATAGTTTTTAGACCTGAAGATTTTAGTTGGGAAAATTACATTACCCGAATAGGATTGGATTTCCCGAAAAAGTTTGAACTTGCATTTATCAATAGAATAGAAATAAAAGAATGGCTTAGAGAATGGAACAAGTCAAGTGACAAAACTTTCGAAGATCTTTATACTGAAATAATAGCAGAAACTCAGAACTACTTACGATTTGCTTTTCAAAGCATTAAACAAAATTTATCTGTTCAAGAAACATTGAAAAAATTGGGGTGCTTTGATCAGGCAACAAAAGGCTCTGGAACTTCAACTGTTATTGCTGGTATTTATTTGGCTGCAAAATTTCACCACAAACCATTAAATGCCATTATAGAGGCTGTCAATGCATTAGGATCTGACACAGATAGTATTGCAGCTTTTGCAGGAGGACTTGTCGGGGCGTTGCATGGAAGTAGTATAATACCCAATAAATGGAAATCAGTCCAAGATAATGAGTATTTAGACAAAATTGCAGAAAGGCTTTTATCCATTTCCGAAGATAGATTTGTAAATGATACATTTGTTGTTACTTCAAATCTAAAATCGCTTAATAACATAAGTAAGGATGATTTTTCTCTTGACACAGAAATAGAATTTATTCCATTAGGTAAAGGCAAGATTATTTCTATTGACAAACAATCCACCCTGACAAAGGGCAAATACAATCTAATACTTGAAGCACACTTTAGCAGCGGACAAAGTATTATTGTTTCAAAATTATTTGATAGCTTAGATAATACTGGCAGTAAGGTCTATAAAAACAATGAGACTGAAACATTATTTCAAATAGCTAAAGATAAACTCAAACCAAAAACTTTTGAGGGACTAAAAGACTTTATCAGCAAGCAAAAGATAATATCAAAAGAACAAATTGATATTATAATGGCAATTTTAATAAATGAAGATTGAAAAATAAGCAATTAGAGTAATTCCTATTTATCTGAACACAAAGGTATATTACAAGAACGAAACGTCAACACCAAGCCCTACGGGTTTTATGGAAAATCTCCACACCTACGCTACGCTTCGGGTAGTATTTTCCATAAAAGTATTGCCTTATTCGCTCTTTCCATAAGAGAGGTGTTTATCAGATAAAAAGGAAAAATATATACTTCAAATCCCCAATAAATTCATTAGCTTTGCAGCGGAGTTATTTGACAGTATTGCACCGCAAAACGCTGAAATAAGAACGGTTTCCAAATCGTTACCCAAGTCTTCTCGATGAGCGATTAACATTCTGTTAATCTGTTATTTAAAATCGATTTGTTTCTTTTGAGGTAGAAACTAACTTTTACTTCTTACATAATTAACTCTTTTACAGGTTAAAAAATTAACTGTTATAGAGCTAATCAACGGTACGCAAAGCATTGTTAATTAGTGAATAATAAACTGATTCAGGGCATAAAACGACATAACACTTCCTCGTTTTTGAAAAACGTCCTTAACCGTTTTATTTCATAAGAAAATCCGTAGTTTGAATTAGTTATTGCAACTCAAAACAGGTAACGGAAACTCTTCCTAAATACACAATATTCTGCCTTTTTACTGCTTGCAGCGGAGAGAAGAATAATGAAGTTATCGTCAATGGGTCAGATATTTACGCCGTTTCACCCATTCTTGCGTTTTGGGTGCATAGCTTGGTAACGGAAAGGTTACTTTAAAGCAATTTAAACGCCTCTTTATTCCTTTGAAAAACAATGCAATGATAAGCAATATTTGTTCATTAATAGATGATTACACTTAAATTTAGATAATATACTTTTATGTGTTATCTTTGTAGTACAATAAATAAGATATGAAAGAAAAGACTAAAAATACGGTATTGCAAGAACTAAAAGTAATTGAAAAAGCTGAGTTACTTGAGTTTCTGATGGCTCAGAATGTAAGAAAAAGCCGCAATGCCACCAAATCACTCTTGGTACACAAACAGGTAAAAGTAAACAATAGCATTGTTTCGCTCCATAATCACCCTCTTGTATCTGGTGATAAAGTTACGATCCACAAGCATGATACGAAAATGGATCAGAAAAAACTAAACGGACTAACAATCGTTTATGAAGACAAAGATCTTATTGTTGTAGATAAAGAATCGGGCTTGTTATCTGTTTCTACAGGTAAAGAGGCACTTAAAGAAACAGCTTATAATATTATAAATAATTACATCAAAACCAAAAATGCAAAAGCAAAAGCCTATATCTTGTACCGCATAGATAGAGAAACATCGGGGCTGATGGTATTTGCAAAGAGTGAAGATATTCAAGAAGATTTACAGAAAAAATGGATTCTACATCCACCAAAACGTTCCTATCAAGCGATCGTAGAAGGTAAAATAGTTCCACCCAAAGGGTCGATAACATCATGGTTAACCGAGAATAAAAACTTTGTTATGTTTTCTTCTCCCAACGAGAATGGTGGACTAAAATCGACCACACATTATAAAACAATACAAGCCAACAACAGATATTCGCTATTGCGAATCGACCTAGAAACGGCTCGTAAAAATCAGATTCGTGTACAATTACAATCAATCGGGCATCCTATTGTAGGTGATAAAAAATATGGCTCTAAAACAAGCCCCATCAGGCGCATTGCATTGCATGCCGATGAATTGAGCTTTATTCATCCCACCACAAAAGAAAAATTGGAGTTGAAATCGCCACTTCCAAAAAAAATGCAAATCATAGCCGATTCCATTTTATACAAAGTAGAGGCAAACCCTCAAAAGAAGGAAATCGAAGGACAATAAATGAATACCGATACATTTAGAACAGTCAAAGAAATAGCAAAAGGCTTATTTACCGAGAAGAAAAGTAAATTTATCGCATATGCCATTCCTATACAAACTGCCGAAGATGTAAAAACGGAAATAGAAAAACTTCGTAAAGAATATTATGATGCCCGACATATATGTTGGGCATACATGTTAGGTGCCAATCGGAAAGAGTTTAGAGCCAATGACGATGGCGAACCTTCTGGTACAGCTGGGAAACCAATTTTAGGGCAAATAAATTCGAACGAGCTTACCGACATATTAGTTGCAGTTATCCGATACTTTGGAGGTGTAAAATTAGGTACAAGTGGACTCATCGTTGCTTATCGTGAAGCTGCCGCCGAGGCTATACAAAATGCCGAAATTGTCGATAAAACGGTCGATTTAGATATATCATTCGAGTTCGAATATCCTTTTATGAACGATGTGATGAAAGTAGTAAAAGACCTTGAACCGTCAATTTTAGAACAACAATACAATATGGATTGCTACATGTGCCTTCGCATTCGTAAAGGATTGTTTGACGAAATGGTATCGAGATTAAAAAAAATAGAAAGCCTAAGATTTAAACAATAACAAGTGTTTCGATAAACTTGTATCTTTGAATAAGATTCGAATCACGTTATATTTCAAATTCAATATGAAAATTACAATCATTGGTGGTGGCAATATGGGGAGTGCAATTGCCCTAGGACTAGCAAGCGGAAGCAATATAAAAGCTTCGGACATTACAGTTATAGATAGAGCCGAATCCACATCTGCTCTGATAAAAAAACAAAACAATGCCATAAATGCAGTAATCAACGATTATTCTTCGCTCAAAGAAGCTGATATTGTGATATTGTGCGTAAAACCGTGGTTGATACAAGAAGTATTAACAACATATAAAGACCATTTACATTCTCAGCAGATATTACTATCCATTGCAGCAGGTATTAGCCTTGAGCAATTGGCTACATGGTCTTTTGATGATGCTCCTATATACAGGGTAATCCCAAACACAGCTATTGCCATTAAACAAAGTATGACCTTTGTTGCATCTGTCAACACCACTCCAGAGCAAGATCAGATGATACTGAAGCTATTTGACGAAGTAGGTAAAACAATGCTTATTGACGAGAAATTGGTAGCAGCCGTAACCTCACTCTCGTCGTGCGGTATCGCTTTTGCATTTCGCTATATCCGTGCCGCTATTGAGGGTGGCGTAGAAATGGGTATATACCCAAATCAAGGGCGAGACATACTGATACAAACATTACGTGGTGCTATTGACCTATTGGAAGCTAACGATTCGCACCCCGAAGCAGAAATAGACAAGGTAACCACCCCTGGAGGCATTACCATCAAAGGTATCAACGAAATGGAACATGCAGGTTTTACATCAGCAGTTATCAGAGGACTAAAGGCTAGCTACATTAGATAACAGTTGAGTAACAAGAAGCTTCATTACTTCAATCCAGGACACGAAACCGCCATATCTAACGGATCGTTGTATTATACCCCCCCTGCCAATATAGCTAAGATGCAACAAGACTTGGCTTATCTGCCTGCATGGTCGGCAGAGGCTAAGGACTATGTTTTTTTGGAGGAGGAGCTACCCGATAGTTTCAAAAACTATATTTCAGACAATCTCAATCCGATAGCACAAGGCATAACAGTTGCTGAATTGGGTACTAAACAAATACCTTGTTTGGTTAAACCATGGGGCATATCTCCACAAGTTATCCATTACTTTGATACGACCAACAACCAATATCGTTTAAATTTAGAAATTGCTCGATGGAATAGTGCTTTAGAACACCTAAGCAGCAGAAAAAATGCTCAAATCTGTTTATCCGAATTATGTTCATCAATCCCTCAAATCTCACCCTCTATCATTCCTTGCTTTTACGAAAACCTCTCTGATATTGAACAGCTTGTTGAAGCTAAAGATTATCAACTATTGGCAAAAGCACCTTACTCTTCTTCGGGTAGAGGTTTGTTATGGTTGCCAATTGGCGAGCTGACCCGTACCGAAAGACAAATACTACACGGTATGTTGAAAAAGCAGACTTGTGTATCGGTAGAAAAGGCTTTAGATAAACAGCTCGATTTTGCAATGGAGTTTCTAATTTCGGATCAATCTACAAGCAGCTTCGAAGGATATTCACTTTTCGATACCAACAAAAAGGGAGCGTATCTGGGCAATTATATCGGTTCGCAAAGTAGTATTGAAAGCAAAATAAGCTCATACATTGATATTAGATTACTAGATATGGTTAAAGACAAATTAAAGCAGATACTCCAATCTCAATTCTCATCAATCTATTCTGGATTTATTGGAGTAGATATGCTTATTTACAAGGAAGGCGACGCATATAAATTAAATCCTTGTGTGGAAATTAATGTCAGAAATAATATGGGGCTAACGGCAATAGCAATTAGCAAACACTATATAGCACCGGATAAGGAAGGTCGATTTTATATTGATTTTAGTGCCACAGAAGGAGAGCTTAAGCAGCTAGACAAACAGATGAAAGAAGAATATCCCGCCACATTTTACGATGGAAAGATGCAATCTGGCTATTTATCGTTATGCCCTGTAACCACAAATAGTAGGTACAGAGCATATATTATCATCAAAAACTAAAGCATCATTTTCTCGACTTGATGTATTTAGTTACATCAATCAAAAAACTATCCACTTTGATGTTTCCACCCATATCTACCAATGTTACTTTGAAATAGTGCTTACCTAACAAGATCGGGTAATTATTGCCTCTTACGGATAACATCGAATCTATTTTGAATGCACTAGCTAGATCAATTGTATCCCTTGTTTTTCCAAAAATTTGAGCCGACTGAAAAGCTTTGTTATAAATTGCACTATCGGGCAACGCTGCAATAAGTGATTCTTTTTCTAAAATTGATTTTAGCGTGAAGGTATCCGTTTCGCTCTTCATTCGGGCATTCCATATCTTTATCGAATAGGATGATAAGCCGACATTATCTGAAACATAAGCGACGAATGGACAAAACGTGTCGGTCATCACCACCGTATCGGCTACGGGATGCACAATTTGTAATTGAGGTGCCTCGTTATCTACCTCTACTTTGCTACACGAAAAGATAACACAGACACCAATAAACGAAAGTGCCATTGCTACAAAAGCAGTCCGATTTATCATCTTATTCATATTCTACTTCTAATATCATATTATTGAGACAAACTCGTTTTGAGTGCTTGCACCGCTTCTTTTATACTGGTCGATTCTTTGAGCAAAGTAATAAATTTACTGCCAATAATTGCACCACTTGCATTTGCCTGAGCAGCCTCTAAGGTAGCTTTATTGGAAATACCAAAACCAATCAACCGAGGGTTTCTCAGATTCATCGAATTTATTTTCTTAAAATAAGCTTGCTTTCGACTGTCGAAGCTACTTTGAGCACCCGTAGTAGAAGCCGACGAAACCATATAAATAAAGCCATCGGTATGCTCATCAATCAATCGAACACGCTCTTCGGATGTTTCGGGCGTTATCAACATTATTATTTTGATACCATGTGCATCAGCAATTGGCTTATATTGCTTTATATAATCATCAAAAGGAAGATCTGGTATAATTGCACCATCCACCCCTATTTTTTTGCATTGTTTACAAAAATTATCAAAACCAAATTGCATAATCGGATTAAGGTAACCCATCATGATTAACGGAATAGACACCGTTTCTCGGATAGATGCTAGTTGCTCAAAAAGTTTTTTGAGCGTCATACCATTCTGGAGAGCAATTGTTCCACTTTCTTGAATGGTAGGGCCATCTGCCATGGGATCAGAAAAAGGAATACCGATTTCGATCAGATCAACCCCATTTGCCTCAAGCTCTTTGATTACATCTACGGTATCGTTCAAGTTCGGAAATCCAGCTGTAAAATATATCGAAAGAATATTTTGTGCTTTACGTTCAAATAGTTGTTTTATTCTGTTCATGCTCGTATGTCTTTAATAAATTTATCAATTAATTCTATGTTTTTTATTCCTGCCGACACTTCAAATCGGCTATTTAAATCAAGACCATACAGTTGAGGATGTTTGATTTGCCTAATTGCATCGGCATCTTGTGCCGAGATTCCTCCACTCAGAAAAAAAGGTTTTTGAAGTGTATAGTGATCTAAAATAGACCAGTCAAATTTAACTCCCGAACCTCCATGTTGCACAGTCTTTGTGTCAAACAAAAAATATTCACACCCACCCATATAGTCTTTAGCTATATCAAAATCGGTAGCTTCGGATACATTAAACACTTTAATTCTGGTTACAAGCGGTCTTAAGCGAATCAGTTGTTCGCAATACGCTAAGGTTTCTTGTCCATGCAGTTGCACAGAAGTCAAGTTATAGGTATCAATAATATGCACCAACGAATCAATATCCTCATTCACAAAAACGCCTACCCTCTGGATATGTGGAGGAAACTTTTGTGTTACTTGCTCATGTGCTTGATCGTAGAAACGAGGCGATTTAGGGTAAAATATCATCCCCATATAATCAATTGGCAATTGTACCAGTTGATCTATATTTTGAGGATATTTCATTCCACATACTTTGATCTTCATACGCCTAGTTGCTTGATAAAGTCGGTCAAGGCTTTACCCGGATTATCTGTTTTCATAAAGTTTTCGCCCATCAAGAAACCTTTAAACCCTGCTTGTCGCAGATCAATTACGGTTTGAGGATCGGAAATGCCACTTTCCGATATTTTCAAAAACTCGTTGGGTATTTTCTGCCCCAATTCAAATGAAATATCTATATCAGTAACAAAAGTACTCAAATTACGATTATTGATCCCTACCACATCAATATGTTCATTGATATGATCTAACTCTTTTTCGTTATGTATTTCTAGCAATACATCCATCCCCAATTCTTTCGCTTTTGCCGCAAATTGCTTGGTTTGCTCAATGCTCAATGCCGATGCTATGAGTAAAACAACATCTGCACCTAGCACCTTAGCTTGGTAGAATTGATATTCATCTACCATAAAATCTTTACGGAGTAATGGCACTTTTGAGACTTTTCGGGCTGTCTCGAAATCAGAAAATGTCCCTCCAAAA
>JBDLTH010000008.1:0-35999 GCA_039799165.1 Bacteroidota bacterium
TGGTACAATGATGAATAACTTGACACTAAGAGTGAGATACAATTACTCGAGAATGTTAAATTTAAATATTTCGGCTTATCAGTTGATCGAAAATATGCAGCGTGATTTAGTAATAGGGGGTGGGTATAAAATAAATGAATTTAACAAGCTCATTGGCTTGCCAATAAAAGGAGACAGAGGGTTTAACAATGATTTAAATTTGATGTTCGACCTGTCCAGACGAAGCTCACAAGCGTTGATACGTAAATTAGAAGACAAATTTACTGAAGCAACTTCGGGTAATACCGTATTTACGATTAAGTTATCTGCCGAATATACACTAAGTAGAGCTTTGTTATTAAGGGCGTTTTTTGATCGTATAATAAACACACCTCTGATCTCATCGTCAGCGTATCCTACTGCAAACAGCAACTTTGGCGTTAGTCTACGATTTACCATGACACAGTGATGTGTTGTCCGTAACGTAGGAATAGAATATTTAACAAAATTACGAGAATACTTAATTACTTTTAATTTAACAACTACTAAATAGACAAAAAAAAGAATAGTTCCTTTTTTTTGTCGAAATGTTAAACAAAAATGGGTTATCTTTGTTAAAATTATGGCACTCTTTTAAAATAGGTTGTCTTTTACAATATTTGGAGCTGATTAAGTATGAGAAAATCGACAATATGGCTACTGGCAGGTGTTATGGGGATCACCTTTTTTGGACTGCTATATTTACAGATTAGTTATTTTCGCATTTCGTTAGAAATGCGTAATGATCAGTTTGATGAAGCAGTTAGTCGGAGCCTTTACCAAGTATCAAAGAATCTTGAGCTTGACTTGACCAAGAAATATTTGGATCAAGAGAGATTGGATTTGCAGAAAAAGAATACATATCGCAACTCACTTATAGACAATGTAGGTGAAAAAACGATTACACAAACACAGAGAATCAAAATTACAGATCCCAATGGAGATCCTATAATGAATATGGAGTATAATATCTCGCAAACGACAGATATTACATTACCAAAAAAATCATCCAAGCCTTCTCGTGGAGCTAATGCAGTTGCTCAGGCATCCTATAATATGCAAGAAGAACTTAGACAACGTTACGAGTATCAGCGTAAATTGGTTGATAATGTCGTATATAAAATGACACAGACATCAAGCGATTTGCCAATAGAGGAGAAAGTTAGCTTTAAGGTGTTGAATGATAACGTAAGCGATGAACTTCGGTACAATGGCATTGATTTGCCATTCCAGTTCGAGATCGTAGATAAAAATGATAAGCCTGTGTACAGACAGGATTTTTATGCCGAACCCGATCCGCAAGCTATTTATACACAAGTGTTATACCCGAACGATCCCATTGATAAATTAAATTATCTGCGCGTTTCTTTTCCTACGAAAAAAGATTATTTACTCAATGAAATTTCGTTTATGTTGCCAGCATTTATATTTACATTGATATTATTAGTTACTTTTATCATATCAATTTATTTGATATTCAGACAAAAACGATTGTCGGAGATGAAAAGTGATTTTATGAATAATATGACCCACGAGTTAAAGACACCTGTATCTACCATCTCGTTAGCAGCCCAAATGCTGAAAGACCCAGGTATTTTGAAATCGCCAGAAATATTTAATCATATTTCGAGTGTTATCAATGATGAGACAAAAAGGCTAAGCTTTCAAGTAGAAAAGGTTTTACAAATGTCTTTGTTCGAAAAACAACAAGCCACATTGAAGCTGAAAGAGTTAGATGTTAACGATATAATTGTAAATATAGCCAATACATATCAGTTGAAAGTTGAAAAATTTGGAGGGACAATAGACATTGATTTAGAGGCTTCCGATACAACGATAAATGCCGATGAAATGCACTTGACCAATGTACTCTTCAACTTATTGGATAATGCTCTAAAGTACAGAAAAGAGGATGTTCCTTTAGAATTGATGATAAGAACATGGAATCAGAACAATAAGGTGTATATAAGTGTTGAAGATAATGGCATAGGCATAAAAAGAGAAGACACAAAAAAAATATTTGAACGCTTCTTTCGTGTATCAACTGGCAACAGGCACGATGTTAAAGGCTTTGGACTGGGCTTGACATATGTGAAGAAAATAGTAGAAGACCATAAAGGTCTTATTAAAGTTGAAAGTGAACTTGGACGTGGAACAAAATTTATAATAAGTTTATTCAATATAAAATAGAAATATCATGGAAGAAAAATTGAAATTGTTTTTATGCGAGGATGATGAAAATCTTGGTATGTTGTTAAGAGAATATCTTCAAGCTAAAGGTTTCGATACTGATTTGTATCCTGATGGTGAAGCTGGTTATAAGGGATTTGTGAAAGAAAAATATGATCTATGTGTATTGGATGTGATGATGCCAAAGAAAGACGGAATTACATTAGTAAAAGAAATAAGAGCGATCAATTCAGATATACCAATCATATTTCTTACTGCAAAAAACATGAAAGATGACATTCTTGATGGGTTTAAAGCAGGTGCAGACGATTATATAACTAAGCCTTTCAGTATGGAAGAGTTGGTACTTCGTATAGAAGCCATTTTTCGTAGAGTAAAAGGTAAAAAAGGAAAAGATCAGCAAGTATACCAATTCGGAAAAATGATATTTGATACACAAAAACAAATATTGAGTATCAATGGCGAGAATACAAAACTAACTACTAAAGAGTCTGAATTGTTAGGTTTGCTTTGTGCACATGCCAATGATATACTCGAGCGTAATCATGCCCTAAAACAAATATGGGTAGATGATAATTATTTCAATGCCAGAAGTATGGACGTATACATCACAAAATTGAGGAAGCTGTTGAAAGCTGATCCCGAAATTGAAATTATCAATATACATGGAAAAGGTTATAAACTGATAGCTCCTGTAAATGAAGATGCAGAGAGCCGTGAAGATTAATACACATTATACCACCATATACGAGGCTATATACTTTTGTATATAGCCTCGTTTGTTATTAGACAATCTCGAAGCGAGCAAACTTAAGTAGAAGTTGCTTAGTCCCTGAGTTTTCGAACTCCACAGTCGCTTTACGACTGGCAGGATCTCCTTCTATAACTATAACTTTGCCAATACCAAAACGCTCGTGTTTTATAAGCATTCCTTCTCGAACGTTCAAAACATCTTTAGCCTGTGGAGGCTTTGATTGAGCATCTCTCATACTCAGCATATTTGTTGCAGGTCGTGTTGAGGTATTAGTTGCTTTAGGTATTGTTGATGTTTGTTGCTCAAATATAGAAGCCGATTTAGCCTCTTTTTCCTCTCTATTCTTACGGATGTTATCCCAAAATACATTTTCCGAATATTGCCCCATGGCATTGCCTCCATCCAAAACACCAGCGTTTGCTTTCAAAAATTGCTTATCTATATCCCTCAAAAACCGACTAGGGTTACAAGGGTTAGTCTGTCCATTTCTAAAACGGCTTTTTGCATAACTAAGCATGCAAAATTCTTCGGCACGGGTGATGGCTACATAAAATAGTCGGCGTTCCTCTTCCAAGCCTTTGGGTTCGGATTTTGCCATAGATGAAGGGAATAAATCCTCTTCGAGTCCAACAATAAATACATTCCTAAATTCTAAGCCCTTAGACGCATGGATGGTCATAAGAGTAACTTTCTCTTTATTCTCGTCCTTGTCTGTATCTTGATCGCTGAGTAGCGATACTTCGGACAGAAAATCAACTAAGCGAATGTTCTCTAAACCTTCCTCTACACGGGTTTCGCAAAACTCATGAATACCCCCCAACAGCTCTTGCAAGTTTTCTTGATGGCTCATCCCTTCTGGTGTTTGGTCTTGATAAGCATCTCGTGCAATCCCACTTTCCTTTACAATGCGTGTAGCCAAGTCATAGGCCGTTAATATAGCATGATCGGCAATAAAAGTATCCATTAATTCTCTAAAGTCACTTAGTTTTTTGGCTGTACCTCCATTTACATTGAGATTATATCCGAGAATATCTCCTATAATTTTCCACAAGCTTACATTGTGCAAGGTGGCAGCCTCTACTATTTTAGCTAGAGTAGTAGCACCTATACCCCGTGTGGGATAGTTGATGATTCGTTTGAAAGCCTCTTCATCTTTCGGGTTGACAACCATTCTGAAGTAGGCGATCACATCTTTAATCTCTTTGCGTTGATAAAACGATAAACCTCCATATATACGATAAGGAATGTTCTTTTTGCGAAGCGATTCTTCAAAAACACGAGATTGAGCATTGGTTCTGTACAGTACCACAAAATCGGAGTAGGCTGCATCACGATTGCGTCTGAGGTCTTGTATCTTATTAGCTACGATAACACCTTCTTCAAAATCAGAAAAAGCACTTACTACTTCTATTTTGTCTCCGACCGAGTTTTCGGAAAATACATTTTTTTGTATTTGTCCCTTATTCTGTTTTATCAGGCTATTAGCAGCATTCACAATGTTTTGTGTCGAGCGGTAGTTTTGTTCTAGCTTAAACAAGCGGGTCTCAGGATAATGACTCTTGAAATTGAGAATGTTGTCGATATTTGCCCCTCTAAACGAGTAGATGCTTTGAGCATCATCGCCCACTACGCATACTCGGTGGTGTGCCTCTGATAACTGTTTTATAACCAGATATTGGGCAAAGTTAGTATCTTGATATTCGTCAACTAAAATATACTGAAATCTAGCTTGATAGGATTCAAGTATATTTTGATTTTCTTTAAATAATCTATTAGTATAGTAAAGTAGATCATCAAAATCCATTGTGTTCGAAGTTCTCAATCGGTTGTTGTATGACCTGTATATGTCTCGTATCATAGGCATCTTAGCCTTTGTGTCGTATTCCTGCATCTCTTTGTTTTGAGCATAGGCAGTGGGAGATATAAGTGCATTTTTCGCATTCGATAGTATAGCTTGCACACGTGCAGGTTTATATACCTTGTCATCTAATTGATATTCCTTGATAATGGTTTTGATTAAATTTCTGGAATCGGACGAGTCAAAAATAGTAAAGTTAGACGTAAATCCTATTTTTTCAGCCTCGGAGCGAAGTATGCGTGAAAATACAGAATGAAATGTTCCCATCCACAATTTACGAGCTATCTGTTCGCCCATCAATTGCCCGATTCTGCTTTTCATTTCACGAGCAGCCTTGTTGGTAAACGTGAGCGATAATATATTTTGTGGCGGTAATCCAAGTTTTAGTAAATACGCTATCTTACATGTAAGTACACGTGTCTTGCCAGATCCGGCTCCAGCTATAACCAAAGCAGGGCCATCATTGTATTCTACAGCATCTTGTTGCGATTGATTGAGTCCTTGAAGTAAATTATCCATGTATCTAGTCGTATAGCAGAAGTCTTAGGCATATTGGCTTGGCCTTACTGCATGTTTATTTAAATTTCGATTTTTTTATTGCTCTGATCACTTCTATTTCTACCTCGGTCATGTCTCGCTTAGGGATTATCTGTGCCGATCCTTTATTCAACCAAATATAGAAACACTTCCTACTTTCGCTTAGGTCGTGTAGTTTATCCCACTGAAAGTGCGTGTTAAAAGGCCCGCCCTTAATGTGTACAGACTCAAATCCGATAACATACGTGTGTGCTTCGTGCAATCGCTTGTTGCGTTTATATTCTTTTTGTGCATTCATTTTGTTCGAGTAGTGCATTAAAAAGAATAGACCTAGAACTGCAAGTATCCATTTCCAACTGCCGTCTGATAATGCATCAGGCACCATTACTATTTTTACTAGTTGTGAGGCAAACACAAGTAATGCACAGGCAATCATCATTTTCATAAGAATACTTCGTCTCGAATTATGATAATAGAAATCTTCTAAATCAGCCTCAGTCAGATTTACATGTATGCGTATAGGTAGTTCAGCCATAATTACCATCGATTTTTTTTAGATACTTCAAAGATAGTATAAAGATAAATACCTTATGTCTCGAATGTCTAACGAGTTCCTCGATTCGTTTGGTTTCTTTCCTATTGATGTGTGAACTTTGTTCTGCATTATCTGTTTCATTTAAACATAAAATGCTAATTTTACAATGTATAATATCTTTTATAGATAGCTATAATTAAAATTGTTACTGGTTATGAATGAGCGTGCTACGTATGAAGAGAAATTCGAAGAATTGCTACATAGGGTATTTCAGCAATCTGGCGATTTGCAAATATCACAACTCGAAGAAGATTTTTTGACAGAGTCTGTCAAGGAAGGCATTGCTCGTGGTATTTATCAAAAGGAAAGTAATCAATATTATTATTTAGATGTTGTATTTAATACAGTATTGATCGTTATTGACGAAATTGGGCTTCGCAAGGTTTCCGTATTAGCTAACATCCTATATCGCCCAGTTATTAATAAAATAATTTCGATTGACCAAATCGAAAAGGTCTTCGATCCAGAGGTTGCTGATATCGTGAGGGGCTTGTTGAAGATAAGCGAATTGACAACCAATCAGGCTACATTAGAGTCTGAAAACTACATAAAGCTTTTATTGTCTTTTGCCGAAGATATGCGCGTTATCCTTATTATGATAGCCAATCGCTTGTATAAAATGCGTATTGCAGCAAACTTGACCGACACAGAGCGTTTAGGTCTATGTGTAGAAGCTTCTTATATTTATATTCCATTGGCTCATAAGTTGGGTTTATATAATATAAAATCAGAGATGGAAGATTTGTATCTCAAATACACTGATCCAGAATCCTATAATTTTATATCCCAAAAATTGAGTGAGAGCAAAGCATCACGAGATAAATATATAGAAGAATTTATAGCTCCCATAAAAGAACGTTTGGACGAAACGGGTTTAAATTATGATGTGAAAGGGAGGGTAAAATCAATTTACTCAATTAATAATAAACTAAAAAAACAGAAAATAAATTTTGAGTCGATATACGATCTGTTTGCGATTCGTATCATCCTAGACTCGGAGCAGCCGAAAGAAAAAGCAGAATGTTGGCAAGTTTATTCTATTGCTACAGACCTCTATAAACCTAACCCAAATCGCTTAAAAGATTGGTTATCTATACCCAAAAGTAATGGCTACGAGTCTTTGCACACTACGGTAATGGGGCTTCAATCCAGATGGGTAGAGGTACAGATCAGAACCCGACGGATGGATGAGATAGCCGAGCGAGGGTTTGCCGCACACTGGAGGTACAAAGGGGTTAAAGATCAGTCGCATATTGATAATTGGTTGACTACACTTCGTGAGACACTTGAAAATAAGGATGTAGCAACGAGTGAAAAATTAGAAGACTTCAAACTCGATATCTATGATGATGAAATTTATGTATTTACTCCCAAAGGAGATTTGCACCAACTACCCAAAAATGCTACGGTTCTAGATTTTGCATTCTCTATACATACTAAGCTAGGACTTACTTGTATATCAGGAAAAGTAAACGGTAAAAATGTGCCTATACGATACAAGTTGTGTAATGGCGACCAGATTGAAATAACAACATCGCCTAATCAATTTCCGAAGCAAGATTGGTTGGGCTTTGTAATAACCTCTAAAGCAAAAAACAAAATACGTCAAAGCTTAAAAGAGGAGGCGAACAAGCAAGTCGATTTAGCCAAAGAATCGCTCAAGCGTAAGTTTAAGAATCGGAAGATAGAAGAGGACGAGTCTATATTGATGCGTGTTATCAAGAAGATGGGTTTTAAAACAATAACCGATTTTTATATTAAAATAGCACAAGACACTCTTGATATAAATAGTGTAATAGAACAGTATTTAGAACAAGAAAAAAAAATTTCGGTAGCTTCTGAAAAACATGAAACCATAAGTGCCGAGGGATTTGTTATAAATAATGTAGTAGCTGAGACCAATCAAAATACGAGTAACGATGAGCTAATTCTAGATCAGAACCTAACAGGTATTGACTATGCTTTGGCTAAATGCTGTAACCCTATCTATGGCGATGAGATATTTGGTTTTGTATCGTCGCAAGGCATCAAAATTCATCGAATCAGTTGCCCCAATGCGTATGACATGTTTTCTCGTTTTGCTTATAGGGTTATACCAGCACGCTGGTCGGGTAAATCAGGTTCGTCTTATACCATTACGTTGCGTATAGTAGGTACCGATGATATAGGAATTGTTACCAATCTGACTTCTATTATATCTAAAGAGCATGAAACCAGTCTGCGCTCGATAAGCATCGACTCCAATGGTGGGCTGTTTCAAGGCAATCTGTCTGTAACACTCCAAAATACGGGTACATTAAATAGCCTTCTGAAAAAACTAAAAACAGTAAAAGGTGTAAAAGAAATTACGAGAATCAATTGAAGTAAACCCTATAAATACAGAGCAACGAGCAGCAAAGAACCAATTGAGATACATATCCACAAGATAACTCCTTGAAGAAACGGTTTTATGCCAATATTCTTCATCGAACTGAGTGTTAATCCTGATCCAATCAGAAAAAGAGTTAGCGTAAGCCCTTTCTTTGCTATTGCTACCAGCCATGGGCTTATTAATTGCATTGCAGGCATGTATGTGTTTGCTAACATGGCCAGTGCATACAAACCAATAAAGTAAGGTATAGTTATCTTATTACCTCTTTTTTTGTAGACAATCGCAGTAATTAAAGATAATGGAATGATCCACAATGCACGCTCTAGTTTGATTGTGGTAGCCAGATGTAGTGCCGTATCGCCGTATCGTTGTGCTGCTCCTACTACCGAGCTAGTATCATGGATAGCTATTGCTGCCCATACGCCAAACTGCTCTTGAGAGAGGTTTAACAAAAAACCAATGGGTGGAAAAATAAGTAGTGCTATCGCATTTAATATAAATATAACACCTAACGATACCGATGTTTCGTCTTCATTGGCTTCAACAATTGGAGCAAGTGCCGCAATAGCACTTCCCCCACAAATGGCTGTACCTGACGAAATCAATAGACTGGTGTTTTTAGTCATGCGAAGGCATTTTCCTAACAACAATCCCAAAGCCAAGGTTATCAGTATAGATGCAGTAGTAAGAGCCAATCCACTTTTACCAGCTTCCATCGCCTCATAGATGTTCATTCCAAAGCCTAAACCAACTACTGATACTTGCAGAAGAATGCGAGTGGCTTTGCGTGTGATTTTGATAAACGGATTGCCGATGAACAAAGAAAGACCAAAACCGCCTAACAATGCCAGTGGGGGATTGATAAACGGGAACAAGCAGAGCAACAGTGCTAGTATAAAAACGATTTTTTTCTGAAAATTATTGTCCGTAACCAGATTACTCATCCATGTTGTATAATTAAGAAGGTACAAAGGTCGCATAAAAAAATAAAAGCAGAAATTGTTTAGCCCCTCATTTTTAGTCGTTGGTTTATTAAAAATAAGCTAAATTTGTCTTTCGAAATTTTAATTATATGAAATACGTCAACGCGTCTTTATCTGTATCAGCTATTTTGGATCATTTCAACACCAATATAGAAGATATACAACAAATAATAAACCAAGCTCTTGACAAAGGGGGCGATTATGCTGATTTGTTTTTTGAGCATACCATCAATAAAAATATATCTTTGCGAGATGGCGAAGTTAATCGAGCCTCCTCTAATATCGATTTTGGAGTGGGAGTTCGGGTACTATCGGGCGATCAGACAGGTTATGCGTATGTCGAAAATACACACCTGCCCGACCTGATGAGAGCGGCACAAACCGCAGCCGAAATTGCCAATTTACCCAAGCATACAAGTTCTGTAAATATTCATGAAAAAGAATTTCAGAATTATTATAAGATAGGCAAATCTTGGGAGGATGTATTGATTAACGATAAAAAAGACTTTTTAGTAAAGCTCAATGCACAAATCTTTGGTTTAGACCAACGAGTAATCAAAGCATCCATCAATTTATATACAAATACGTCTTACATTCTGTTCTGCAATTCAGAAGGTCTTTTGACATCCGATTATCGCCCCATGGCTATACTATCAGTCAGTTGCACCATGGAGCAGAATGGTAAAATAGAGAACGGTTCAGCTTCAAGAGCCTATCGTAAAGGTGTTGAGTTTCTAACAGATGATCTGATAGATGTGTTGGCACAAGAGGTTGTCTCACAAACCGCATTGATGTTCGAAGCCATTAAACCCAAAGGGGGCGAGATGCCCGTAGTAATGGGAGCAGGAGGCTCGGGTATTTTGTTGCATGAGGCAATTGGACACGCTTTCGAAGCAGACTTTAATCGTAAAAATGTATCTATATTTTCAGACCTTTTAGGCAAGAAGATATGCAATGAGCATATTAACGTAGTCGATGATGGTACTATTGAACATGCCCGTGGAGCAATTAATTTTGATGATGAAGGTATAGAAAGTCAAAAAACATACATTGTACGCAAAGGTATGCTTGAGAGTTATTTACATGATCGTATTAGTGCCAATTACTACAATGTAAAGCCCACGGGTAATGGGCGTAGACAATCTTTTAGACATATGCCTATGCCTCGTATGCGTGTAACGTATATGGAGTCGGGTAACACACCGCAGGAAGATATGATTGCAAGTGTGAAAAATGGGGTATTTGTGGATAATTTTAGTAATGGGCAAGTGCAAATAGGTGCAGGAGACTTTACGTTCTTTGTAAAGACGGGTTACTTGATCGAAAACGGAAAGCTAACACAACCCATCAAAGACATCAATATAATAGGTAATGGACCTAAGGCATTAGCAGATATAACGATGGTAGGCAATAACCTAAAGATAGATAACAGTGCCTGGACATGCGGAAAGGATGGGCAAAGCATGCCCGTAGGGCAAGGATTACCATCGGTGCTTGTCAGTAAATTGACCGTAGGAGGCGAATAAATACGTAGTTCAATATATTATTATGAATCAGACAGTAAAAAAAATCACATTTTCTTTTTTCATTTTTATGGCCACTGTGCAGATGTATGCACAAGAAATACAACTACATTTCGATCCTCGGCATGCTTTGTATAACGATGTTGCCCAACGTAATTATTTTACAGCTACGTTCCAGATGTTTAAACCCGATAAATGGGGATCAACATTTGGTTTTGTAGATGTAGACTTCAACCAGAGCAGAGGTAATATTGGTTTGGCTTATTTAGAGTTGTCTCGTGATTTTAAATTAGGAAAATCACCCGTGATGGCACATATTGAGTTTAATGGAGGTATTGTTAGAGGTGATAACTATTCGGGATTTTCAATTCCTAATTCATACTTGGTAGGTGCGTCTTATAACTATGGTTTGGCTAACGGAAACCTGAACACATACCTAGCCTACAAATACAATGCTTTTGATAAAGTAAGTAACGATATGCAATGGACACTGGTTTGGGGGCTTAATTTTATGAATAAAAAATTGACTGCAAACGGATTTCTTGATATTTGGACAGAAAACAAAGATAGGATACAGGCTAAAGGAGGTAAAAAAGTTATTTTCTTGGCTGAGCCTCAGTTTTGGTACAACGTCAACCCGAATTTAGCATTTGGTACAGAGGTTGAGATTAGCAATAATTTTTATTCTCATTACAATAACAACGTGTATGTGTGTCCAACCCTTGCTGGAAAATGGACTTTCTAGCAGACTAATATGTAAAAAGGAAATAAGATGTTAGAAAAAATATTTAAACTAAAAGAGCATAACACAACTGTAAGAACCGAGTTTGTAGCAGGTTTTATTACTTTTCTTACCATGGCATACATCTTGATGGTAAATCCGACCATTTTGGGTGAGACAGGTATGCCCAAAGGTGCTTTGTTTACAGCTACTGCATTAACGGCAATTATTGGTACATTATTGATGGCGTTTTTAGCCAACCTACCCGTTGCACAAGCTTCGGGAATGGGGCTTAATACCTTTTTTGCGGTAAATGTAGTACTCAAAATGGGATACTCGTGGCAATTTGCACTAACAGCAGTATTCCTGGAAGGATTGATCTTTGTATTCTTGACGTTTTTTAATGTAAGAGAGCTTATAATGAAGAGTATACCCTTGGTATTGAAAAATGCGATACCTGTGGGCATTGGGCTTTTTATAGCACTTATTGGTTTAAAGAGTTCGGGTATAGTGGTGTCTAATCCACATACACTACTCGAAATAGGAGATATGGCAAACCCCAATGTTTGGGTTGGCTTTATAGGTATATTTACTGCAGCCATACTTATGGCACGGGGTTTTAAGGCTGCTATATTAGTAGCAATCGTAGTTTCAACCATCCTAGCTGCCCTGTTGGGTGTCTTTGACCCCATGGCAGAAATAAGTAAACACGATGGTATTATGAGTATACCACCATCCATAGCTCCTATATTTATGAAATTTGAGTGGGGCCAAGTCTTCACATTCGATATGCTCATTGTAGTGTTTACATTTCTATTGATTAATCTGTTCGATACCATTGGTACACTTATTGGCGTTGTTACCAAAGCAGGTTTTTTGGATAAGGACGGTAATTTTCCACAAGCTCGCAAAGCTTTATTTGCCGATGCCTTGGGTACAACCGCAGGTGCTATTTGTGGCACAAGTACAGTTACCGCTTATGTCGAAAGCTCGGCAGGTGTGGCTATCGGAGGTCGTACAGGGCTTACAGCAGTAAGCACAGCAATAATGTTTTGTTTTGCTTTGTTTTTTGCCCCCTTATTTCTGATGGTTCCTGCATCGGCTACTGCTCCAGCCCTTATTATTGTGGGCTTGCTGATGATGTCTTCGGTGGTTAAAATCGATTTTGATGATATAACCGAAAGCCTTCCTGCATTTGTTACCATTATATTTATGCCGTTTACGTATAGCATATCGCAAGGTATTATATTTGGTATTCTAAGTTTTGTAATAATGAAATTGTTTGCAGGTAAACAAAAAGATATAAGTATTGCCATATATACTATATCGTTGCTATTTATAATAAAGATTATTTTAGATGCTACCCATCTGTTGGGGGCATAATAAAATTCTTGTTTTACAGCCTGTGTTTTTATAAAAAATTGAATTGATAAGTATGATTACTTCTGAACATAAAAATATAGCTCAATGGGCGATGAACTTTTCGATTCAACACGGATGTTCCTCGGCACGAGTGGCTATAACAGTAGCCAATAATAATTCGTTCGAATATCGAAATACACAATTAGATAAACTACAGCAAAGCTCTGAGAATAAATTGTATATCGAACTGTTCGTTGATGGACGTTATGGTACACTCTCTACCAATCGTTTAGATAAATCGGAGTTGGAGGTGTTTATAAAAGAAGGCATTTCGTCTACTAGGTTCTTGGCAGAAGATAAATTTAGGCAACTACCAGTTTCCGAAAGATATTCAAAAGCGTCCGATCTATTCGATCTGAACTTGGAAGATAAGGATTTTTGGAAATACAGCACAGAGCAAAAATTGAGCCTGGCAAAACAAACTGTAGAAGAGGTATACGGCACAGACAGTCAGATTGTATCGGTAGTAGCTGCTTATGATGACGGGTGGGGTGCTGAATATATGATTGCCAGCAATGGATTCGAAGGCGAGGCTCAAGATACTGTATTTAGTTTAAGTGCCGAGGTGGTATTGAAAACCGATGGCGATGTACGTCCCGAGTCGTATTGGTATAATAATAGCTTGTATTGGAAAGATTTGGAGAAACAAGGCATTGCATCTAAAGCCTTGGAGCGTGTATTGCAAAAGTTGGGACAGACCAAAATAAAGTCGGGTAGTTATCCGATGTTGTTAGACAATATGGTTGCATCTCGTATGCTCTCGCCCCTTATTGGAGCTATGTATGGTAGTGCTATTCAACAAAAAAACACCTTCTTATTGAATAAGCTACATACCCAGATAACGTCTCCTTTGTTGACTGTTACGGATAACCCACACCTGAAGTGTACATTTGGGTCTAGATGGTTTGATGGCGAAGGGGTTGCTACACATAAGCAATGTATTATAGAAAAGGGCGTTTTGAATACCTATTTTATAGATACATACAATGCCTTGAAATTGGACGTTGCCCCTACAATAGCTTCACCGTCGGTATTGACATTCGAAAAAGGCACAAAAAGTTGTACCGAACTTATGCAATCCTTAACTAAGGGTATTTTAGTAACAGGGTTCAATGGTGGAAATACGAATAGTACAACAGGCGATTTTTCGTTTGGGATAGAGGGTTTCTTGATCGAAAACGGTATTGCCATCAAATCGATAAGCGAGATGAACATAACCGGTAATATACTTGACTTATGGAGTAATCTAGTAGAGGTTGGTAACGATCCATTTTCACGTTACGCTTCTCGTCAAGTGCCATCTTTACTCTTCGATGGCGTTAGTTTTAGTGGCTTGTAAAAAACGGCAGATATATTTTAAAGAAAGGCTTCTTGGGGATTTCCAAGAGGTCTTTTTTTATGTAATTACTGGTTTTAGCAGGCATAAGGAGCTTTTTTTTGCACTAAATGTTTATGATATCAATATAATGTATAATATATAGTCTGTATCTATTCACTTCTACATAGTCCGTTGTTGTGAGCAAAAAGAAATATAAATACCATCTATAAAATCTATTTATCGTAAAAATGGGTAAAAAATGTACATTTTGAATATTTAATGCTCTCTGGGTAGATATTGTATTATTATTATTTATACTTTTGTATCAAACGTCCAAAATTAATATTAAAAACTTTTCATATGAAGACAGAGCAAGTACTGGCAGAATTGAAGCAAAGATTTCCGAATGAACCTGAATATCATCAAGCAGTTCATGAAGTATTAGAATCTATTGAAGAGGTATATAACCAACACCCTGAATTTGAAAAATCAAATTTGATAGAAAGACTTTGTATTCCTGAGCGTATCTTTTCGTTTCGTGTAACTTGGGTAGATGATAAGGGAAATGTGCGAACCAATATGGGGTATCGTGTACAACACAATAATTCGATAGGACCGTACAAAGGTGGACTTCGATTTCACTCGTCTGTAAATTTATCTATCCTTAAGTTCTTAGCCTTTGAACAAACATTCAAAAATTCGCTGACTACCCTCCCTATGGGTGGGGGCAAGGGAGGATCAGACTTTAGTGCAAAAGGTAAATCAAATAACGAAATAATGAGATTTTGCCAAGCATTTATATCTGAATTATGGAGACATATTGGACCTGATACCGATGTCCCAGCTGGAGATATAGGTGTAGGTGGACGTGAAATTGGATACATGTTTGGAATGTATAAAAAAATGGCACGTGAGTTTACTGGTACATTTACAGGTAAGGGCATTGCATTTGGTGGTTCATTAATCCGTCCTGAAGCTACTGGCTATGGAAATGTATATTTCCTACTCGAAATGCTTAAAACTAAAGGTATTGATATTAAAGGTAAAAAATGTATTGTCTCGGGTTCGGGAAATGTAGCTCAATATACGTGCGAAAAATTAATCGAATTAGGAGCTATTCCAGTTACCCTTTCAGACTCTGATGGGTATATTTATGATCCAGAAGGGATCACGAAAGAAAAACTAGAGTATGTAAAAGAACTAAAAGATCTATACAGAGGACGCATCAAGGAATATGCTGAAACGTATGGTTGCAAGTATGTTGCTGGTGGTCGCCCTTGGGGCGAGCAGGCTGATATAGCGCTACCTTCGGCAACACAGAATGAGCTAAATAAAGAAGATGCTCAAACTCTTGTCAAAAATGGCGTGATAGCCATTTCAGAAGGTGCTAATATGCCATCCACACCCGAGGCTGTCGAAGTATTCTTAGCCGCTAAGGTGCTTTATGCTCCAGGTAAAGCAGCTAATGCCGGTGGAGTTTCTGTATCAGGTTTAGAAATGTCTCAAAATTCGGAACGTTTAAGTTGGTCAGAGGAGGAAGTTGACAATAAGCTAAAATGGATTATGCAAAACATTCACGAGAATTGTGTAAAATATGGCACAGATTCTGACGGCTTTGTTAACTATGTAAAAGGGGCTAATATTGCAGGTTTTATGAAAGTAGCCAAAGCAATGATGGCACAAGGAATCTTGTAAGCTTGATTAAATACGTTTACAAAAAAAGTTTCAGAATGTCTTTTTTTTGTTAAAACAATTGGATAAATAGTTAACAACCGACCCTTAAATTGGGTCTCTATTCTATAAAAAAACACCCTCAGTTTAAAAGAGGGTGATTTTTTTTTATCCTTTATTACTATATTTGTGTTATATGAAAAGAGAGTTGAATGATGCTATAATAGGGGCTATTAAGAGTCGACTCCCTCAAGAAAAACAAATTGTAAGCTTTCTCATGGACACATTAAGTCTAGGGAGAGAATCAGTATATCGACGCATTAGAGGTAACGTTGTTTTTACTTTTGACGAAGTTGTCACCGTTTCTACTAAATTGGGTTTTTCGGTAGACGATCTGGTTGGACTAAAAGAATCTAAAAGGATTTTGTTCAGTGCCGATTTCCATAAAAACACCTCATTAGAGGATATTTATTACGATAAATTGGTGAAATATATAACGTATGAAGAAAATTCTAATGCTTCCAGTACTGTAATTAATAGAGTGGCTATCAATTATCTGCCATACTCTAGCAGTTTATACCTAAGTACACTGACTAAATTTAGGTATTATAAATGGATGCATCAGACACAAGGAATTGAAACTAATTTCCCAATGAGGGATATAGTTCTTCCTGAAAAAATTTCAGATTTTCAAAAGAAATGGTTTACAGCAAAGAACAAGGGAATAATACAAAGTGTATTTGTAATAGATAAGAATATCTTCTTGTACATGTGCAATGATATTAACTATTTTTATTCAAGAAGCCTTTTAAGTAATGATGAATTAGAACAGTTAAAAGATGAGTTAACTAACCTTATTCAGTATTGGGAAGACACGTCTCGAACAGGTCTTATTGGAGGCTCACCTGTCGAATTTTATTTATTAGATTTCAATTTAAATACAAGTTATTCGCAAACAGATTATGATAACAACTCAATAAGCTACATCCATACCCAGAATATAATCAGTTTACGTTCAAGCAACAAATATGTGTGTGAGGTTCAAAAAAAATGGATTGATTTGCTTAAACGTTATTCAGTACTTATTACTGAAAGTGGAGAGATGCAACGTGTACAATATTTCAAGAAACAACGCGAATATATTGAAAATATGTGTATTGTATAATTTTTTATGCAAGAACTCTAATTTTATAAAATAATTATTTCACAACCAGCCATTACATTTATGTTTTATGAAGAAGAAGTTGAATGATGCTATAATAGAGGCTATTAAAAGTCGACTTCCTCAAGAGAAACAAATTGTAAACTATCTCATGGGTGTACTACACTTGGGCAAAGAGTCAGTATATCGTCGTATTAGAGGTGATGTCGTATTTACTTTTGACGAAATTGCCGCACTTTCAACTCAATTGGGCTTCTCTATCGATAACCTAGTTGGTCTAAAAGGATCGGAACGAGTTTTATTTAGTGCCAATCTTCACCGAAATTATTCATTAGAAGATATTTACTACAATAAGTTGCTAAAATATGTAGCTTATGAGGTAAATGATACTGCATGTGATTACGTAATCAACAGAATAGCAATAAACTATATACCCTATGGGAGTAGTTTATATCTGAATCTACTCACAAAGTTTCGATATTACAAGTGGATGCATCAGACACGCGGTATTGAAGCCAATACGGCGATGTCAGATTTAGCTGTTCCTAAAAAAATTTCAGACTTTCAAAAAAAATGGATTGCTATAAGCGATAAAAAAAGAATAAAAGTTATATACATAATAGACAGAAATATATTTCCCTATATGTGCAATGATATTAACTATTTTTATTCCCGAAATCTTATAAATACACTAGAAGTGGAACAATTGAAAAACGAGTTGATGAGCCTTATTCAGCATTGGGAGAATATGACACGAACTGGTCTTAGTGGAACAGGGATACAAATGCAGTTTTATTTATTAGATTTTAATTTAAATACAACTTGTTCACACTCTGATTATGATAATAACTCAATGAGTAACATTCATACAGAGAGTATAATCAGCTTACAATCGGATAATGAGCATGTGTGTGAGGTTCAAAAAAGTGGATTGATCTGCTCAAGCGTTATTCTGTTTTTATCTCAAAGAGTGGCGAAATGCAGCGAATAGAATATTTCAACAAACAACGTGAACACATTGCCAATATAGGCTTACCGTGATTAATGTGGCTATGTGCATAGAATTTGGAGGTGAGTTGGAGGTGAAAATATCTAGTCAAATATCTGAATTTGAGATTTTAAGGTATTTAGTATCTAGTTGTTTTATTATTCTAATTCTAATTGTATAATGCTACAATTAGACTTGTTTTTTACACTTTATTCTTATATTTGCGTTGTATGAAAAAAAAGTTGAATGATGACATAATTGAGGCTATAAAAGGTCGGCTACCTCAGGAAAAACAAATTGTAGCTTTTCTTATCGAGATTTTGCATCTAGGTAGAGAATCTATATATCGTCGTATAAGAGGTGATGTTGTGTTTACTTTTGATGAAGTTGCTATTATCTCAACTCAATTGGGCTTCTCTATAGATAGTTTGGTTGGATTGAAAGAATCGGAACGAGTTTTATTTAGTGCCGATTTGCACAAAAAATTGCCACATGAAGATATATATTACAATAAATTGGTAAAATATATTACCCATAAAGAAAATAAGGATGCCTCTAGTTATTTAACAAACAAAATAGCTATAAATTATCTACCATATGCAGCAAGTTTATATTTGAGTGCACTAACAAAATTTAGATACTATAAATGGATACATCAAACACAAGGTATCGAGCCTAATCAGAAGATGGCAGATGTAGTACTGCCTAAAAAGATAGAAGATTTTCAGAAGCAATGGTTTAAGGTAAAAGATAACGATATAATAAAGGCTACATTTATAATAGATAAGCGTATCTTCTTGTATATGTGCAATGATATTAATTATTTCTATTCAAGAAGCCTTTTGAGTGATGACGAAATGCACCAATTGAGAGATGAACTATTAACTCTTATCAAGAACTGGGAAGATGCAGCTCGAACAGGTGTTAATGAAGGTGCATCAGTTCAATTTTATTTATTGGAATTTAATTTAAATACAGGCTATAGCCATACTGATTATGACAATAACACGATAAGTTATATTCATACTCAAAACATCATAAGCTTACAATCAACTAACAAGCATGTGTGTGAAGTTCAAAAAAAATGGATTGATATGCTTAAACGTTACTCCGTACGGATTTCAGAAAGTGGCGAAATGCAGCGATTAGAATATTTCAATAAACAACGAGCGTATATTGAGAATATGGGTCTGGCATATTCATCTGTTTAGATATTGAGACTTGAAAATAAAACAAATATTTATATATCAGTCTATTATTGGTGGGTGTTGATGCCCGAAATAATAAGAATGAAAATGATTGTTATTAGATTATGAAAAAAAACATGTCAACAGAGATAGTATCTACTATCAAAAATAGTTTACCTATAAACGAAAGTATTGGTTCTTTTTTAATGGATTTGTTTTGTTGGAGCAAAGAATCTATGTATCGTAGGTTGAGAGGTGAGATACCATTCACTTACGAAGAAATCGTTGTTATAGCATTAAAGTTAGATTTCTCCATAGATAGCTTAATAGGAATGAGAGATTCTGAACGAGCTTTATTTGATTTAATCTTACATAAATCTACAGAACCCGAAGACATCTATTATGAGAAAATACAGATGCTTACCCAGTTTTTGGAAGAGGTTCGTGAATCAGACTCACAAAATGCACTATTGGCACTTAACTATATACCTTACTTCTTTAGTATGTATCTGGAGTTCTTTCCTCGATTTATCTACTACAAATGGTTGCACCAAGCCGAATATATTGCTCCCGATTGCAAAATGGAAGAAGTATCGTTGCCCGAGAAAATAATTAACCTACGCAATTATTGGGATGAAAAGAAAACAGAAAACTCAAGGGGTATTTTGATACTAGATAGAGACATCTTTGTATCCGCTCTAAGAGATATTGATTATTTCTACAGACGTAATCTTATAAATACAGAGGAACTACAACAACTCAAAGCAGATTTACTCTCATTGATCGATTATCTTGATTACTTTACCCGAGAAGAAGAGCTTCGTGTAGGTGCTAAAATAGAGATATACCTATCATCTATCAATATACCTACATCCTACTCTTGTTTTGAATACGGTGGCAATACTTGTTGTCATATTCAGATCTATGGGATGGATATACTCATGTCTCATTATCCTGAAGCCTATTTGATTCAAAAACAGTGGATTGAACAATTGAAGAGATATTCTACTTTGATAACCAAAAGTAATGAGATTGAGCGATTTGAGTATTTTAAGCAACAGCGTGCTTACATCCAACTTTTAGGCGAAGAAAGTTATAGCTAATATTTAGTTGTAATCATCTCGTCTGGTATCACGACCCTCAAACAGCACGAAAATCAAAATCTGACACAAACTCCAAACAAAATTCCCTAATACTGACACACAGGACGTGGCTTGATAAGATTTGACACGAACTGACACAAACAGTTGCTTTTTTGACAAGAATAGAATATAAGAGAACCAATAATAGTCTAATATATCACCCTTTTTTATCCCCGATCCTATAACTTTGTAAATGTAAACAAGGAAATAAATTTCCAAATAACAAAACGAATATCTTTAATATAAAATCAAAAGAAATGGATATTATTAATTATTACAATTTACAATAGTCTTAAATGCTATTCTAGTAGAATAAAATCATATATATAAAAACAAAGATCATCATATAAATGCAGATGATCTATAAAGGAAAAAGATTGTTTTAGGGAAGTCCTAATGTTAACGTGAGTAGGTATGAGTTATACAATCACAGTATTGTGTTCTATGCAAATAACTCTCATATTCGAAAAGCCCCCCTCATATCAACTCACGTTATCTAGGACACATTTTTCCATACTCCCTGAATCTCAAATAATTTAATCATAATATCAATTATGTTGACTAGCCATATTTAGTATCAATATAAAACATTGCAACTATGCCACGAACAATGACTTCATTAATAGCTATCATTGCTATTTTATTAGGTACTGGATGTTCTTCTAGTAGCCCTCTTACCGAAAACGTAGTAGACCCAAACGTTGAAGGTAGTGACAAAATAGAAGAAATGCCAAACGATACCCCCCCTATGTTTCAAGTAATGGAAGACGGAGATAAGATGCCCATTTACTATTCTGAGAACAAAGGTGCTTCGTTTATACATAAATATAATGCCGTACGAATTGGCGAATATCTTTGGATGAACGGTAACTTTATCAACCCTATAAATGATAAATATGCTGTTAATCAGCACCAAATAAATTTTGGGTTAGATGTATATCGTATAGATACTTTGGATTATAAACTGACCCCGCAAGATGTTAACAAATACATTGGGCAATATTACAGTTTAGACCAAATTTCTCATATGCAGCAAGTAGGTAACATGTATGAAGAGGATAAAAAGATAAATAGAGGTAAATGGGGACTACCATCTAAGCCTGATTTTCGTCAACTCTTTGCCATGTGCGGAGATGCTCAAGATCACAATGTTCGCTTTGCTCTCTGCCATAAAATAGGCGATACACCTCTTATGAAAGAGACTAAGAATATATTCTGGTTAACAAGACATAATACCAATAAATATGGTTTTAACCTAATATATGCTGGTCAAAGAGCTCACAATAACGGCTACAACTGGGGTGTATGCCATATGGGAAACAATGATTGCCATCAATATAATAGCAAAAGAGGTGATTTTGTCTTGTTTTATGGAGCAACAGTGTATCCTTCGAGTGATTTAGGTACAGTAATTATGCATGATTATCCAGACACTAAAAGAGGTAAAGAGTGGGCATTGAAACCGATGAGGTGGTGTCGAAAATTGACTGACAAGGAGCTGGGATATAAGCTTTATGTTAATAAAGAGAGGACAGATATAATCAAGTTGGAACTTACTGAATCTCCTCCAAATGGATATGAAATTCTACCCAATGGATACTTACGAGGGTTTTACGTACAATATATATTAGATAATCCTAGCCCAATAAAAACCGTTTCCGATCTGAGGAAAATGGAATTAGCGATACCTGATGTCATGCACGGAGGTGCTGATCCTATATAAATTATTACTTGTTTCAAAAAATGGGCGTAATCTTTAATTAGATTACGCCCATTTTTATATCCGAACAACTGATGAACTATTCTTATCCAAACAATTGTCTGCTATTCAATGTTTTAGTGAGGGCGACGACCTCCCATACCTCCCTCAGGGGGCATACTTCCTGACATATCCGACATCTTAGCACCTCCCTTAAATATTTGAAACTTGTACATAAAGCTTACCATAAAATAAGGTTGCAACGAACTTGTCATTGATTGACTAAAACTTTCGTTGGGTGATGATGTAGTTGTAATGTTATTTCTTTTATCTAAAATATCGTAGACATTAAGTTTTAATGTACCATTTTTAGCCTTAAAAATTTGTTTTGCAATCGAAGCATTCCACACCCATTGGTCTTGCGAATAAGCCGCTTCCATACCTGATGTGGCAATGTATGTCATCTCTGTATCAAAAGTAATATTTTTAGGGAGATGCCATGTGTTACTAAAATACCCTCCATAATTATAGATCGATTTGTCATTGAGCTTAGATAAATCATTGGATGTATTTGTATACGTAACATTACCCCGCAAGCTAAAGTCAACCAAATCGGATCGATACTGAATACCCATATTCTCTGCAAAAGTCAATGTTTTAGTTGTGTTTATATCCTCCTCAAGAAAACCTTTATTCACAGCATAGCTACCATAGGTCATGGTACTAATCGAGAATTTTTTATTTTTTAATGGGCGGTTAATAATTACACGAGTATCGCCATTCCAGTTTCCATTCACATTTTCATAGGTTCTCTCCCGTCTACCTAGCGATAACGTTTTTACCTTACTTACAATATCGTTGTTTGTAAAGCTAAATCCTCCAAAAATAAGAAAAGCACTTGCTTGTTCAGGGTTAAACTTAGTATACCTCAGTCTAAAGCGATTGACGAAAGTCGGCTTCAAGTTTGGATTTCCGTATATGATATTGTTGGGGTCAGACTCGTCTCTCACATTAGATAATTGAGAGACTGAAGGCTGGTTTGTCGATCCATTATAATTTACACGAAGGTTGTGGCGTTGACTCCACATATAGTTAAATTGAGCAACAGGTGCAAAATTAAGGACGGTATTAGATACCTCGGAATTTATAGTGGGTGTAGTTGTTGTGCTTTTTGAGCTAGATGGTTGTACCGCCATACCTAAAGTATAATTGTATTTGGCTCGAATAGACTTAAAGTTTAATTCTACCGCTTGATTCACAAAATTATTTTCTAAATGCTTAGTTGCAGTTGTATCTACAATAGAGTATACACCTGTACCGTCATTAAAAAATGTATTTCGATCAGATTCTGAATAGTTTTTGCGATACGAATAACTAAGTTGCACAAAATTATTGTTACCCACAGGCTCAACGTATGAGGCAAAAGCACTCCAATTGTTTCCTTTATTCTGCTGATCGTATTTTCGGTCTAATACCGATAAAGAATCACCATTGATTTTTCGGTAAGTGGTTTCGGAATAGTTGAAACCATCCGTATCAAGATTGCTGAATCCACCTGACAAGCTAAAACTTAATACACGTCCTTGCTTGCCCAATCTACGGCTAACTTCAAGCTTTCCATCTGCCGAGTTTGTATTACCCTCAGAGAACAAGTTGCTCTTCCCCCAGTTTATTGTATCAGCTGGATTGATGAGAGTGGTTGACTGATCTGATGTTTGCCTATTCTGATTTTTACCATATTTTAGAGTAGGGCTGAATATAACTTTAGTTAATGAATCGGGATTCCATTCAAATCTTAAATCAGCACCTAGGTCTGTACTCTTATTATTTCCGAATCCATTTTCGTTGGTATATTGGTTTAGTGTAGCATCTTTCGATGAATATCGCTCAGTATAATTCTTTGTATCCACATCGTTGCTCGTATCCCCTAATCTAATATTGCCTCCCCATTTTAGATTGGGTGATGCTGTAACTGCAAAATTAAAACCTCCGTTTGATGCTGTGGTGATACCATTATTTCCCCCAAAGCTAATGCCTCTTGGACGCATCGACCGGAAAGAGTTTCCCACATTGTCTGTAAAACCTTCGTTGTTTGTATTGTTTGAACGCCCCAAAACCGTAAATTGATTTTCATTCTGCATATAATTTACCATCCCATTCACACCATATCGTCCTTGATTGCCTACACCTGCAGTAGCATTTCCAAAGACACCTTGCTTCATGCCTTTTTTTACGGTTAGGTTGATGACCGTCTCTTCTTGCCCATCGTCAAAACCTGTCATCTGTGCCATGTCAGATTTACGATCTAGGACTTGTAATTTATCAACCATTTGTGCGGGTAGGTTTTTCGACGCAACCTTGGGGTCGGAACTGAAAAATTCTTTGCCATCAACTAATATCTTCTTTATTTCCTTTCCGTTTATAGTTATCTTGCCCTCGGCACTAACCTCTGCTCCAGGCATTTTTTTCAAAAGATCTTCTACCATTGCACTCTGTTGTACCTTGTACGAGTCTGCGTTGTATTCGACCGTATCGCCTCTTACGGCTATTTCGGCAGCTTTAGCTGTTACCACTGCTTCTTTTAACAATATACCATCATCACTTAGGGCAATACCACCCAGCTGTATAGCATTAGAACGTGCATCTGCATTTCTAAATACTTCTTTGTATCCAATATAAGATATACTGACAATGTATCTACCAGGTACAACCGAAACCGAGAATTTACCTTCGAGGTTGGTAACTGTACCCGTAACAAAGGAGCTATCTTTTGCGTTAAGTATACGTACGCCTGCTTGCAGAATAGACTCTTTGGTAGAACTATCAAGTACAGATCCACTGATTTGGTATTTATCTTGTGCGTTTAAGGATAAAAATGAAGAAACTAGAAAAAAGAAGAGAAATAGTATTTTTTTCATTACGATATTAAATTCTTATGTAACAATTGGAAAATTATTTATGTGTTGTTTTGACTCTATATTATCAGAAAGGTTTAATCGTATGTTCTTTTTATTCCTATTTTAATATTGAGCATCAAAGATACGGCATGTTTTTTTATGTATATTATAAATAACCTGAATAGGGTTGAATATGTATAAATTACAGCTGTATCTTGTCGATACTGCACATATATTTATGAATCAAACCCAACTAGTCTCCGTTGTTTCTACCAAATATTATATACCTTTAGTTTTAGTTACAATAGGCATCATTTTAAATAACGGCAATATTGGAAAAAAAAATTCTCTCCAAGTATATATTTATAATCCTAGCCATAGTTATTGGCATAAGTTTTTTGCTTGTTTCTAATCGCATTGCAGACGATTTAGCTGAAGAGGAACGACTGAAAATAGAGTTGTGGGCTACTGCTCTTGAGATGGCTGCTTCTGTTGAAGATGGTGGAGAATTGAACTTGACATTGAAAATTTTATCCGCAAATAAAACGATTCCTGTTATTTTATGCGACTCGCTTGATAATGTACTATTAACTGCCAACATTGATATAAATGAGAATGACAGTGTAGCGTTTTTACAAAAAAAATTGAGGGAGTTTAAAAAAAACAGAACACCAATCATTGTAGAAAATCCTAATTTTAAGCAGTATGTTTATTATAGCGATTCGTATACATTAATACGCTTACAATATTATCCGTTTGTTCAAATCGGAATTTTGACAATATTTGTATGTGTAGCATTCCTTGCATTATTAAGTACTAAGAACGAAGAACAAAATAAAGTGTGGGTTGGTCTTTCTAAAGAAACTGCACATCAGTTGGGTACTCCTATCTCATCAATGTTAGCTTGGCTTGAATATTTGAAAACGAAAATGACTAATTTATCTGTGATAAATGAGATGGAAAAAGATGTAACACGCTTACAAATAGTTGCTGATCGATTTTCGAAGATAGGTTCTACACCATCACCTCGCCCGACAGAGCTACAGCACGAAATTATGGATGCTATTGGCTATTTGGATAAACGAATATCTAAAAAAGTTGTTTTTGTGTTCGATATGCCCAACGCACCCCTATATGCAAACATAAGCACATCCCTATTCAGTTGGGTTATCGAAAATTTAGTGAAAAATGCAGTAGACTCAATGCTTGGTGTTGGACAAATTACATGCACCTTAAGCCAAGATCAAGAGAAAATTTATTTTGATATTACTGATACAGGTAAGGGTATACAAAAATCGATGTTTAAAGAAATATTCTCACCTGGGTTTACAACCAAACAAAGGGGCTGGGGCTTGGGGTTATCTCTTACTAAGCGTATTATAGAGGATTACCACAAAGGTAGAATATATGTTAAACGCTCAGAATTAGGTGTTGGAACTACTTTTAGGATAGAGCTAAAAGCCACTGTTATTTAACAGCAATAAATTTTCGTTTGCTTCCTTTATACCATTTAGTGCAGCTTCTGTAAAATATTCTTTAGCCTGTCGATATTCTTTATTTTGTACAGCTATCACTCCAAGGTTGTTCAATGCTAGTGCCTTGTTTTTTAGATTTTCTAACAATTGTTTAGCTCTAGCAAGATCGCCTCTCTCTATCTCTATGGCAGCTGCATTATTTATAGCTTCGGGGCTATTCGGAAAAAAAATGGCAGCGTTAAGATAAATTTCATTGTAAACATCACATCCTTTAGGGTAGCTATTAGCTACTAAGTACATTTCGCCCAAACTTAATATTTTGGGGTCTGATTTAATCATTTCTTGAGCTTTTTCGAGATCAAAATTATTAATGTTAACATTCACAGTAAATCTATTACGCCTAAGTAAGGGGAACATTGTTTCCTGCATATGGCGGTATATACTACCTCCCTCTAGTTTCATGAGTTGCAATTCTCGTCCATCTATAACATCTACACTTTTGATTATTTCTAATACCCTATCTTTGTCGTCTATGTTAGATGCTGCAACCAGTTTTGCTAAACCATCCCAGTCTTCGCCTTTCCAATCAATAGAGATCAGATTTGGATTGATAATTTGTCTTCTCTCTAAAAAATCAGATAATGATCTAGCCCTTTTCTCAGAAAGAGTCATATTTCTATGAAAAAAACCTTCAGGTGATGCAAAACCTACAATATCAATCCCTGTTATGGTTATATCATCATTGTCTCGAATGGTCTTGTATAGGTTTATAATTTTTTCAATCTCTTGAGGGTTGTTTCCAAAATCAGGGAATATCACAGAACTTCCCAACTTGTAGCTCAAATATATTTCCGTTACTTCTTTCCTCGCTTTAGTTTGTTCAGGGCGAGGTGTTAGGTAATTGGTCTTGTATTGAGGTACAAATTCTTCTTCTATCAATTGAGAGATAAATATATGCTCATTTTGGGCTAGATTGCAAAAGGCACATCCTGTAACCTCTTCCTCAATTATCAATTGACTGTTTTTCATCCAATCTTCGGTCGGAAGGGTTACTTTGTATCGTATTGTTTGTTGTGCCTTGTTCTTACGTTTTACGATTATGTAAGGTTCATCATCAAATGTCGATTTTTCCTGTAGTAGCACCGTGCGTCTGAGTGATCTGTCTTTTCTAGAGTCTGTAACAACAACTTTAGAAAGTTTTCGAGATCGAGATTTATCTACAGATCTGACAATGGGGGTAAGCACAATCATATGATTCGACTCAACCTGTAATTGATCTAAGACAATATCTAAATCAATCATTATTTGATTGTCTTTGTTGTCAATCCTTTCTTTTATAATTAGTTGCTTCCAGTAGTTGGTTTGTGCCACATTGTTTATCGTGAAGAACAAAAAGGTAGCAAGACATATGCAGTATAACTTGGTCATGATATGTAGCTTATTATTTGATTATATACACAATGTTTAAGGCTACCTTTGTGATTCCGACATAGTTATTTATATCACTGTCTAGCCAGGTACCACATTCATAACAGGTAAACTTATCATAATCAAAGCGTATGTAACCAATGCCTAAAGCAGCTTCGAGATTCCACCGATTGCTAAGAATCCACGAATAGCCATAATCAACACCTCCTCCCACAAACCATCCTTCGTACCGATAATCTTTAAGCGGTTTTAGATTTGTACCCAGCATATTTATCGGGATGTTTAAATTGCCCACGTTTCCTTCTCCGCCAAGTAAATGAAAACCTAAGCTGCTACCATTGAAATTTTCGCAAAACCAATACTTAGCTTCGGGCTGTACCATCCAATGTTTCCATTTCATATTATCCGAAAAAGTCCAACGGTTATAATTACCCAATAATCCAAGAGTCCATTTTTTATTCAGAGCACCTTCAACTCCTAAGTTGAGGGTAGCTGTAGCATCATATAGTAAGTTTGATTTAACTGCAAAAGATTGACTACTACAGGGTAAAATGACTGCAATAAGCAACAATAATAGTAGTAATATTTTATTCACCTTGATTTAGATTTAGTTTGTCTAGTGTTACTTCTGGTATTCTCATTCTATACAACATTTATCAACATATTTTTGTTTTGCTACTTTGATATCTCTGGATTTATTTTTTTGAACATCTTTATCTCCTAACACTATTAAGTAAAGCTTAAAACTAATTGAACAAATAATATGTTTATTTGTTAATATTTATAGAACATATCTATTTTAAATAACAAGTAAAATGCTTATAAATTCAGATTCTGAATTTGTGTACAGAGCACAATAATCTAGGTGTGGCATGAGCATTACAATATAAAACGATATCGTTGAGTTAACCTAATAAACTTTAAAATAAAATATTTTAATACTAAACTTAATTATGAAACAATTATTTTTTTTAGCTAGTATAATATCGCTATTATTTACCGCTTGTAGTAATAACGATAACACCTCTCCAGATTCAGGAAAAGCTAAGTTAAGCGTTAGGTTGACAGGTCAAAACACAGCGGGGGTTAGTACACGCTCTGAAGGTGCACCTACACAATTAGAAGAAAATAAAATAACATCTTTCAAAGTATATATTTTTTACAACAATCGGTTAGAACAATCTGCAACATCAGCCACAGGTGCAGAGCTGCTGATAGAAGATCTTACAACAGGATCTAAAAAAGTTGTGGTTATAGCAAATGCAGCAACTTATCCAAACTTATCAGAAGGAGACCCTTATGATAACTTAGCCCTCCCCGCTAATAATATTGACTTGGGAGAGCAACAAACCTTAGATGATGGATTAGTGATGACTGGCGAAATAAATACAGTGTTACAATCCGAGTCTTTAGGTACAAACGAACGAACTATACCTGTAACGCGTATAGTTGCAAAACTAAAACTAGGGACAATAACCGTCGAGCCTGCTATAGGAACTGATATAGCTAAATTTGTATTGTCAGGGGTTGCCGTAATCAAAGGTAGAGGGAAGTCTTCATTTGGTATACCATCTGTTATAACAACAGTTCCCTTGTATAGTGGTATAACTGGGCTTGAAGTACAAGGGGTTAATGTAAAAAGCTATCTGTATGAGAATATAACTATTGCAGAGCATACAAATAGATACTTCTATGTGTTTGAAAACAACAGTACAAATGATGATGAATCTACACTATTGACACTCGAAGCTACTTATAATGGCGAACTTATGTATTTTCCGTTCCGTGTCAAAGACATAAGACATAATACAGAGTATACAATAAATGTAACCCTCCGTCGTATAGGTTCAGGCTCTCCCGATCCAGAAATACCAAGCGATCCTGCAACACTAACAGTTACAATTGTACCTCAAGATTGGGTGGTAGCTCCTGTTCAGAATGTAGAGTGGTAATTAAGACTAAATAATAGATGTAGCATGGAAGATTACGATTTGTTTTCTTTCATGCAATTTCTAGTTTTTTGTGCAGACAACTAGATCTAACGACTAACACTGTATATGGAATTAGGATATATAAACGTCAGTAAATGTGTTTTGCGATACAGTATTTTTCTGTTCAGCTTTTTCGTGTTGACAAGTTCTTGCATCAAAGATGATTTATCTAATTGTGGTGTATCCTTGCGAGTAAAAGCGATCAATGCCTCTGGCAATGATATAACAGCTACTGGGCAGGCAGGCACAGTAATTCTATACATATTTGATAACAACAAACATTTTGTAGAAGAAAAAAAGATTTCGAAACAAGATGTTCAAAACAATATACCCGTCGAGTTTCGAGGTAAAAGCTTTACTAACTATTGGGTCGTAGTATGGTCTAATTTAGAAGATAAACAACAAGTAACTGATTTGAAACAAGGGATGCTAATGAAAGAAGCTTTGGTGCAATTAAAAGAAAATGCAGAAGCTTATGCTATCAATCCAGATGATTTATTCCATGGATTTAGCCAGATTACTACCAGTATTCAAAGTCAGACGGCTATAAACAATGAGGTTGTTATAAGTCGCAAAACAGCTCTTTTGAATATTGTGGTTAGGGGACTTAAATTAGATCAATCAGACAAATATCATTTTAAAATAAATGGAGCATCACAAAACGCATATGACTTTGAAGGCAAATTGAGAGGTGAGGGTATAGAATACAAACAAAATGGAGAATTTAATACACAAGGCACATTATTTGCATCTTATCCGTTTACAGTTTTTGACTTGATTGATGGCAACAGTTTTTCTATCTCAATATACAGAGATGACGAATTGTTAGCTCTTGTTCACACAAGTAGTGGAAAACCCATTATACCACAAATAGGGGTTACTAATAATATTTTGATCGATTTAACAACAACCCTAGATGCAACTATTAAAATAACCGATTGGGACGTAATGTACTATTGGTTTGAGTGGTAGTAATAAGACTGCTACTATATAACAAAAAAACATGCTGTTACTTGTCCAAAATAAATGTATATCACTGTATCTAGCCTTTGCTTTATTGGTTATGGTTCATGGTTTCAGCTCGTGCAGTACCGAATCTGATTTTAATGGCTCGGCTCGGAGTGATATACACGTAAAGCTAAAAATAAATCCACCTTTTTTCTTGAAACAAACAGTAACCGAAGGTTTAATATCTGAAATTCAAGCTCTAATATTTGTTGATACTGGTAATGGGTATGCCTATCAGTATACAGCATCTACATCTTTAATAGATCAAGAAGGGCTTTCTGCCTCTTTTGATGTTATAATGTATACAACAGACTATCCCGTCAAGGTATATGTAATAGCAAATGCTAATGGCGATGTATTAAACAATCCTCCCCTAGTTGGAGACTCTGAGAATGAGGTAAAACAAAAACTGAAACAGTCTTTTACGCCCAACAATAACACAACTAATTTTCCGATGTGGAGTGAGCATGTTTTCCAGTCTGGTGTATCTGCTGCTCTAAATAATACCTCGCTACGTATCAAAGCACTGAGAGCAATAGCTCGTGTTGATGTTATAGCAACCAGCGTACAGAGTAATTTTGAAATCACGGATATTCGTGTATTTAGGGCAAATAGCCAAATACAACTAGTACCTAACACATATACTGGAGACTTGTTGGTGTCAGCCCCAAGCATCCCCAATAATAGTACCAATACTATTCAAACTTTGCCGATTCTAACTGGTGGTAACATATCTCAATCACAATTGTACCTACCCGAGTCTCTGGCCCCTTTAACTGGCGAAGAGGCTTTGAAGGCTACTTGCATTGTTGTAGGAGGAAAATACAAGGGCAGTGCAACTACAACTTATTATCGACTTGATTTTAAACCCAATCTAGCCAATTATCCCTTTGGGCAAGTGTTGCGAAACCATCATTACACATTCAATATTACCGATGTAGATGCCTCTGGATGGGGTACGCCCGAAGATGCAGCCAGTAATTTATCTAGCCATATTACAGCAGATGTTGTAGATTGGGTCGATACACCTATCGAAGTTGATATTTATCCCGATGGGCAACGTCATTTTATACTATCTACAATCTTAGTTAATGTTGGAGGAAATAGCAAGCTGGTAGGTATTATAGAGTATGACACAAACATCAAGCCTTTTGGTTTCAGATGGAGTAATGCAGCAGGCGTAGCTATTGGTGAACGAGCCGAGACCTTGGAAGGAGACTATTTTAAGATTTCGAAATCAGATAATGGGTATCATATTAACATAGAGTCTCTTACAGACAACCCCGTTGGGAATGGAGATATTGTAGCCTATTTTTTGATAGAGGCGGATCGATTACGCATTCTAATAACAGTAACACAACATGAGAAATTGTCTTAGATGTCAAATATAAATAGAGTATTGCTTATAGTATGAAATTAGTAATGCAAAGCACCAAAATAAAGAAACAATTGACGATCTATCTAAAAAAAGTTCTGCCATTGCTCTTTGTCGTTGGCTGTATCCTTATCAGCTGCACCGATAAAGATACTGAATTGAACTCAGAAGATAGTAAACTTGATCTAGAAATACCATTTTCATTGACACTTTCAGGTACAAGTCTACCTAAAGTAGCCACCCGATCGCAACAGACATCTGCCGAAAGTCAAATCGATGAGATCGAAATATTCGTGTTTGAGAATGACCTATATGCTTATAAGGTAAAAGGTGGAAATATTAAAAATGATGCAGCAAATAACAAAGCCTCTTTTAATGCTCGTTTACGTTCCTACACAGGAAAGGTAACGTTCTACATCATAGCCAATGCAACAGCTAGTGTGCTGGCTGTCGAACCTAGTTTACAAGTAGGAAGTACGATTTCGCAGGTAAAGAACGTATTGACACAATCATTCGGCGTAGAGAATATCGTGCGTATTCCATTGTCAGGGAGTTATACTTCTGATGCAGGACTGGTAAGCGAAGAAAATACAATTCAAAATATCAAAATGTTGCGTGCAATGGCTCGTATGGATGTACACCTGACGCAACAGGCAGCAACGAATTTCAAATTAGCTACTATTCAGTCTTTTAGAGTTGCTAATAATATGCAGATTATCCCCAACAATATAACACCCTCTGTAGGGGTCGCAGTACCCAGTGTACCCGTAGGTACGCAATATACAATAAATACGACACCTTTGATGGTTACAGATCAAACATCGTCTATCGCACAGCTCTACACGGCAGAATCGGTAGCGTCGAGTGATGTTGATTTACAAACCGCCACTAGCATTGTAGTAGGAGGATATTACAACAATGCCACAGAATTAACGTATTATAGATTAGATGTTAACCCTTTAGCACAAGGGCATCCTGGAGGGCAAATATTACGTAACCATCGGTACGAATTTTTGATAGAACAAGTCAATAGAGGAGGATATGCTACCGCAGCACAAGCAGCCGAAAACCGATCGTTGGGCATAGTGGTTAGCCTCTTGTCTTGGGTTGAAGAAGATATTCATTACATCTATTTTAATGATAATTCTTATTTTGGTTTATCTGACCGAATCATTGAGTTGGGGGGAACCGCAAACTCCAAAGAGCATGTTCTAATATCCACGAATGTACCTAATTATCTAATGGATTTGCCATCGGGTGTGTTTACAGCACAGAAAATAGGCGATGATAAGATTGAGTTTACAGCCCTTCAAGAAAATCCTGCTAATGGCGATGTACGAGAGCAAATATTGAAAATAACAGCTGATGGATTGCAAATAGACGTATATATACATCAACTCGTAAATCGGGATTTAGAATGGGCTACATTTAATGTTGGCGAGTTTGGTCAGTTTGTCGAAAAAATAAATGATCCAGGCAAGTTTTATCAGTGGAATCGAGCTCAAAGCTGGGCTATAGAAGGTCAAGTAACAGGCTGGGATGCCAATTCATTAAACCCATCTGCGGGCGACCGATGGGAAGCATCAAAAGATCCTTGCCCCGCAGGTTGGCGTGTACCTACTATCGACGAGATGGGGATTTTTGGAAATAAAAATAAGTTTTCGAGAATGTATTATGCCGATAATGAAACTGGAATGTGGATAGGACCCACTCAAGCAGATGTAAATGCAGCCACTTTCGAAAATCCAGGTAACGCTTTTTATTTACCTTATGCAGGTTACCGATCCCCTTCTAGTGGATCTATAACTAGCTTATATACAATTGGGTATTACTGGACTAGCACCTTGATATCGTGGGGTAACGTTCCAGGTGCGGTGTCTTTTCCTTCAGGAGGATCCCCTCATATTTATGGTATTGATGATCGGCAAGGGTCTTTGATTAGGTGTGTCAGGTGAAGTAGTTGTTAGCTGTTTTTTTACAGATATTAATTAATTACAAATGTCGATTTTATTGTATATCTTTAACAGGTCAACCATCTAATGTGTGTGAAGGTATGCTAAATAGAGACGATTTTGAACAACTTTTTAAGTTATGTTATCATCCTTTGTGTAAATATTTATTATTATTTACTCGGGACTTTGACATGATTGAAGATGTTGTTCAATCTGTTTTTATAAAACTGTGGGAAGAAAGAGAGACAATACTAGTAACACACATCAAAACATATCTATTTGTGTCTGCCCGAAATAGAGTATTAAACTCGATAAGGAATGAGCAAAAAAGAAGAGATTTACTCCAAGACTATTTTGTAAATGAGCTGACAAAAGAACACGCCGAAGAAATTATCAATATTGAAGATTTCTTTCAGCATGTTGAGGCATCAGTCGAACAACTCCCCGCAAAAACAAAAAAAGTGTACCTGCTAAGTCGACAAGAGCGAATGTCGTATAAGGAAATAGCTACATTGGAGGATATATCTATCAAAACCGTTGAAAGTCATATGTCTAAAGCTTTAAAGTTGATAAGTGCCAATTTGAAACAGCAATATCAAAAAGTATTTAATGTGTTTTTTTTGATATTTTTATTTAAATTTAAGTAAGGGTTTTTCGGATCTCAAGTGTCTTCACTTTAAACGAGGATCAATAATGGAAAACCACGATATATATACACTCATATCTAAATATTTTAATGGCTACTGTTCGGAGGACGAGATAGTATCAATAATGGATTGGTGTAAGCTATCCGAAGAGAACAAAACCGAATTTATAAGCTTACGAAAAGCTTGGGCTATTTCGGAAAATATAGATAAAAAGATAGCAGAAGCTAAACCTTCTATCTGGAATAATATTATAAACAATATCTCGGCACATACACCTAAAATATACACCAAACGAAACTTATTCTATTATTCATCCATATCAGCAGCAGTTGCTTTATTCCTGATGTTTGGTGTCAATTTGTACATCAATAAAAGTTTACTTAACAACACTGTTGCATCTACTAATATGTATATTCCGAAAGGAGAGAAGGGGCAGTTATACCTGCCTGATGGAACTAAGGTGTGGCTAAACTCAGATTCGAAATTGACATTTAGTAGCGATTTCAATACCAAAAATCGAGTTGTAATACTAGAAGGCGAAGCGTATTTTGATGTAACGAAGAACGAAAAACACAAATTTACAGTAAAAACAGCTCAGCTAGATGTTGTAGTACACGGAACAGCATTTAACGTATCCGCATATACACAATCTCCTAATATCAACATATCATTGCAGCGAGGTGCTATAAGTGTACTGAAAAGCACATCGAGCGAGCTATTAGCTTCTCTTTTACCCAATCAAAGCATTAGCATCGACAAGCAACTGTACACTACACGTGTGAATACGTTTGAAGCCGATTCGGATATTGCATGGACATTTGAAGAGCTTATCTTTGAGCATGCCTCAATTGACGAAGTGTTTTCGAAAATGGAAAACTGGTATGGTGTAAATATAACGTTAACCTCATCTAAGCCCGATTTAAAATATCGATTTAAAGTAAAAAGTGAATCGTTGACCGAGATCTTACAGTTAATAAATAAAATAACGCCAATTGAATATCAAGTAGATGGAAAGGAGGTGATTGTTAATTATAAATAGAATACTATGAGAAAAAGAAAGATGTAAAGAAATGCCCTTCTTTACATC
>JBDLTH010000009.1:0-3987 GCA_039799165.1 Bacteroidota bacterium
TTACGGCTCAGGTAACAAACTTTGGCGGCAGAGTAGTATCGCTATGGGTGGCAGACAGAGCAGGCAAATACGAAGATGTAGTATTGGGTTACGAAAACATCGATCGCTACCTCGATAATAAGGGTGAACGGTTTCTTGGAGCAGTAGTTGGACGGTATGCAAATCGCATAGCCAAAGGACAGTTTGAAATTGAGGGTGTAAAATACCAATTGCCCATCAACAACAATGGGCAAACCTTGCACGGTGGATTAAAGGGGCTTGATAGGGTAATATGGCATGTAGACAAGGTATCCGACAACTCGATTGAGCTATCCTATACATCGCCCGATGGCGAAGAAGGTTTTCCTGGCGAATTGAAAATCGAGATGACGTACACACTAACAGCCGATAACGAGTTTAGAGTAGATTATAAGGCTACTACAAACAAAGCCACGCATGTAAATCTGTCGCATCATGGTTTTTTCAACCTCAAGGGCGAAGGCAATGGCACTATCACAAACCATGTACTTACGATTAATGCCAGTCGTACAACACCTGTGGATAGTGTGTTGATACCCACAGGCGAAATAGCCAGTGTAGAAGGTACGCCTTTCGATTTTAGAACACCTACTGCCATTGGTGCAAGAATAGATGTAGACAATGCTCAGTTGAAAAACGGATTGGGCTACGACCACAACTGGGTGCTTGATCGTAAAACTGCCAAAGAGGTAGAGTTGGCAGCCAGCCTATACGAACCCACCAGTGGTAGACTGATGGAGGTATCGACAGACCAAGTGGGATTGCAGTTTTATAGTGGCAACTTCTTTAAAGGAGATACTAAAGGAAAATACGGAAAAACATTGAATTACAGAGAATCGGTAGCCTTAGAAACACAAAATTTCCCCGATTCGCCCAACCATCACAACTTTCCGTCTACCTTGTTGAAACCCCAAGAGGTATACACGCAAACGTGTATTTATAAGTTTTCGGCTAAATAAAAAGAGGAACATAACAAACTAAAATAAATACCATGAAGTTAGAAGCATTACAAGAAAAATTCAAATCGCTATTTGCGACAACAGGAACTGTTTACACCTCACCTGGACGTGTAAACCTTATTGGCGAACATACTGACTACAATGGCGGATTTGTATTGCCTGGAGCAATTGACAAAGCCATGTATTGCGAAATAAAACCCAACGGTACAGATAAGATTAAAGCCTATGCCTTGGACTTAGAAGAGTTTGACGAATTTGGTTTAGCCGAAAACGACTTGCCTAGCAAGTCGTGGGCAAAATACATTTACGGGGTGTGTCAAGAGATGATAAAGCGAGGGGCAAGCATCAAAGGTTTCGATGCCGTTTTTGCAGGCGATGTACCATTAGGAGCAGGTATGTCCTCGTCAGCAGCCCTCGAAAGCTGTTTTGGCTTTGCTATCAACGATATATACAACTTAGGATTCGACCGTTTTCAATTAGCCAAAATAGGACAAGCTACCGAACACAATTATGTGGGTGTAAAATGTGGTATCATGGATCAATTTGCATCTTGCTTTGGCAAAGAAGGCTCACTTATTCGCCTCGACTGCCGTTCGCTAGCGTACGAGTATGTGCCATTCAATCCCAAAGGATATCGCTTGGTTTTGCTCAACACCTGCGTTACCCACGAGTTGGCATCATCTGCTTACAACAAACGCCGTGAGTCTTGCGAAGCTGTGGCAGCTACAATCAGAAAACGCCATCCCGAAGTAGAGTTTTTGCGTGATGCAAACTTAGATATGCTTCACGAGGTAGCCAATGAGGTAAGTGCCGAAGACTACATCCGCGCCGAATTTGTAATAGAGGAGGTAAAACGCTTGCTGGATGCTTGTGAAGCTCTCAAAAAAGACGATTATGAAACAGTAGGTAAAAAAATGTATGAAACTCATATTGGGCTGAGTCGCAAATACGAAGTAAGTTGCGAAGAACTTGATTTTTTGAACGATATTGCACGTCAGTGTGGCGTAACAGGCTCACGGGTAATGGGCGGAGGCTTTGGCGGTTGCACCATCAACCTCGTAAAAGACGATTTGTATGAAGGTTTCTTGAAACGAGCTACCGAAAGCTACGAACAAAAATTTAAGATTAAACCCAAAATTTATGATGTAGTAATCAAAGACGGAGCTAGAAAGTTGTAAAATAAACAAAATCCAATTTATACTAAAAGAGCGTGTTGCATACAACACGCTCTTTCTTATTTGGACAAAAATTATTTTCCTTGTTCTAATTTTAGCGTCATTGTTGGCTGATCGCATACCTCTGTTGGTCCAAAATATTGGATAGGACCTGGATACACATATTCGGTATTGATAGCCCATTGCTCACGATTAGCGGCAAAATAGTTGAACGGAGCACCATCTAATCTTACTAATGCTTTTTGAATAACTGGTTTCATTTCGCCATGACGACGCTCCATGTTCATCATCATAGTAACAGGTACACCACCCGCAATCCACTGATCGGCAGGAGCTGTTGTATTACGTATTGATGACATATAGCCCGTTTTACCTGCTCCGATAAGTGCCGAAGCTGTATAACCTAACGAGTAACAGTAGTCAGCATCATAATTTGATGGAGCTGCACAACGACCTTCGTATCCGAAGAAATGCACTTGAGAGGCAAATTTACCGTTGTATTTACCTGCTTTTTTCCATTCAGCCAAACGATTTCCAACCATTTCTGCCAACAGTTTTTCTGTCTCAATCAACGATACCTGCACGTTGCCATGCGGGTCTCTGTCAAGTGTTAACTGACGAGCAACCACTTCGGGCAAACTAGCATAGATTGCAGCATTGTTTTCAGAAAGATTTTTAATGATATATTGACGTTTTTCTTCTTTAGCTACTGCATTAAACTCATCTTGATGATGTGCCAAGAAGTCATTCAACTCCGAAATAAGAACCTTCATTGCTGGAATAAATTCGATCAATCCTTCTGGGATAAGTACTGTACCAAAATTATTTCCATTAGCAGCACGCTTGGCTACAGCTGTAGCTATATCATTTACAATATCATCTAACGATTGGTTTTTAGCCTCTACCTCTTCGGATATGATACAATAATTGGGTTGGGTTTGTAAAGCACACTCTAATGCTATGTGCGATGCAGAGCGTCCCATCAATTTAATAAAGTGCCAATATTTACGAGCCGAATTACAATCACGCTCAATATTTCCGATTACTTCAGAATATACTTTACATGCTGTATCAAAACCAAATGAAGTTTCAATCATTTCGTTTTTCAAGTCTCCATCAATTGTTTTAGGACAACCTACTACTTGTACTCCTGCATTAATAGCTTTGTAATATTCTGCCAACACACACGCATTGGTATTCGAGTCATCACCACCAATAATAACAAGTGCCTTGATGTCTAATTTTTTAAGAATCTCAAGCCCTTTGTCAAATTGCTCTGTACTTTCGAGTTTAGTACGTCCCGAGCCAATTATATCAAAACCACCTGTGTTTCTATATTCATCTATGATTGTTTCGGTAAGCTCCATATAGTTATGATCGACAAGACCACCTGGCCCCATCAAGAAACCATATACTTTGCTATCCTTATTCATGCTTTTCATACCATCAAAGATACCCGCAATAACATTGTGTCCTCCTGGTGCTTGACCTCCAGACAATATGATACCTACATTCATGACAGGCAGGTTTGCTTTTTCGGTACTTTCCACAAATTTAAGTATGGGCATACCGTATGTGTTGGGGAAAAGTTTTTTCACTGCATCTTGATCTGCTATTGATTGTGTTGCTGCACCTTCTTCTACTTTTACGACACCATGCAACGCTTTAGGCATTTTGGGTTTATAAGCAGCTCTTGCTACTTGTAATGCACTTTTTACCATTGATTTTATGTTTTAATTAGTTTAATATCCAATGTAGGCAAATTTCGTTATTTTTTTTGAGAAACAAAAACTAAAGTTAATACTATCAGGCTAAACAGGTGAATTTATTTATCA
>JBDLTH010000010.1:0-16451 GCA_039799165.1 Bacteroidota bacterium
TCTTTGTAGTATCGAATATTGAAATAATAAAAATCACAAATCATTATGGCACTAGAAATCACAGATGCAACTATTCAAGAAGTATTAGACTCTGACAAATTGGTAGTAATAGACTTTTGGGCAGAATGGTGTGGGCCATGCCGCATGGTAGGTCCAATCGTAGATGAGCTAGCTACTGAATATGCAGACCAAGCCATCATTGGTAAAGTAGATGTAGACAACAACGACGAGATTACATCGAAATACGGTATCCGTAACATTCCTACTATCTTGTTTATCAAGAATGGCGAAATAGTAGACAAACAAGTAGGAGCCGCACAAAAATCGGCTTTAGTAGAAAAAATTGATAAGTTATTACAATAACTTATCGTTACGATTTCAAAGACACAAAGCAATACTCCTCATTTGAGTATTGCTTTTTTTATTCCCTATCGCTAGTCTCTTGTTTCGAGGCATATCTAAGTATTTATTTGTAACTTCGCTATTTGAGATGATCGATCAATTAACAATAGATAAGATAATAGAAGCAGCCCGCATAGAAGATATTGTAGGAGAATTTGTTACGCTTAAAAAGAAAGGAGTCAACCTAGTCGGTCTGTGCCCATTCCACACCGATAAAACCCCTTCTTTCTATGTTTCACCCACAAAAAATATTTGTAAATGTTTTGCTTGTGGCGAAGGGGGCAGTGCCATTCATTTTATCATGAAACACGAGCAACTTTCGTACTACGAAGCTCTTCGTTTTTTGGCAAGAAAATACAATATCGAGATTCAAGAAAAAGAATTGACAGAGGAGCAGAAGAGTGCCTATAATGAACGTGAAAGTCTTTTTATTTTGAACGAATATGCTCGCAATTATTTTACAACAACCTTGCAGCAACACAGCGAAGGCAAATCTATTGGTCTCACTTATTTTAAAGAACGTGGCTTTAGAGACGAGATTGTTAAAAAATTTGAACTCGGATACAGCCTCGAACAGAAAGACGCTTTTACCCAAAATGCCCTCAAAAGTGGTTTTAAGAAAGAATTCTTGGTTAAGACAGGCTTAACAATCGAAGGCGAAAACTATGTGGTAGACCGTTTTAGAGGTAGAGTGATGTTTCCTGTACATACACTTTCGGGGAAAGTAGTGGCTTTTGGTGGACGCATACTGCGAAAAGCGGAGAATACGGGGAAATATGTAAACTCGCCAGAAAGTGAAATTTATCACAAAAGTGATCAACTCTATGGCATATACTTTGCCAAACAGGCGATCACCAAAGCTGATCGTTGCTTTTTGGTAGAGGGTTATACCGATGTCATATCCATGCACCAAGCAGGGATCGAGAATGTAGTAGCCTCGTCAGGCACTGCACTTACCTTTGGACAGATAAAGCTGATACATCGATTTACCAGCAACATTACCGTAATTTATGATGGAGACTCTGCTGGTATAAAAGCTGCATTAAGAGGAATCGATCTGCTCTTAGAGCAGGGTATGAACATCAAAGTAGTACTCCTACCGAATGGAGAAGATCCAGATTCGTTTTCTAAAAAACAAAATGCTGAGTCGTTCACTAAATATATACAAGAAAACGAAAGCGATTTTATCCACTTCAAGACACAGTTGCTATTGGATGATGCTGGTACAGACCCAATCAAACGTGCTACACTCATCTCAGACATTGTGAATAGTGTTTCGATCATTCCTGATGGAATTATCCGATCCGTCTATATACGAGATTGTAGCGTGCTATTAGGTGTAGATGAGCGTGTATTGATAGATGAAGTGCGTAAAAAACGCTTACATACACAAGAAAAAGAAAGTCTTAAAAGACCAATAGCCAATAGCCCAACAGCAGAAGTATCGGTCGATACAACGGAGACACCAACTGAGTTACGGGTGCAAACATCGCCATTTGATAAATTCGAATTGGCTATACTATATTACGTAGTGCGATACGGTATGTTGCAAATGATGCAACACGAAGAAGAAGATACTGAGCAACCAACTGTATTAGAATATATAAAATTTGATCTGGAACGAGACGGACTTGAATTTAAACATCCGTTATACAAAGAGGTATTGAATGAAGCAATGGCACATATGCACGAACCTAGTTTTACGCCTGCACGTTATTTTTTGGCTCACCCACAACAAGAAATTAGCAAATTGGCGGCTAATTTACTTGAAGACAGATACGAGTTGAGCAAAGTGCATATGAAACAGTTTGGTGATAACTTGAAACAAGAAGAAACTCCATTAGCTGAAGAACGAAACCTAGAGTCTTCTGTACCTCGGGTATTAACAGAGCTGAAAGATGCCTTTATTTCTCTTCAGATCAAGCAGATTAAAGAGCAGATGAGACAAAAACAGCAAGCCGGAGATGCTGATGGTGCAATAGAATTAATGTATCAGTTAAAGGAATTTGAACTCATAAAGAAAACGCTCTCCAAAGTACTTGGAGAGCGTGTAGTGTTGCGTTTTTAAGAGTATTAGGTTGATTTCTTTAATCTTTTATATTAATGGCATACCCAAACTCTCCGCTTCGTTACGCATAGCTTCGGGCCAAATTCCTGCTTGAATCTCACCAATATGAGCCTTACGAAGATAGAACATACACAAACGAGATTGTCCAATACCACCACCTATTGATTGGGGTAGTTCTCCGTTCAACAAACGTTTATGGAAATATAGTTCTTTCCGATTTTCTTGTCCTGATACACATAATTGCTCTGCTAAAACTTCAGGGTTTACACGTATTCCCATTGACGATAGCTCAACAGCACGCTGCAACACAGGATTCCATACAATGAGGTCTCCATTAAGTCCAGGATAGCCATTTTCTGATTTCGTTGTCCAATCATCATAGTCTGGGGCACGCCCATCGTGCGACACTCCACTGCTCAATGTACAACCAATGCCTATTATAAATACAGATCCGTATTCTTTAGCTATCGCATCTTCTCGCTCTTTAGGTGTTAAATTTGGATATTTTTGAAGTAATTCTTCAGAATGTATAAATGTAATTTCGCTTGCCAAAATAGGTGCAATAGCAGGAAACATTTCATACACCATATATTCGGTACGCACCAGTGCTGCATAGATACGACGAACAACCTCTTTCAAGAAATTTACATTTCTATTTTCAGGAGACATTATCATCTCCCAATCCCACTGATCGACATACAAGGAATGCAGATTGCCTAGTTCTTCATCGGCACGAATGGCGTTCATATCGGTATAAATACCATAGCCCTGTTGTATGCCATAGTCGGCTAGTGTTAAACGCTTCCATTTTGCCAACGAGTGTACAATTTCGGCACGCTCATCGCCCATATCTTTGATCGGGAAATTAACGGCTCTTTCAACACCATTAAGGTCGTCATTGATACCCATACCTTTGAGTACAAACAAGGGTGCTGTAACTCGTCTTAACCTAAGCTCAGACGAAAGGTTTTGTTGAAAAAAGTCCTTTATTTGCTTAATCCCCATCTCCGTTTGCTGTAAGTCTAGCAAGGGGCGGTATTGTTGAGGTTTTATTAAATAACTCATATATACAGGTTCAATGTCAATTTTTTAATTAAATACGATACAAAGTTAGCTTTAAAATGTTATCTTGGAAATTTAAAGCAAGCATTTTGCTCAAATAGATAAAAAAAAGACAATATAAAATCAAAAAAATAGGAATAATAGCTATTTTTTGATAAAATAACTTATTGACAGATCATAGCATTCATAAATACCATTACTGACTCTTTCCTTTTTTCTATTTCCGAATAAAGAATAGGGAATTAAAACCCCACTGCATTTAAGCAATTCGTATTTTCAGGTTATTAGAGTATCAGGTCTAATAATTAGAGGACTTGTATTATCCTTTTATTATTGCATTTATTTGGAGTTTATCAAAAACCCATCACAAATAGGTGGAGCGTACATTTCGGTATGATTGCTTGTGTGCCTATCCTACCCTTGGCTTTGGCTTTTAGATCAATACCAAGAGTCCATTTTTATTGGCTATTGATTGCTTGTTCTTCTGGTATTTTTAGAATAATACTGCACATATTCTACATTTCTATATCAACAAACTACCTAAACTGAGAAAGATCTACGTCAAAGCAGGTAAAATACAAAATACTAAAAAACAGTGTATTAAGTAAACAAAACAGACGAACTGTACAGTTGGTCTGTTTTGTTCTGTATTATTTTACTTAGTACCTATAATGTTCGGGCTTATAGGGTCCTTCTTTGGGTATCCCTAAATAGGCAGCTTGGTCGTCGCTAAGTTTGGTTAACTTAACCCCAATTTGCTCTATGTGTAAACGAGCAACCTCCTCATCCAGATGTTTTGGTAAACGATACACATCTATTGCATACTCTTTTTGCCAAAGTTCTATTTGGGCCAAAGTTTGATTTGTAAACGAGTTACTCATCACAAACGAAGGATGACCTGTTGCACAACCTAAATTTACCAAACGTCCTTCGGCTAACAAGAAAATAGAATTGCCTGTAGGGAAAGTATATTTATCTACTTGGGGCTTGATATTCGTATGCTTAATACCTGCATATTTAACCAGCTTATCGACTTGTATTTCGTTGTCAAAATGACCAATGTTGCATACAATGGCTTGGTCTTTCATTTGCTTCAGGTGATCTATTGTTATCACATCTTTATTGCCAGTAGTAGTAACAAAAATATTACCTTCTTTAACTGCCTCATCTATCGTGGTAACTTCAAAGCCTTCCATGGCTGCTTGCAATGCACAAATTGGGTCAATCTCGGTAACCAATACACGAGCTCCATATGTACGCATGGATGTAGCACAACCTTTGCCTACATCGCCATAGCCCAATACTACAACTACTTTACCAGCTATCATCACATCAGTAGCACGCTTGATACCATCGGCTAACGATTCGCGACAACCATAGAGGTTATCGAATTTTGATTTTGTAACTGAGTCATTCACATTTATAGCAGGCACAAGTAGTTCGCCCCTCTCCATCATCTGATAGAGACGGTGCACGCCTGTTGTTGTTTCTTCCGAAACACCTTTCCAGTCTGCCACCATCCGATGCCAGCGTTGCGTGTCTTCTTTCAGAATGCGAGCTAACGTATCAAGGATTACTTGCTCCTCGTGGTTTCCACCTTTACGGTCGATCGTCGAAGCATCTTTTTCGGCTTTATATCCCCAATGGATAAGAAGTGTAGCATCTCCGCCATCGTCAACAATAAGGTTTGGTCCTTTTCCTTCTGGAAAACGAAGTGCTTGTTCGGTACACCACCAATATTCTTCGAGGGTTTCTCCTTTCCAGGCAAATACAGGAATCCCTGCTGCGGCTATTGCTGCTGCTGCGTGGTCTTGTGTCGAAAAAATATTACAACTAGCCCAACGTACATCTGCTCCTAATTCTTTTAATGTTTCGATCAGCACTGCTGTTTGGATAGTCATGTGTAACGAACCCATAACACGTGCTCCTGCCAAAGGTTTAGAGGCACCATATTTTTTACGAAGAGACATCAATCCTGGCATTTCATGCTCTGCTATCTCAATTTCTTTTCTTCCGAATTCAGCCAAACTTATATCTGCTACTAAATAAGGCAAATTTGGCAATAATTGTTTTGACATATTATATATAGAATTTATTATTATACTTTCTCCAAAGCTTATTGAGCTACATTAAGGGGGTGTTTGTTTCCTCTAAAACTTTTTAGGACTACACGTGTAGAACCTACTTTCAACTTAGTTTCGACACAAACAGGCAAGCGATTGTCATCGTCAGTAATAAATACTTTCATCGACTCTTTTCCATTCTGAAAGGCTTCGTCCTGAACATAAAGGGTAAGAGCCATGCAATTATACTTTTTACCATCATTGGCTTTCATCTTTTCTTTGCCATTATATACAATACGCATACTTACTTTCGACCTGCCTGTTACAAAGTTAACACGTTTATCAGAACCTTTGGTCATACTAGTGTAGTCTAAGGTTCGAGCATAAAACAAGATACTCATCAGGTCGTAGGTGCATCCTGTAAAACTTAAGGTCTCGTCAAATCTAAACGTACCATTTTTATGACGTATTGTACGGATTTTCACATTGTCGCCTGTATACGAATATGCCAATTTTTCGATTGTATGGTCATCACCTTCATGTGCATTTTTTGTATATGCCAATGGTATTAGATCCTTCGACATATAACAACTTAAAGTATCATTTAGAGCAAACATTTTTCGGGCGAAACCTTGTGATGCTGAAACTAAAGTCATGCGATAGGCGTCCTGCCCGCCATACTTTACCGATTGGGTAGCGAGTGTAGCAACACCTCCTTTAACGGTGGCGGCAAACTTGATATACAAATCGTATGTCAGATATTCACCCGCCTGAAAGTACTTGTTCTCAATTTTGCATTGAGCCGAAGTATTCGTTATTGCCAGCAAAGACAGTAGCAATGCTAGAGACAATGAAGAAATTTTTTTATTCATAATCAATTCTCTTTTATCTGATCGAAGCCTTCAATACATATTGTTATCTGTATTAGTCGATCTGTTATTATTCATCGAGTTGGTACGATCTCTACCGTTGTTGTTTTGTTGCGAATTAGTCTTCTCCTGCTTAGCATCCCGTCGCTGCATCTCTTTCTTTCGCTTAGCCTCATCTTTAGGTTTATTTTTCGTTATCTCTAATGGTTTTTGCTTGTCTAATGGCAACATCATCAAATCCCAATCTTCTTCAATATCCCAGTATGCCTTAATTTCGAAATACTTGTCGCAATAATAGACCTCCTCGGGTTGCCTTTTTTCGCTATACTCTCCTGTATCCCATCGCCCATTACCATTAGCATCCAATGTTATACGTGCATAGTATACGGCAGGGTCGAGATATAAAAATGTAGCAAGCCCCTGTTTAACGTCTGCTTTATACAAGGCTTTATCTGATTTGTCCAAAAGCTCAACAAAAGCAGGCATCTCGTCAGACAGGCCCGCAATATTAAGTGCTAATGAACCATATTTATCCAATGCTTTTATCTTAAATATAGTTATATCTTCTTTATTTGCCCATCCATTGTAGGCATGAATAGCACCTGAATCTATGGCTAGTTTATACTCAACCTCATGTTTCCACGGATGCTTCATTATATATTTACGGGGGTTAAGGCTATCAATAAGCAATTGATAGTCTAATGGTTTTTCTAACGAATCTTTTGCCAAAACCAAACGAAGTTTGTTTTTCTCAAAATCAGCCACTGGATAAGCAAATTCAATATCAATATCTTTATAGACATCAAACTCTGATCTAATACTTGTATTCACTGACAAGAAAGGCTCTTCTTCTTTCTCTCCTTTCTTTTTCTTAACTTCCTTTGTGGGAGTTTTGTCTTTATGACGATTTACAAAATTAAGCGTATCTGTTACAAGTTGCAACTGGTTGAGGCTATCCGTCTTGTTATAAGATACTTTTAGAGCAATTGTATCCATAGACAGAATAGTCGGTTTTGTTATCCAATACTTGAGGGTATCATTATTAATGGTTTTTTCTAATACAGACCATTCGGCTATATCAAAGGAAATATCCAATGCCTCTACTTTAGGCATCGCCGTTGCCCCACCAAAATAGATTGTCAACACATCGGATGTCAGCCTCTCGTGCTTTTGTAAATACTGACGCTTAAATGGGGATGTAGAAGCACGCAAGATAACATCGTCAGGCAAAAAACGAGTGTAATCGATAGCCTTGAGCGAATCGAAGGCAAATGTTTTGACATTGAAGATACTATCGTAACGAACTGCGGGAACAGAACTTGGAATAATGATTGTATCTAAAAAAGCCATTGCTTCGTTCGGATTATCATACATATAATCACGATTTATATCATTTAGTGCAAATATTTTATAACTACCTGGGGCAACGCCTTTAACCGAAAAATTTCCTACTTCATTGGTACGTGATATTCTAAGAAAAGGTATTTTGGTAAACGCTGTATCCGACAAATTGGAGTGAATACCTACATAAATACCTGCCATAGGCTCTAAATTGTTTGCTGCCAAAACCTTTCCCGATATTGCCATCGAATCGATGACGCTACCAGTAGAGAAAGACAAGGCAAAATTTTCGAGTGCATTTTTTTCATTATTATCAGCTATGGCATCCGTGAAATCGATGGTGTAAGTCGTATTTGCTTGGAGAGAATCTTTTAACTCCACAATCACTTTGTTATTTTGAGCTCTGATAATCGGAATATTGGTTTGAGGCGGTGTTACAATTACCTTCTCCATTGGTTTTTCGATCTGAACAAGTTCGTCAAAAACGATTTCAATTTTTCGAATATTCACATTCAACTCTTTTTCTTTGGGAGTAGATCGCAATACCCTAGGTGGGTCAAAATCATAATCGCCTCCACCTGGCGATGCAATACTGGCACATGAAACCACTACTGCTGATAGTGTAATAAGTAACACTAAACGAATAAAATATTTTTTCTCATTGCTGAGCAAACGTCGGATCATAGTTTATCTATTTGCAACAAAAATACAATGTTTTGACCAATGATAGCTTAATCTATTTGTAGTTTATTTGTAGTTTATTTGTTTCTTAAGAAATCTACGAGCGATTTAAGAGGAAACACCTTGTTTAGTTTAAAAACTGAATATGTGCAGGATATTATAAATAAAGGAATTCCTACAAGGATATTATATTCTTTGTAAAATTGACTAACATAAAATGCTAATAAAACAAGAATCAAACTAATCAATACAATTCGGAAATTTTCAACTGTCCAGCTAAATGCTGATAATCTTATACCCAATATATATATAGTAAATAAATAGACAATATACGCAATCAGATAAGCTATACCTACAGCTTCGAGGTTAAATACTGAATGTAGCAAATAGGTTACACCCATATAGACTGCGAGATACAACATCTCGGAAATAAAGAATATAATTCCTTTACCTTTAGCTAATAATATAAAAGCAATGGGCCACGATACAACTTTGAAAAATGTGCCTAAAATATGCCAATTGAGTAAACTAGATGCAGTAATAAACTCGGAAGAATAAAGCATTGCCAATACAAGCTTAGAACACATCAGCAGAGCTATAATGAGCGGTACAGAAACAATCAACACAATATAGGTTTGCTCATTGATGAGTTTGCTTGTTTTAGCATCATCATCAATGATAGTACACAAACGAGGGTAAAAGTCCGACCCCATCGATTTTAGAATAAGAGCTAAATAAATACCTGAGATAGAAGTTACCGCCTGCAACAATCCGACCGACGAAAGACCTAAATCTTGAGTAAGTAAAGATCGAATAAACACTCCGCCTGCGTATGTTATAGCCGAAGAGGCTACAATAAAAAATCCGACCCGAAAGACGGAAGCCCCTTTGTTTAGTAATGCACTAAAAGATATGGAAACACGATCAAGATTTGTTTTGCGTCGATAATAATAAGTCAGCAGATACACCACAATACTCATCAATATAAGAGCGGGTATTATGCCATCTATACCCCAAATGAAGTATAAAAGCAGTCCAATAATCAACGCACAAGTGTTGCCCCAAATAGCCGCTTTGACCATATATTCAATCTGACGTAGTCCATGTAGAATAACCGTTTGACCAATTGCCAACACCGAAAAAAAAGTACAAACAGATAACAAGGCTATATTTAGTGCATAAGAGGCATCGCCAAATGCCCATAAACTAATGGGATAACTAAACACAAGGCAAATAAACGCACCTAAGAAAGCTAATGATAGGATACATTTATCGATCAACGAAATAGTTTCTATAAGTTCTTCTTTGTTTTCAGATCCTCCAGCAGTGGCTATTTCACGAACGCCAGTTGTATCAATGCCAAAAACAGAAATGGATCGTATCAGATCTAATATATTTTGGTATATACTGATAAGCCCTAGCCCCGAAGCCCCTAGCAAGAGGGCAAGTACTTTGCTCCTAATTATTCCCAGTAGGATGGTTACAACTTGCGAGCCTCCGAATATTCCGGTAGACTTAATGATCTGCTTATATGATTTGGTTTGGTCTATCAACTCGTTCTCGCGGCGTAAATGTTATATATAACTGCTTAATATATTAAAATTTCTGTATTTTCTCAACCTTGAGCTTTTCGTTGGCTGCATATATGCTTATGATGGATGGACATACAGTCCCTACCCAATTGAAGATGCGAAAAAGAAAGGATGGATAAACACATTCTTTATTTTTCTCAATCCCTTGTACAATTGCCCTTGATACTGTATCTGCTGATTGAGAGAAAAAAGGTACAGGAGGTTTTTCAGACTGAGCTGCCTTCTCAAAAAAAGCTGTTCGGGTGGCAACTGGATATACAGTCATTGTGCGAACATTTGCTTTAGACTCGTACTTGTAAGTAGACATAAACTGATGGATAGCTGCTTTAGTAGAGCAATAAAGCGAATAGTAAGGCAATGCTATTTTGGCTACTGCCGATGATACACAAACAAAATAAACGAATCGATCACCCGATGTTTGTACCAATTTCTGAAGGGTATAGATGGGCGAAAATGTATTCAACGAAAAAACAGTTTCGATATGTTCCCAATCAGGAGTACCTAATTTTTCGAGATTGGCATAACCCGCATTCGCAATAAAAATATCAATGTTTAACGAAATCGATTTACAGTAATCAAATACGGCATCTACAGCTTGGGGCTTAGTCAAATCTGCCGAAAAAGGAAAAACAACGCCTTCATATACTGGGATGGTTTCGATATTTCTTGCCACAGCTACTATTTTGACATCGGTATACCGAAGCAATAATTTGACTACTTCAAGCCCGATACCTGATGATGCTCCTGTAATAACAATATGTTTTCCATTAATATCCATAATGTTTTATTATAGCTGTTTCTAGTCTCTCATCTGATCGAAGCCTTCGCCATATACCCCTCGTACTGTACTTTGCGAGATAAAAGCTCTTTCGTCAACACTTTTTATTAAACGAAAAAGCTCAATCGATTCAGATCGCTTTGCCAATACCATAATCACTTTCGTAGGCTTTTTGGTATACCACCCCATGCCATCAAGTAATGTACATCCTCGATGCAATTCTTTATTAATAGCATTTGCTATGATTTCGTACTTCTCTGATATTATCAAAACCTGAACAGACTGCCTAAAACCATTTATAACCATATCGATAGAATATGTCATAACACCCATCACAATAAGTGCATACACTATTTTATTGAAATCTTGAAACACTAAAAAAGAGCAACAAATGATAATAAAGTCGCAAAGCAACATGCCTCGTCCAAAGGCTATGTTTTTATACTTATTAATAATGGCAACCACAATATCTGTACCTCCTGTACTGCCATTGGCACTAAACACAATGCCAATGCCAGTACCGCACATCATGCCACCAATAACCCCTGATAGAAGAGGCTCTCCTACAATAATGGGTTCTTTGACCCAATAGCCCAAAACTGTCAGAAGACCTGTAAGCACAATAACTCCATAGATTGTTTTAATAAGGAACTTTAATCCTAATATCTTTAAAGCAAAAATCAGGAGCAAACAGTTTATCGCAAAGTAAGTCTCTTGCAACAGTATCTTTCCATTGGTAGCATATTCTACTAACAGACCTACCCCTGCAAGCCCACCTGTAACAATACCTCCTGGTCGGATAAACCCAACAAGACCGATAGCATACAGAACAAGACCAAAAGAAATTGTCAAATAGTCTTTCCAATAAAAATCTTTCAGATATTTTTTAGACATACCCAATTATAATACAATATTTACAATTTTTTTAGGCACAATAATTACTTTTTTAGGGGTCTTGCCTTCCAACCATTTTTGAGCATGGGTATGATTCAATACCGTTTTCTCAATCTCTTCGCTAGTTGCAGCAGCAGCAAATTCAATGTTGAAACGAGCTTTACCATTAAAAGAAATCGTATAATTGATAATATCTTCTACCAAATATTGCTCGTTGTGTTGTGGAAACTGTGCATCACAAATCGATGTATTATTGCCTAGCAGATGCCACAACTCTTCGGTTATATGAGGGGCAAAAGGCGATAAGGTAATTACCAAATCTTGCAAAACAACTCGTTTGTTACATTTTAAGGAGGACAATTCGTTGACACAAATCATAAATGCTGAAACCGAGGTGTTGAACGAGAAATTCTCAATATCGTGTGCTACCTTTTTGATTAGTTTATGTAACGTTTTCAATTCGTCTTTTGTAGGCTCTTCGTCCGATACAGTAAACTGGTCTCCGTTGTAGAATAGATTCCAGAATTTACGTAAAAATCGATGTACGCCATCTATACCATTGGTATCCCATGGTTTAGATTGCTCTAAAGGTCCTAAAAACATTTCGTACAAACGCAATGTGTCGGCACCATACTTATCTACAATAGTGTCGGGATTTACAACGTTGTATAATGATTTTGACATTTTTTCTACACCCCACCCACAAATATATTTGTCGTCTTCTAATACAAATTCGGCATTTGCAAATTCGGGACGCCACTCTTTAAACTGCTGAATATCTAACACATCATTATTTACAATGTTTACATCTACATGAAGCTCGGTTGTCTCATACGCATCTTTCAGATTAAGCGATACAAATTTATTTGTTCCGTTGATACGGTATACAAAATTGCTACGCCCTTGTATCATCCCTTGATTTATCAGTTTCTTGAAAGGCTCGTCTTCGCAAGCAACACCCATGTCATACAAAAACTTGTTCCAAAAACGACTGTATATAAGGTGTCCTGTGGCATGCTCTGTGCCTCCAATATACAAATCGACGTTTCGCCAGTATTCATCTTTGTGTTTCGACACCAACTCTGCTGGATTGTGTGGATCCATATAACGCAAATAGTATGCAGAAGAACCTGCAAAACCTGGCATTGTATTCAACTCAAGCGGATAAATAGTTGTATTGTTTACTTCTGTTGTAGCTACTACTTTATTGTTCACAGTATCCCACCCCCATTTGGAGGCTCTACCTAAAGGAGGTTCTCCTGTTTCGGTAGGTAAAAATTTATCTACATCAGGTAACTCTAATGGTAAAGATTCTAAAGGCAGCATATAAGGTAAACCATTTTTATAGAAAACCGGAAAAGGCTCTCCCCAATAGCGTTGACGAGAAAATATAGCATCTCGCAAACGATAGTTTGTTTTCACCTTACCTATGTTATTGGCTTGTATATATTCCTTCGCTTTTTGTATCGCCTCTTTTATGGTTAAGCCATTCAAAAAACCAGAATTGGTAACAATACCTTCTTTAGCATCGAAACTTTCTTCTGACACATCGCAACCTTCGACTAATGGAACGATAGGCAAATTAAAATGTTTGGCAAAAGCATAATCTCTACTGTCATGTGCTGGAACAGCCATAATAGCACCTGTGCCGTATCCTGCAAGCACATAGTCTGAGATCCATACTGGTATCTGGTCGCCATTTAGCGGATTAACAGCATATGATCCTGAAAAAACCCCCGATATTTTTTTATCTGCCAAGCGTTCTCGTTCCGTTCTTTTTTTAGTAGCTAGTAAGTAAGCTTCCACTTCTGCTCGCTGGCTAGCAGTGGTTAGTTGTGCTACATAATCGCTTTCGGGAGCTAACACCATAAAAGTAACCCCAAAAACAGTATCAGCACGGGTGGTAAAAATCTCTAACACAAGGTCTGAATCTTTTACCTCAAATTTCATCTCAGCACCTTCGGAACGACCAATCCAATTTTTTTGGGTTTCCTTCAGCGAGTCTGTCCAGTCTATTTTTTCTAGCCCATCAAGCAATCGTTGAGCATACGCCGAAACACGTAAACACCATTGACGCATTTTACGCTGCTCGACAGGATGCCCTCCACGTTCTGACAAGCCATTTATCACTTCATCATTTGCTAAAACCGTACCAAGACCAGGACACCAGTTAACCATAGTCTCACCCAAATAAGCAATACGATAATTCAACAATGTTTCTTGTTTCTCATGTTCCGATTTTTCGTTCCACTCAGTAGCCGTAAATACAAATTCTTCGGAACAGGCTACAGATAAACCATCGGTTCCGTGCAACTCAAAGAAAGACACCAACTCTTCGATTGGTCTTGCTTGATTCGTGGTATTGCAATAGAAACTGTTGAACATTTTAATAAATGCCCATTGCGTCCAATGATAGTACGAAGAGTCGCTTGTGCGTATCTCTCTGCTCCAATCAAACGAGAAACCTATTTTATCTAATTGTTCTTTGTATCTATTTATATTTTGCTCGGTAGTAATTGCTGGATGCTGTCCTGTTTGTATCGCATATTGCTCGGCAGGCAATCCGTAAGCATCGTATCCCATGGGATGCAACACATTGAAACCCGATAGCCGCTTATGACGAGAATAAATATCAGATGCAATATACCCCAGCGGATGCCCCACATGCAAGCCCGCTCCTGATGGATAAGGAAACATATCAAGGACATAATACTTCGGTTTAGTACTATCTTCAATTACTTTGTAGGTCTCATTTTTAACCCAATACTCTTGCCAGCGTTTTTCGATCTCTTTGAAACTGTATTCCATGTCTTCGTATATCGTTTTATAAAGACACAAAGTTAGTTATTTCTTTGAATTAAAACAGCTTGATAAAAAAGCTATTTAATGATATTGTTAAGATCAAAAAAAAACACTAAAAAACAAAGAAAGAAAAACTAGGTATTTCATTTTATACGTACATTTGCAACCTCAAGTTAGCAAATAATAGACATATGACTATCCTTTCGAATATCGAAGACCAAAATTCTAAATTTGCCGAAATCAATATCGGCTACACCACACAAGAAGCTATAGAAGAGGCAAAACGCTGCCTAAACTGCAAAAACCCAACTTGCATACAGGGTTGTCCTATCGAACACAACATCCCTGCTTTTCTCAAAGAACTGTCGATGGGAAACATTGGTGGTGCAATGCAGATAATAAACGAGAAAAGCAACCTTCCTGCCATTTGCGGACGGGTATGCCCACACGAGAAACAATGTGAAGGGCATTGCATTTTGAACAAAAAAGGAAATCCTGTAAAAGTAGGTAAACTCGAACGATTCATTGCCGATTTTGATAGTGATATGCAATTAATCAAGCGAAAACTGCAACCCAAAAACAGGGGTAAAGTAGCCGTAATAGGTTCAGGACCCGCTGGATTGACAGTTGCAGGCGAGTTAGCAAGAGACGGATTTAATGTAGTAGTATTCGAAAGTCAGAAAGAACCTGGAGGTGTACTCATGTACGGTATCCCCGAGTATCGCTTGCCTCACGAGATTGTGCGTAGAGAGGTCAAAAAAACAGAGGCTTTAGGAGTTACGTTCATGACCAATTTTGTAGTTGGCGAGAAAATGACAGTTGATGAAATGCTGGAACACGAATTTGATGCCGTATTTATAGGTTCGGGAACAGCCGTACCCAAAACATTAGATATAGCTGGCATCAACCTTTATCGTGTTTTACAATCGTCCTATTTTCTACGCATGGTCAATTTATACCACAGTGGTGAGATAAACAGAGAGCTAGTCCCACTTCTTGACAATGAAGATCTTGTGGTTATAGGTGCTGGCAACGTTGGCATGGACACTGCACGCACCGCCTTACGCATGGGTGCAAAAAGTGTAACCATTATATCAAACGACACAAAAGAAAACATGCCTGCATTAGAGTCAGAATATAACGATGCACTAGAGGATGGTGCCAGCTTTTTGTGGGAAACGAACACAAAAGAATTTATCGGAGATAACAATACACTAAAAGCAATCAGAATAGAAGATAAAAATGGTGAAAGAGTTATTCCTATTAATCGGGTACTTATTGCAATCGGTTCAAGACCTGCAAATCGGATTGTGTCGACATCGTTAGGGATAGACATCAATGAGGCTGGTTATGTAATAACCAAAGAACACCCTTATGGTATGACTTCAAGAAAAGGTGTGTTTGCTGGAGGTGATGTTGTACATACCCCACAAACGGTTGTATTGGCAATGCGAGACGCTAAAAAAGTGGCAAAAGGAATTACACAATATGTAGATGCAGTTAAATTATTGAGTGATTGAAATACTTGCTATACTACTAAAACGGAATAAGTTTAAAACAGGTACTTAATTGGGGTATCTGCTTTAAAGTTAGAAGCAAAAAAAACAAAACCGATCGATTGGTTTTAACGCCAAGGTGCTCTTATTCAACCATCAGTAGTCGTTATTCTCCAATATCAAAAACGAAAGCAAAACAAAATTGTACTATAGAATACTATATCACATAGAGGAGAAAATAGTATATAAGATCAATAATATTCTTTGAATTGAATAAATTTACACACATCACCATCCATTTAAAGACTGATAAAGTTATCTTTGATTTCGATCATAAACGATGTGCTTTCTCGGATCTTCAGTATGATTAAAATAATCTCTGAATTAAATCAGAATCCAAAAA
>JBDLTH010000011.1:0-3955 GCA_039799165.1 Bacteroidota bacterium
TGTCTCCAATTTTAGATTTTCCCTTGTATCCTCTGTCAGCGGTAATTGTTTTTGGTGGTCTGCCCAGTAATCGTTCGTGTTGCTCAAGAGCCGATTCAAGGGTATGTCCGTCATAGGGATTACGATAGCTTGTGGCTCCAACTATTACTCCTGTATGCTGGGTGTAAAGGATAGATACTTTATTTGAGAATCAATTCGCAACCCTTCTCGCCCATGCGATGACGAAAGTGCACCAAATCACTCGAGGCACAAGGTGGATGAGCCACGAAGTCTTTTTGTCCACAGAAGTATTGGTAGTAAGTGTTCTCTGCCCATTGTTCTACAATGCTTTCATTGGAGAGATTACGCACATGTTTGAGAATTAGCAAGCCAACCATCAGACGAATGGGTTTGGCTGGACAGCCATTATCAGGGCAATAAAGAGGAAAAAAGGCTCTTTCGAACATCGCCCAATCTACCTTATTGGCTAAAATATACAAGGGGTGTTTTTGATTCAAACTATCTTCCAATGAGAAGAACAAGCTCTTCTGAGAATCTGTTTTACTTGGTGTCAACATAATTAATCTGCAAGAAATGATACCTAAAGATACATATTCTTGCAGATTTACACAAGTATTTTACAAGATAACATATTGTATATGTGTTAATTAAATCGTTATTAAGGGGCGACTATTTACTTCGTAGGCTACAATTATATCTGAAGATTGTAGTCCAATTTATTGCATAGGGTTACATCTTATCAAATATCTACTACATTCTTCTTCAAATCGGCATTAAGTAAAGATGGAGAGACTGACTTTTTGATCTCGTCTATAATGATTCCCAATACACGTTCACGCAAAAATTCTTTACGAGTAACTAAACTGATCTCACGTACGGGTGCAATACCTTTGAATGGGCGAATGTTCAGCTTTTGCTTTTCGCTCAATTGATCGATTGCCATTTCGGGAATAATAGTTAGCCCACTATTGATGTCTACAATGTTTATTAGCGTATTGATACTACCTGCCTCATATGTAAATAGATTGTGTGAATTTTTGCGTTTTCTTAAATTACAGATACGTAATATTTGACTTCTAAAGCAGTGCACTTCTTCTAATAACCAAAGTTTGCTAATGTTCAAATCCTCCTCTTCCAATTCTTTTTTGGCATATAGCGAAGTTTCACGAGGTGACACATAGGCATAAAACTTCTCGTAATAGATAGGATGTTCTTTGATCTTCTCATTTTTGAGAGGGGTTGCCAGAATAGCACCATCTAGCGAGCCGTTAAGTAAGCCTTCGATAATCTGCAGAGTAGTGGTTTCTTCAATAAACAATTCGATGTCAAACCCATTCTTTTCGTGTTCTATCATCAATTTAGGCAACAAATAAGGAGCAATAGTTGGGATGATACCTAACTTGAATACACCTTTGACGATACCCTTCTCTTCTTGAATTATTTCTCGTATCTGTTTTACTTGCGATACAATTACACGTGCTTGATTGATAATCTGAACACCAATAGCTGTTGGCTGTACAGGTAATTGGCTTCGGTCAAATATTTTAACACCTAATTCATCTTCCAATTTTTGGGTCATCATACTCAGTGTTGGCTGAGTTACGAATGATGCTTCGGCAGCTTTCGCAAAATGACGATAGTTGTCTACCGCAATGATGTATTCTAATTGTTGTATATTCATAACAATGCAAGCATAAGTTTCGAGCTGTAATACCGAAACGGTTATTTTATTTCAATTTAATATTCTCTTTCTCCAAATATTGAAGTGCCTACTCTAATGATGGTAGAGCCTTCTTCTATGGCAATAGGATAATCGTGGGACATACCCATCGACATTTCGGAAAACCTATCATTGTTTCCGAAATATTTGTTTTTAAGTTCTTTAAAAAACAGGTTCAGCGATCTAAATTCTTCACGAATCAACGATTGATCGTCAGAATAGCTCGCCATGCCCATAACACCTGTGATGCAGATGTGCTGCAACGATTCCCAATCTTCTACTTCTAGCATTTGACGACATTGGTCAAAAGTAAATCCGTATTTGCTATCCTCTTGGGCAATATGTATTTCGAGTAAGCAATTGATACAACGATCAACCTTGGAAGCGTGCTTGTTGATCTCAAGTAATAAGCCCCAACTGTCAACACTTTGTATGGTGTGTATATAAGGTACTATGTTTTTTACCTTGTTTGTTTGTAAGTGTCCAATCAGATGCCATTCGATGTCTTTGGGTAGCTCTTCTTGCTTGCTATTTAGTTCTTGTACCCTACTTTCTCCAAATACCCGTTGCCCTGTATTGTATGCACAAAGTACCGACTCTTTTAAATGAAATTTAGATACTGCAACTAACTTGACGTGAGAAGGTAATTCGAATTTTATTTTATTTAGATTAGACGCTATCGACATTTTACTCTTCTTTGAGGTATTCTATTTTGCTTTTTTCGTTTTTCGAATAGGGAAATACATCCATTATTGGGCTTTCGCTCAACGAGGCTATCATATAGTCAGCCAGTGTTCCCTGCATGCCTTTTTCTACTATAGCAAATGCTTCTTTTATGTCGCTTGCTTGAGCCAACATCTGTATGGCTGTTTTCTTCTCCGTACCACTTTTCTCGTCTAATGTTATAAAATAAACCTTAGCCTTAAAGTAGCGATCGCCTTCTTCGTTAAAGAAAAGTTCCGATAGCTTGGCTCGCTTAATGTCGGCAATCGTAAACTCTCCTGCAATATATGGTTTTAGTTCTTCGATAATGCGGGCTTCGGCTTCGGTAAATGACAGAGCATCTACAAGGTAAGGTTCTGTTACTTTTTTTTGAGTACCATTCTCCATTGTCTTTTCGTAGCTAACCTTACATTCAAACCAGTTGTTCATATATACTTTTATTTAGTTATCAGCTATTTGCAAATATTTTTTTCTCTAGTCTTGATCTATGTATTCATCAAACGGCACATACATATAGATAAAACTTATACAAAGATAAGATAAAGCTAGCATCTCTTATCACGTTTTACATCTTTTATGCAAAGGATGCGTCTTGATTTTTATGTCAGATTGATTCTATTATTGAAGTCATCTAGACTTTTGTTATTTGTTAATATTCTTAAAAAGTATAATCATAAAAGCTATGTAATTGAAAGATTTCCAATTAGCAACTTTCGTTTCAAATCTATTGAATAAAGTTCTGTAGGAATCCATCCAAGCATTTGTTCTTTCAATTCTATATCTCTGTTCATAAAGTAGTTCATCAAATAATATATCTTCATTTTCATTGGCATTTCGAGAATTTAGTGCAGTATTAGCAATAACCCCATATTCAGAACATTTGTCTCTGAACTTTCTGGAATCAAATCCAGCATCAGCATTTACGAATAAGCCATCAGTACTGATATTTGCATTTCTCAAGCTCAAAAACAGTTCATCAAGACGTTCCTCAATTTCATATAAATCATTATGGTTACCAGAAACAGGAGACGAAATAGCTATTGTTAATCCTTGATTATCTGTTAAATATAAGGACTTAGTGGTTTTACTCATTTTCCGAGTTTGAAACTCAACTTGTTCACCTCCGAGTAAGCCTCTTGTCTGACTTCCATCAATTGATGATGTGGATAAATCTAATTGTAACTTATTCTTGTCTAGAACTCGCAACCATAAACTCTCCCATTCTCCATTTTTACTCCACTTGTGAAAATGACCATAAACTGTTTTATAATTCAAGACTATATCCGAAAACAAGCTACTCACAGGCAACATATGCCATTGGATCCCTGTTTTGAGCTTATATAGTCGCCCCTTAATAACGAATTAATTGACATATTTTCAATATATTATCTAACAAAATACTTGTATGAACCTGCAAGAATATGTATCTTTAGGTATCATTTCTTGCAGATTTATTATGTTGAAACCAAGTAAAACAGATTCTCAGAAGAGTTTGTTCTTCTCTTTAGAAGA
>JBDLTH010000012.1:0-5155 GCA_039799165.1 Bacteroidota bacterium
TGGTAATACCTATCGAAATCGTCATTACCCCAACCATAATGCTTTTCATTTTCCCCTCCTGCTTCTATATATTTCTTTTTATTCATTATAACAGCTCCTCCAACTAATGCATAAGGATGTAGCAACTCCATTTTGCTTTTATGTCGGTATAAAATACGAACATCCTTTTTTTTAAGATAAAAAGATCTTATTATTTCCGATAAATCATAACAAACTCCATTATAAGGATATGTTATATCTGCTTTTTTATTTCTCAGATAATCCATACATTCTAATATCGTGTTTTTTTCAGGTATGATATCTACATCCCAAACAGAAACAAAAGGGGTGTTTGCCAACATGAGTAACTGATTGAAATGCTTTGTCTTATGTAAAACAGGATCCTTATCTTCAACAAACTGATATTGTATCTTTCCATTTAAAGTAGATTTTAGGATCAAGTTATTGTAACCATCAGCCTCTCGGACTATTATATTTGTTTTGAAATAATAAATCAGCCGATCTGTTATTGTTACTAGATTCTCCAATCTCTGAATAGAATCAAGTCTAACTAATATCAGAAATGTAACATCTGTCAAATCTATTTTCATATATGTGTTAATTGAGATTTGTGTAACAATAAGTCTGTACCAATAAAACCATCATATAAACCGAGATACCTTTCAAAACAAAGTTGCTTATCTTGTAATACGCTCCACACTTCAGATGAATTGATTCTGCTAATTATTTTATACTTAATTGACTCTATTTCGTCTGAAGTGAAAATGTTTTGCAGGTTATCAACTAGAAAATAAATACTAACAATGCCATCTTTAAAAAAAATATTCTTATTGTTTAATTCATAATTTAATATATGATCAATATCAATTTGGTCTTTTAATATAATCATATGTCTTTCCCACATTTTATCTTTAATCTGTTTATTCAAAGCTTTTATCCCCCAAAGCAAGTGTAATTTATTACTTTGTAATATGGGAATAGTAGATAATACTTTATAGCTTAACTCTTCTATTATTTTCATTACTCGATAATTATAAAAGCCAAGTTTATAGATTTCACTTAAAACAAATAATAATTTAGGTAGAAAAAAATCTATATCATACGTTACTGGCTCATCAAAAAAATCCGATGACCAATATAATTGAAGTCTATTGACAGAATGAATAATTAATTCTTTATATAAATATTCATTTTCACTACTTTGAGGCTGATCTTGCAATCTAATACACATGTAATAAAGTGTTTGAATAAATGTAAGAAAGTCTATCTTTTCATAATATTTAGGATATGATAAATTTAAGAAAATTGTGTCATCGATCTCTTTTATCAAGGCATTTATATCACCGTCTACAAAACCGTTTTTGATTAAGTAATTTATGCCCAAGCCAATCCCAGCTAGTCCATTTTTTATATCAATGTCATCAAGCTCACCTATTTCTTCAAAAATTTCATCTAAAAGATCATCTGCTATTCGACTATAATTACTATTATTGTCTATAGAACTTAATAAATAGAAATAAATACAAAATCCCATTTTGCCATTAGATAATCCTAATGGCACATCTTTATTCTTCAATACTGTTATCAGATTATTTCTTAATGAATTAACAATTTGTATCATGGCAATTGATTGATTATTAGGGATGACGGATGTTATTTAGCAATGTTACTTGTTTTTTATCCTCCATATATTCTATATACTGATCAAGAGCTTTAAGGCGTCGTTCAGCATCTTTCACATCATTGAGGTTAATATCCTCCGATTCTTTTAATTTTTCTATGAATTTTTGCAGATCAATCTTGTATAACTTGTAATATTTAAGCGCATTATCATTGTCTTTCAACTTGTAGTCATACAAGTTAGCTATCGTATGTCGCATCAGAGATTGTTGATTTTCTGATCCATAATTAATAGCTTCTTTGTAGTTACTAATAGCTTTTTTATACTCTTCTTCGTTCGTATAAGCGATCGCTAAACCACGATAGTAAAGATATAAATGAGCCTGTTCAGAAATAATTCGGTCTACTAGTGTCGAGTAATACTTAATCGCTTCTTCTGATTTTTCTAGATCGTTACAGACTGTGGCTAGACTATATAATACACTAATGTTGGTTGTGTCTTCCGCATAAGCTTTATTTAGAGAACGATAAGCTCTTGAATCTTTGAGTGAAAAATAACTTAAGCCTAAACTACGATTCACAAGAAGTGTACTATCCCCACCAGCAATACATTTCTCGAATAATGCAGCAGCTGCTTCATAATCATCTTTAATATAATAGGCAAATGCATGTAGAAAATTGATTTGACTATTTGTTGAGTCTTGTGCTAGAAATGTTTCGCATACCTCTAAGGCTGTAGAAACATCTTTTCTTCGTATAGAAAAATTGCCATAAAGTATGGCAGTTTGGCTATCTGAAGGATCGTATTCCCAAGCTTTACTATAATAAACGCGAGCACTGTCATTCATATTTATACTTTCATAACTGCGTCCTAATTGTTTCAATATACTTGGTGTACCGTTATTAATATATATTTCTTTATAAACATCGATGGCTTCATTATACCGCGTTTGATTATAAAGCAGGTTTCCTTTCTTTATTTTATAATATATATTTGTTGAATCTATTTCTATTAGTTGGTCATAACATTGTTCTCCTGCTTTCCATTTTCCTGTTGCCTGAAAAGAGAGTGCCAATTCATTTAAAATATAAATATCTTTTGGATATTGTTGAGCTAAACTCAAAAGAACTTCTCCTGCTTTATTGTTTTCTCCTAAGGCCTTGTAGCATAAGATTTTTTCTATAAGCAGACTACGAGTTGGCTTCTGTCTTTCTATATATTCAAGAGCTTTTTGGAATTGATAGTTCGTTGTTAGATATTTAAGGGTATCAACCACTGAGGAGCTTGCTGAATTACGCTCTTGACTATAACCATATAGATGCAATATTAAAAACAATAATAATAAAATTTGTTTTTTCATACGTAAATAAATTTATTTTAAATACTATCTTATATACTCTTATCAGAGATAAATGGTTGAACTATTTACCTAGTCTACTTCTATCTACTTCAGCATACTTAGCTGCCTTATAATTACCAAATCGCCACGTTAGAGTTAATGCAAATGTACTTTTTTCAAAATATTCTGTTCGCTTATATTGATTATTATACTCTAGCTTCATTGGTTTAGGCATTTCGTGTCTAAGTATATTATTATATTCTGCAATCAATTGTATGTCTTTGTTTATTGTCCATCTCAGTTTGCTAGACAACTTCCATACTTCTCCTAATTTATATACACCTTGACGTGATTTTGACTGATAAAGTCCATCAATTTGCAGCAATATATTTTTAGAAAAAGTGAACGAATTATTTAACATAACCACACCAGTATAGCTTACGTTATCAAACGAACTATCATAGAAATTATCCATTTTTTCTCTCGACATTATTCCTTGTAAAGTTATACGACTATTATAAAAAGTACCTTTTCGAAGGGAAGTAACCAGCGTTAGTCCTGAACGTAGCAAATAATCATAATTTTCGAATCTGTATATTGTTTTCAATTCATCGTCTGACATATGGGGCAACTGAATGAAGTAGTCAGGCGTATATTGAATGTATCCGATTATAAAACATTTACGATCGCGTATATACATAAGCTGTCCTCGATACGTCTTACTTGGCTTAAGATGTGGATTTCCTACTATCTGAGAATAAGAGTTAAGATCGGTTACTTGGGGATTTATCGACCAAAATGAAGGGTAATTTTTGTCACTTGATATATTTAACTGGAATATATTTCTGCTACTTTGTGTGTATGATATACTTGCTTTGGGAAAAACAGTCCAATCGTTCCATAAGGTAGTCTTGTTGCCATTATGATTATAGTCGGATTTGAAATATTCGACCTTTGCCGATGCCGATGCGGTAAGCTTGTCATTAAATTTGTAAGAGAGATCGATATATGGGGTCACTGTATAGTCGTTTTGCTGCCCCTCGACACGTATTTCTTTGTCCTCTTCGTATATGTTGCCATTTTTAAATGAGTATCTCACTTCGGTATCAGAATTATTGTAGCCAGAAATAAAACCATAATTTATTTTCATATCATTAAACGGTTTGGTGCTATAGTCGAAAAAAGCGGACCATTTTGATATTTCTTGTGTCGAATTATTTAAATAGTCAAGTCTAGGTATTCCATCTTGCTCATCGCTATAATGTTGGTCGATTGGATCTTTATAAAAAGTATAATCGATACCTACTTTGATATCCTTAGTGGTGTATTGAAGAAACATATTATGCAGTTGATTTCTGTTTTTTCTATGGTTTAGGCTATTGATATTGTAATCAACACCATCAAAATAATTATTGATGGCAAAATTTTCACTATTTTTTTTATTATTGTCGAAATAATACGAAAATGCCAAATTTCCAGTTTTACTAGTCTTGTAATTAAGACCTAATCGGAAATCAGAGTTGAAAAAATCACTTGTATTGGTTAGTGTTTCGTTTATTAATAAAGATCTGTTTTTTAATTGATGAATCGATTGGGATGCATTTTTGTTCCAATCTTTTCCGAAATTTATGTTTCCGAATAAATCTATACTTACTTTATTTTTATTGTACGAAAGGCTAAGCCTATCGGAATTTGAAGCATAAAAAGCTTGTCTGTAAGACGCCGAAAGTTCGCCAGTCAAGAGGGGATAAACAGCTGTTTTTTTAGTTAAGACAACATTTATTAATGTGCCTTTTACATTATATCTAGATTCAGGATTATACATTACATCAACGCTCTGTATGTTCGATGCAGGCATACTTTTTAGCATATTAGTTACTTGTGCCAAGGTCATGGTCGTTGTTTGACCATTCACTATAATATTCAATTTTTCACTCCCGGCTAGTGATAAGCTTCCATTTATCTCCATCACTCCAGGCACTTCTTTTACTATTTCGTAAGCATTGGTAACAGCTCTGCCGTCTTTTATGATCTGGGCGTTATATGATAATGTATTGTCATCAAGCTTCATCAAGGGGGCTCTAGCTGTGACTTGAGTCTCTTTTAAAAGATGAGTTTTGGGAGTTAAAACAATACTTAATGGTTCTTTTATTTTTGAATCGATGTATATAGTATCTGTATTGTATAGTAAATGT
>JBDLTH010000013.1:0-6396 GCA_039799165.1 Bacteroidota bacterium
TATGCCTCAGATGAAGAATATTTTAAAGAAACAAGAAATGTACCCGATGCACCAGGATACCTAAAAGTGGCACTCGACATTTCGGATGAAATATACCCCACCAAAGCATACAGCCTACTGGATGCCCCAGTAGGAGACTCCGATTCGATATTGAAAATGATTGATATTGAACGCTCACAAGCAGCAGCCCAAATGCTCGTATTAAAAGGCTCTACCCAAACCAGCAAGATCAAAATAGGCGATACAATTATTATCAACTTCCCAAATGACTGGAATTTGAGCACAACAGCAGGAAGATTTATCATTACCGAAGTTCTTCACGAAATGAAAGCCAAGGATATGTATGAAAATCATTTTACCGCATACCCCGCCTCGGTAGGTTATCTACCCATTCCCAAGATACACTGTCCGATGACCGTATCACAACGAGCCACAGTACTGAGCAATGCCGACCCCGAAGGCAAAGGACGGGTCAGAGTCCAACATCAGTGGCAGAAGGAAATAGGCAAGAATACGAACTGGATTCGAGTCCAAACACCCGATGCAGGAGGAAGTGATAAAGTGAAAAGCAATCGAGGTTTTGTATTTATCCCCGAAGCAAGAGATGATGTGATGGTAAGCTTTGAATATGGAGATCCGAGTCGTCCGTTTGTTCAAGGTAGTATCTTTTCTACCAAATCAGGAGGTGGAGGAGGTGAAGGAAATAAGACAAAAAGCCTGACTTCGAGGTCGGGAACAACTGTTTCCCTTGATGATTCTCAAGGTTTAGGTAGTTTAACGATGAGTGACCCTAGTGGTAATGTTGTAGTAATGGATGGGGATGGAAATATCACAATCACAGCACCGAAAGATATTACAATAAATGGCAAAAACTTGACCGTGAATGTAGAGGAAGATGTGACGTATAATATTCAGAAGAACATAACATTAAACGTAGTAGAGAAATTGACAAAGAATATTAAAGATCAAGAGACCTTAAGTTAATCTGTAAAGAAAACTATATACAAAAATTATTCTATGGATGTCGGAGAAAAGATCACTTGTAAATCAAATGAGGCAACTCACAAAACAGGAAAGGATTATAATATAGAAAGTGGAACTATAGTAACAATTAAAGGAACAGATGAGGTTAAATTAACGTAAACAATCAGAATATGGAATATATAAAAAATAATGCAATTTTATATTGTAGTTGTGAATTATTGCCGACATTGCTAAATGTAACTAGCAATAGTAAAATAAGAAACAGAGGCGGGTTTTTTGCCACAGAAAAGGATAATATTGGTGGAGTAAATGTCGTAACATTTGGGTTATGTGCAATGATGGGAGTTTGTTTTATTCCAGGTGTGAAGTTAAATTGGATAAACCCTGTAAATAAAGTAAAAGTTCTAGGATACAGAACACTTCTGGATAAGCAATCGAAGCTTATATGCCCCAAAGGGGGAGTTATTAGTTGTTTAATGTCAGGACAATTTTTTTAATAATATGGATGGAGCATTACAAATGGGGCGAATGGTATCAGTAGCATTATCTTCAGTGGGAGCTATGGGAGTATTAGCATCCCAAGGGACTGCTATTCTCAGTACTGTTGGTACAGCTCTTGCATCCATTCCAGTAGTTGGTTGGATTATTTTAGCTGTCATCGTGGTGGTGGTTCTTCTTGCTGTTTTTTGGGATGATATTTGTGCTTTCTTTTCTGCAATATGGGATTGGTTGACACAGATGGCGGCAATTGTTTATGAGCAGATTACATCAGTTGCTATACCTTGGTTTATAGATACTGCAACGGAAGTGTGGGATGGGATATCTACAACAATTGATGATGTTGGTCTGAGATTTGACACCCAAGTGAAAAAATTATTAGCTGCACTTGCTGCTGCAACTACGCTATTACCAACAGAGAGAGTTTATCAGGTTTTTATGTGTACAGTAGGACGGACGTATCTTAAAATGCTTTGGGGTAAAGCACGTGACATAAATCTCTTTTCTGTGACGTATCCTATAGATAGAGATGGGAATCCTACATACAAATATGGAACAACTACAATGACTGCTAGATATACAAGTGGTTATATTGCTCTTGAAGTAGTCTTAGGTCATATGTACATAAAAGATATATTATTCAATCTAAACTACTTCCAAGCCAGATTGTCAGAAAAGTCGTTAATATATGCATATTACATGGTTCATGGTTCATTTCCTCCTGGAAACACAAAATTAGGGTAGATGACTGAAATAAATGAATAATTATGAATAAAGAAAAAAGAGAGATACTCCTTTTGGAGGCAAGAATATATAGGGAACAGGGGCAATTTGCTGATAGTTTGGGAAAACTGCATCAAGTTGTAGAAGCATTTCCTGATAATACTGATTATTTATATCTTTTAGCTGCAACATATTTAGAAGCAAAAAATACAGATGCAGCAAAAGATTATGCAGAGCAATTGTTAAAGTTAAATCCTCAGTACAAACAGAGTTTAGAATTGTTAGGAATAATAGCAGAGAATAATCGTGATTATGAAAATGCGGAAGGATACTACCAACAAGCACTAATTATTGACCCCAATTTTCATAACGCACGATTTAGACTTATAAAATTATATGATGAGCATATTCATAATGATGTAGCAATTGAAGAGAATTGCAGATATATGTTGATGCATCGAGACAGTGATAAAGATTCTCTGTCAATGAGAAAAAAGAAACAAATATTGTTAGCATGGTACGCTTTTGTTCAAGATAGATTAATTATAGCTTTGGCAAAGCAAGGCAAATATAAAAAAGCTATCGAAGAAAGATTAAAGTATATCAATTATGCTATGAATAGTGATAAGAAAATGCAATACATGTATTTTATAAATGAATATAATGATATCTACAAATATTATTATTTATCTGAAGATTTCAAAGGTTTAGAAGAATTTAAAGAGCAATATAAACAGTGTATCTCATCAGAAAATTATAAGGAAGATTTTCAAAAACTAGAGAAAGATGCTGACTTAAGTACTTTATAGTTATAATGAATAAAGAAAAACAGGAAAAAAAGATTTTGGCAGAGTTAAAGAAGACAGTAGAAAATGGGGATTTTCAGAAAATCTACACTCTTTACAGAACTTTAATAAAGTTACGTCCGAATAAATTAGAATATTGGATAAAGATTCAAAATCTGATATTATATGGTTATCCTCTTCAAAAATTTTATGAATATGATGAATTACTGACGGGAGGTATTGAGTTGGCTCAAGAAGCAAGAAAGTATGTGTTATATAAAGAACAAGCCATATTCTTTATCTTTGAATTTAATTTTATTATCGAACTTATCAGATTGGATGGTTTTTTCTATTCAAGACAGTATCCAGATCCCATAATGTTTAATCTATTAGACAATGCAATAGAAGTAAATACTGAATGTGGAGAAGCTTATTATCAAAAAGGGATATTATACCGATCAAACAATGAATATGAAAAAGCAGAAGAGAATTTTAATCTTGCAAAAAATCTAATAACGAATGATTCTCTTTTAAATGATATAGCTTTAAATTACAGATTAGGTAATAAGTTAAACAAAGTAATAGAAACTTATTTAGAACTACTTAATTATACAAAAGATGATACTATAAAAAAAACTTGTTATGAGCAACTTATAGATAGTTACAACATACTTGGTGATGTGGAAAAGGTTTCTCACTATAAAACTTTATTATCTACCTAGAATATACTAGCTGTTATTTAAAAAATAGTATATTCGAGTGAAAACTAGACTGAAAATCTAAATTTATAGTGTAAATAAAATACAAAACAATAGATTTATATTTTAACAGAAAATAAATAGTCTAACAATTCATACTTATGTCTAAAAAATCAAAACTCCTTATAGCAGAAGCTAGGGAGTATAGAAAATTAGGGGATAAAGAAAATACTTTAGCTCTACTACATCAAGCAATTGAAGATGACTCAACGGATCTTGTTGCTCATTATCTTCTTGCTGCAATTTACTATGAATTAAGATCAGTTGAAGCATCTCATGAATATTGCGACAAAGTCTTAAATATAGACCCCTTATACAAGGAAGCATTAGAGCTTAAAGCTATCATTCATGAAAAACAGGAAGAATACTCTCTGTCCGAGAAATATTTCTTAAAAGGATTGGAAATAGACTCTGGTTTTCATAATGCTAGATATAATCTTATAAATCTATATTATTACAAAATAAAGGATTACGAAAAAACAGCTTATCATTGCGAATGGATGTTAAAGAATAGAGACTCCGAACGTTTAGCTTATAGTAAACAAAAGAGAATGAAAGTTGCAGAGATATGGTATTTGCAAATTAATAATATATATGTTTCATCTTTAATAAAATTGAAACTTTATCAAAAAGCAATAGATGCCATAAAAGATCAAGTTGATTTTTGTATGACCTTTGTTACTTATTTCCCAGGCTTTTTTCACGCAGAAGATGAGCAAATATATAAGCTTTATTATTTGCTAAAAGATAATGAAGGTATACTAGAATATAAGAATAAGATGGTTAACGAGTATGGAATTTCCAATAGGGATCTGGAAGATTTTGAAAAAGAAGCTCAAAATGGTGAACTAAGAGCACTATAAAAATCAATATATGTTGAAAGAAGAAAAAATATTAATCGATAAACTTAAAACGGTTCAACAGTTTAATGATGTTATTTTAATATATAGTGAATTTCAAACCAAAATTCCTGAGAAAATAAATTACTGGGATGATTTTTATAGCTATATATTGGATAAATATAAAGAACTTGATGTTGAACTTTGGGGGAAAACTATAGAAAAATATTTGAACACTATTCAAAGAGCAAAATCTCTATTCCCCGATAATAGCCGATTTCTTGTTTATGAGGTGAAAATGATGATAGAATTAATAAAGATCGACTCTCTAAAATATAGCACTATTTTTACTGATGAAGTTTTAATGAAGCATATAAATGAAGCGTTGATAATTAACAAGAACAACCCATTTGGTTATATTATTAGAGGTAACTTATTTTCTGCCGATTTCAAAAGAAATGAAGCTGAGAGAGATTACAAACGAGCACTAGAATTAAATCCAAACAGATATGATTTTATGTTTTTATTGAATAAAGCTATTAATAATGAGTTGAATAGTAATGTAAAACAAGCTATTGATGATTACTTATTAATTGCAAAGCATGAGCAGGACAAGTCTTTGTTATCTATTGCTTATGGAAAATTAGTTTCACTTTATGAAAAAGAGAACAACAAAAAAGAAAGGGCTTATTTTAAAAAGCTTCTGAAAGAATTAGGATTAGAACTCTAGAAATAATATGTAAAAAAAGCTATGATATTAAATTTATTAAATGACAACAATAAAATAACATACGATTTTATTTTTCGTAAAAAGCATATTTATAAAAAAACGATAGAGTTATCATCTGATACCAACGGTACAATAAATTTACAGAGAAAAGAGTCCGAAAAGTTTCAAGATTGCTGCGAATATCTTTTCAAATATAAAAATTTCATTTCGAAAGATGTAGAAGATCCTCTTTTGTTCGACCCGATAATATGGATTTTCAATTTGAAACTTAATGCCGCAGGGATCAATTCAAAAGAAGATTTGAAACTTCTATGGAATAAGTACAAAAATAAGTATAGATCGCATGATAATATAGTTAAATTTTCAACGTTAGAGAATTTATATTTTAAGGCTCTCTTTGGGATGGAATATATGTTCTTCTCAAATAGCCCGTTCTTAGTATTTTTTATTAATTACTATAATATGGAAATTCTAGAAGGGGCTACAATTAAGGGGTTAGATTTTTTATTGATGCCTATGTCTATACCTGTTAATACTTGGTATAAATGCAGGAAAATAGATGAAAAACACATAAGCCTTGACGGCTGGTTGACTCTAGATGATGATAAATTAGAAAGGTTAATAACACAAAAACAGTTTCTAGATAAAGCAAAGAGTTATCATTTTTCAAAAGATTTTAGATTAGAATCTAAAATAAATGTTTGTATTGACATAAAAACATCTGCTTTGCACACGGCTTCTTTTAAGTTAGATATAAATGGCGAGGAAGGAAAACTTAAAGAAGAAATGTATTACGAAATTAAGTCTAATTTAGACTTAAATCCCAATGAAGGTTATATAGTTGGTCGTCCTCGATTCTTGGATGGTAAGAGATAGGTATTTTAGCAAGTACTTTTACTGCCAAAGGAATTAGGATGTTATGCTTCCCCGCTGGAACCAAAGTTCATACCCAGTGGGGATCTGCACATATGTTCATCAACAGGATGAGTTCCCTGTTTGGCGAGTATTATTTCTATGATGGCACAACCATCTATTTTGGGAAGCCCGAAGAAAAAGAACCTGTAATCCTTGAATACGAT
>JBDLTH010000014.1:0-12616 GCA_039799165.1 Bacteroidota bacterium
CTACTAAGGACTTTTTATATAACGTAGGTGTTGACTGTTAGCTATTTATTGATTATTTAATTAACACTTCTTTGTTGTTTTAATAACTTTAAGTTAGTCTAGATCACGTCATGAAAAAAGATTTTTTAGAGAGTTTGCGATGGCTTGTCATTTTTACTATTCTGTATATATTTCGATTTTGAAATGCGTACTTTTGGATTTTACAATTATAATGTACACTTAATTTTCGTTGTATACTATATTATCAGTAATTTTACTAGCTGATACCATATTCCGAAAATGAATGAATAAAGAAGATCTGAGAATCGTATTTATGGGTACGCCCAATTTCGCTGTCGAAAGTTTACGTCTATTAGTCCAAAACAGTTACAATGTAGTGGGAGTCATTACTATGCCTGATAAGCCTGCTGGGCGAGGACATAAAATACAATACTCACCGGTAAAGGAATACGCATTGGCTCAAAACTTGCCATTGCTTCAACCCGAGAAACTAAAAGACGAAGCTTTTTTAGAGCAATTAAAAGCATGGAATGCTACATTGCAAATAGTAGTGGCATTCAGAATGTTGCCCGAACTTGTCTGGGATATGCCCTCACAGGGTACTTTTAATCTGCATGCTTCGCTATTACCGCAATACAGAGGTGCAGCACCCATCAATTGGGCGATTATAAACGGAGAAAAGGAAACAGGTGCAACAACTTTCTTTTTAACGCACGAAATAGATACTGGAAGGGTTATTCTGCAAGAAAAAGTACCAATTGAGCAAAAAGATAATGTAGGTATAGTACATGATCGATTGATGACCATGGGGGCGGAACTTGTATGTAAAACGGTCGATCTAATAATAGAGAACAAAGCCGAAAGCACCCCTCAGGAACATCTTTTGACAGAAATAAAGGAACTCAAATCGGCACCTAAATTATTTAAAGACACATGCCATATCGATTGGAATAAATCGGTGGTGGATATATATAATTTTATCCGAGGACTGTCTCCACATCCTGCTGCATGGACTGAATTGCACCATGCCGATGGTCGTGTGTTGACAGTCAAGATGTATGCAACACGCATGAGCCAAGTAGTGCATCAGTTGCCAGTGGGATCGTTACAAACTGATGGAAAGAAAACGCTCACAGTTGCTTGTGCCGATGGGTTTATTACAATAGAAGAAATACAATTTCCTGGAAAAAAGCGTATGTTAACAGAAGAATTTCTTAGAGGCTATAAATTTCAAGAAGGAGCATTTTTTAAATAAAAATCAACCATGCAAAAAGTAATAAAATCGAACGATCTTAAATCCGATTTAGAAGATCGCTTATCAGCCATACCACACGATCGTTTGTTTATATTGACAGACGAAACTACTGATAAATTATGTTTTCCGCTTATTGCCGATATTGAGTCGATACGCAATGCCTCCAAAATAATAATCAAGGCAGGCGACGATCACAAAAATTTAGAAAGTTTAAGTGCTATCTGGCAGCACTTGTGCCAACAGGGTGCAACCCGTCATTCGATACTACTCAATTTAGGAGGAGGCATGGTTACCGATATTGGGGGGTTTGCAGCAGCTAGTTTTAAGCGAGGGATAAAGTGCATCAATATACCCACTACATTACTCGGAGCTGTAGATGCAGCAGTTGGAGGTAAAACAGGTATCAATTTCGATGGGTTGAAAAACGAGATTGGTGCTTTTGCTCCCGCCGAATGTGTAATCATCGAATCAGCATTTTTTAAATCATTGGATAGAAGTAATTTACTATCAGGATATGCCGAAATGATTAAACATGGACTTATCTCAAACCAAGACACGTGGGTTAGATTGATGTCATTTGACACCTATATTGTTGATTATGATATATTACGTGAATTGGTTGTAGAATCGGTACTCGTTAAAGAAAATATTGTAGAGCAAGATCCTTTCGAGAAAGGAATACGCAAAGCCCTCAATTTGGGACATACTATAGGACATGCTTTCGAAAGCCTATCGTATACTATAAATACACCCATACAGCACGGTTATGCGGTTGCATGGGGTGTTATTTGCGAATTGTATTTGTCAGTCAAAAAATGCAATTTCCCCAAAGATAAATTATGGCAAACACTGGCCTTTGTTAAAGAAAATTATGGATCTATTCCCTTTGGATGTGATCATTATGAGGCGTTATATGAGCTAATGAAACATGATAAAAAGAATGAATCTGTCGAACGGATTAATTTCACTTTGCTCGAAGATATTGGTAAACTTGCATTAAATCAAACAGCCACTAAAAAAGAAATAGTTGAATCGATTGACTTTTTGAGAGAGTCTATCAATTAGTCAGTTACTTATTTGCATAATAATTTCCTATCTTTACGAAATAACTAAACTTAAATCAACATGATGAAACAACTTGTAACTAAAAATCTACTCGTATTTTCAGCACTTACTTTAGGCTTACTCGTTTCTTGTAGTAAATCGGTGGAGCAAAATGTACTTACCGAGAAAGAAAAATCGGAAGGGTGGCAACTGCTGTTTGATGGTAAAACCATGGATGGATGGCGTGATTATAACGCAACATCGCTTACCGCACCTTGGCATGTAGTGGAGGGCTGTATACAAGCTAAGGGAGACGGTGGAGATGCCAGTGGCTACATTGTAACAAATAAACAGTACGAAAACTTTGAATTATCGTGGGATTGGAAACTGTCTAAAGGAGGCAATAGTGGGATGCTTTATCATGTGCTCGAAAGACCTCAATATACAGTACCTTATGTAACAGGTCCCGAGTATCAATTAATTGATGAACCTAATTTTGACGGGGTGTTAGAACCTTGGCAACGTTTGGGAGTTGATTATGCGATGTATCTTCCAGATACAAGTAAAATGAAAGTAAACCCCTATGGAGAGTGGAACAATTCTAAAATTGTATTTGATAACGGACATGTTGAGCATTGGCTCAATGGGCTTAAAATAGTAGAATTTGAGGCCTGGTCTGATGATTGGTTTGAACGAAAAAATAAAGGAAAGTGGAGTGATACCCGTGAGTATGGATTGGCTACCAAAGGTCAGATTTGTTTACAAGATCATGGATCGCCTGCTTCATTCCGTAATATAAAGATAAAAGAACTTCCACGTAAACCGAAAGAAGTTAGTTTATTTAATGGGGTAGACCTCAAAGGTTGGGATATGTATGGAACCGAAAAATGGTATGTAAAAGACAGTCTGTTGATCTGCGAAAGTGGACCAGATAAAAAATATGGGTATTTAGCTACACGTCAGTATTATAACGATTTCGACTTGAGTGTAGACTTTAAGCAAGAGGCAGATGGAAATTCGGGTATATTTATCCGATCATTTGTAGAAGAAGACGTAAAAGTTAATGGATGGCAAGTAGAGGTTGCACCTAAAGGATCTGACACTGGAGGCATATACGAGTCTTACGGGAGAGGTTGGTTGGTTCAGATACCTGATGACAAGGAAAATATATTGAAAGAAAAAGCATGGAATACCATGCGTATACGCTTGGACGGAGATCGCATAACAACATGGCTCAATGGAATAAAAATGGTAAACCTTCAAGACGACAAGATAGGTGCTGCACAAGGACGTGTTGCCCTTCAGATACACGATGGTGGAGGTATCAAAGTACTGTGGCGTAATCTTAATATAAAGACTTTCTAAAAATTACATTTTTAGATAAAAATCTTTGAGCAGAGTGGTAAAATCTTCAGAATAGATATGCCGCTCTGTTTCTATGATTAGCTCGTTGATTATAAGTTGATTTGTCTCTTTCGAAAATTCAATTAAAATACGTTTAGCAGAACTGTTTGGAGTAGTATATACGGTGGTCATGCGAGTAACAGTCAACCCTTCATTACAGGCAACATCAATCATCTTTCGATGATCTCCATAAGGAAATATAACAGATAGTTTGCCCACATCAGATAACAATCGAACCGCATGTTTTACAAAATCGGTACTAGTTAAAGATGGTGTGTGTCGAGCCAGTGTTCGTTGTTGATCAGGCGAATGTAGCGAATCTGAAAAATAGGGAGGATTAGAAACAATCAAATCATAGTTTTTTTGACAACAATCCGCATATTCTTGCAATGCTACCCACATACAGCATATACCCTTAAAACCTGAGTTGACAATATTATCAGTAGCTTGCTCTGCGGCACTTTTGTCTATATCTATGGCATCAATAAGTGATTTGTTATTTAAACGTTGAGCTAGCATCAAAGTGATAAGTCCCGTACCTGTTCCGATGTCTAAAACCGTTTTAGCATTATCTATATTTGTCCAAGCTCCTAGCAACACCCCATCTGTACCCACTTTCATAGCACATCGATCATGGTACACAGTAAATTTTTTGAATTGAAAATATGGATTAGCCATTATTATATCTAGATCAATGAAATGACAAAAGTAGTAAAATTACTATGGCATAGTATTTGCTATGATATGTAAAGTTACTAATAATTATGAATATCTTTGCGAGTTTCGACAAGATAGAAAATGCGTTTGTATATATTAATATAGCAAAAGATGTTTGAGAAAAGAAATAGTGATTTTTTTAGTTTAGATGGAGGTGCAGAACCTATAATATCGATTGTAAGTGATGAACTCGGTACTATGGATTGCGATATAGAAGAAAAATACTTAAAAGAAGAAATCCCTGTTTTGGCACTTCGAAATACCATAATATTCCCAGGTACTACGCTGCCTATAACAGTGGCACGGACAAAATCGTTAAAAGCCCTTAAAGGTTTGGCGAGCAGAAAGGGCATAATTGGGATGGTGTGCCAAAAAAATGCAGATGTGGAAGATCCAGAACAAAAGGATCTTTTCGAGATAGGTGTGATAGGAGAAGTACTACGTGTGATCGAAATGCCTAACGACCCTAATATAACAGTTATATTACAAGGTAAAAAGAAATTTAGATTAGATGAGATTACTCGTTTTGAACCTTATCTTAAAGCTAAATATACATTGCAAAACGATGTGGCAGCTATAGAAGATGATAAAGAATATCAAGTATTGTTAGAGTCGATACGAGAACTAGCCATCCATATGTTAAGGATGTATGGCGATCCTCCCAAAGAATTAGTTGCAAAAATAAACGAAAGTTCTAAGTCCCCTTTATTGGTCAATTATTGTTGTACTAACTTGCCTGTTCCTGCATCTGAAAAACAAGAACTGTTGGCATTGGATGACGATAAGAACAGGGCTTATCGTCTGTTGATGATACTGAATAGAGAAACGCAGATGCTGGAGATGAAAATGAATATCCAGATGAAAACTCGTGAAGAACTCAATCAGCAACAGAAAGAATACTTCTTGCAACAACAAATCAAGACCATTCAAGACGAGTTGGGAGGAAACCCGCAACAAGCCGATATTGAAGAATTGAAGGTGAGAATAAAAGCGAAGAAATGGGACGAAAAAGTAGCTGAAATTGTAGAAAAAGAAATAAAGAAGCTAGAACGTTTACACCCACAATCGCCCGATTATTCAACCCAATATAGTTATCTACAAACTATATTGGAGCTTCCTTGGAATGAGTATTCCAAAGATAATTTCAACCTGAAACATGCCCAAAAAGTATTAGACAAAGATCATTTTGGACTAGAGAAAGTAAAAGAACGTATCATCGAGCATCTGGCGGTATTGAAGCTCAAAGGTGATCTAAAATCCCCAATACTTTGCTTATACGGTCCTCCAGGAGTAGGTAAAACCTCATTAGGTAAATCAATAGCCGAAGCACTCAATCGCAAATACGTAAGAGTTTCGTTTGGAGGCTTGCACGACGAGTCTGAGATCAGAGGACATCGCCGTACCTATATCGGAGCCATGCCAGGGCGTATCATTCAAAATATTCAGAAAGCAGGTTCATCAAACCCCGTGTTTGTATTAGACGAAATAGATAAAATAGGAAATGACTTTAGAGGAGACCCTTCATCTGCCCTGTTAGAGGTCTTAGATCCCGAACAAAATTCAACATTCCATGACAATTATCTGAATATAGATTACGATTTGTCTAAAGTGTTGTTTATAGCTACTGCTAATAATTTATCGTCTATATCTCAACCCTTGCTCGATCGTATGGAATTGATAGATATAAGTGGTTATATACTAGAGGAAAAGGTCGAAATAGCACGCAAGCATTTAGTCCCTAAACAATTGGAGGATCATGGTCTCAGAAAAGAAAACATAGAGATTCCCAAAAAGACTATCGAAAAGATTGTAGATGCATATACTCGTGAGTCAGGAGTCAGATCGTTAGATAAACGTATAGCCGAAATAATGCGTAAAGTAGCCTTAAAGGTGGCAACCAATGCAGCATATGATAAGACTTTAGAAATAGATGTGTTGCACGAATATTTAGGAGCTGCTAAATACTCGAAAGATGAGTATCAAGGTAATGAATATGCTGGTGTGGTAACAGGGCTTGCTTGGACATCAGTTGGTGGAGAGATTCTTTTTATCGAAACATCATTGAGTAAAGGCAAAGCGGGTAAATTGACATTAACGGGCAATTTGGGCGATGTGATGAAAGAGTCGGCGATGTTGGCGATGGAGTATATCCGTTCTCACAATCATGTGCTGGGTATTGATGACAATGTTGTTGACAACTGGAATGTGCATGTGCATGTACCCGAAGGGGCAATACCTAAGGATGGACCTTCGGCAGGTATAACTATGGTAACAGCTTTGGCTTCGGCATTTACACAACGCAAAGTAAGACCAAATTTGGCTATGACTGGCGAAATAACACTACGAGGCAAAGTATTGCCAGTAGGTGGTATTCGTGAAAAAATATTAGCGGCTAAGCGTGCGGGCATCAAAGAAATTATATTGTGTAAAGAGAATAAAAAGGATATAGAAGAAATAAAGGAATTGTATGTAAAAGGATTAATCTTTCATTATGTTTATGATATTAAAGAAGTTATAGAAGTTGCTTTGTTGAAAGAAAAAGTAAAAAATCCACTAGACTTGAGTGTGAAAGAATTTAAAAATAAAGAGGATTAACTGACATTGATATATAAGTAATGCGAATAAGTAGTTAAAAGATGGACACTGTTTATAATATTATGTAAAAAGGGAAACTACAGGTTGAACGACTTGTAGTTTTTTTATTTATATACATTAAGGCTACTATATTGTTGATAGTATGCCCTTGGAAGTATGAAAATTAAGTTTGAAGGCTCTATGTGTAAAATTCAACATGATTATAAACTTCAAGCCTACATCTTGAGAAAATCAAGAAAATAAATTGAAACTTTATTTTTCAATAATAAGAATATTAACAATCTAAAAACCGTTATTGCTTAAATGCACCACGGGTTAATGGTTGGTTCTTGTCCAATAGGGTATTCCAGATATCAATTAACACATGTTTTCACTAAGGCTCTTGTGGAAGTAGAACTTTTTCTATAAATTGCACTGGTTTTGTTAAAAACGGGTGAGGAGCGTTTCTTCTGAGTTTAGTTATTTCAAAGAAACCTTTTTGCGTATAATTCCTAAATCATTTACTTTTACTTAGTTATGCTGAAATAAGTTTTGTGTGTACTTATTTTTATTAATCGATAACATTTTAACCGAAAGACAAACGAGCAGCTTTAACTACTGATTCGAATATCTAACCAAAATTGAAAAATAAATGGAAAATGAACAAAAAAGAAAAGACCGGTTAACCTTTCCGGTTAAGTTGTTTGCATTGATACTCTTCCTTTTTGTAGGAATATCAGCAGCCGCTCAAACTTCTGTCAAAGGAAAAATAGTAGATACTACAGGAGAACCATTGTCGGGTGTAACTGTCTCCGTAAAAGGTACAACACAAGGAACGATGTCTGATTTAGATGGAAATTATACCCTCTCAGTAGCACAGCAAAATGCAATGTTAGTATTTAGCTATCTTGGCTTTATCAATCAAGAAGTAGCCATGAAAGGTCGATCAGTAATTGATATAACTTTAAAAGAAGATACTCAGGTTTTGAGCGAAGTTGTGGTAACTGCACTCGGAATCAAGCGTCAAGCTAGATCTATTGGTTACTCAACCACACAAGTGTCAGGTTCTGATTTTACCGAATCTCGTGATGTCAATTTAGGGAATGCCTTAACGGGTAAGATAGCTGGTGTGAGCGTATCCAATAACGCAACAGGGGCAGCGGGTAGTAGCCGTGTTGTTATTCGGGGTAGTGCATCTTTGACAGGAAATAATCAACCCCTTTATATTATTGATGGTATTCCTTTTGATAATACAGCACAAGGTAGTGCTGGGAAATGGGGTGGAGTTGATATGGGTGATGGTTTATCCAATATCAATGCTGACGATATTGCCAATATTCAAGTATTGAAAGGTGCAGCAGCATCTGCCCTTTATGGATATAGGGGAGGGAATGGTGCTATTCTCATAACCACCAAATCGGGTTCTAAAACACAAGGGATAGGTATTGAAGTAAATAATAATTTGTCATTCAATAGTATTTATGATTATCGAAACTTTCAGGAAACCTACGGTCAAGGATTACAAGGTAGTAGACCAATATCTCAAACAGCAGCTATTGAATCTTATGCGTCGAGCTGGGGCGAGAAAATGGACGGTGGAAAAGCGGTAAACTTCTTAGGTGAAGATTACGCTTATAACAAAACAAACAACTGGAAAAACTTTTACAATACAGGGGTAACCAATCAGACATCTCTTTCGATAAGCGGAAAAGGCGGAGATAAAGTTGTATACCGTGTTGGTTTTTCTAACCTTACAGATGCATCTATTATTCCTAATTCAAACATGAAACAGCAAGGAATAAATTTGAATACCACTTATGATATTACACCAAAACTTCATTTGACAGCTACAGCCAATTACGTATTCGAAAAAGTACGTAACCGTGCCAATCTATCAGATGGAAATGCCAATGTGAATGCAACCCTATTGTATCTGGCAAATTCGTTTGATGTAAGATGGTTAAAACCCGCTGTCGATAAAGATCGTATAGAGCTTTTACCTGGTAATAATATATATTTTAATAATCCTTATTTCTTAACCGAGCATCGCTCAAATACGGCTCGCAAAAATCGGATGACTGGAGGTGCAACTCTTAAATACGATATTGCAGACTGGCTTTATGCACAAGGCCAGGTAACTAGAGATGGATATGTTTTGGATTATCAATCGATTATACCTAATGGGTCGGGTGCAGACATAGGGGGTAAGATAGAAGAGTTTGAGCGAAATTTTTATGAGTTGAATGCCAACTACTTGATTGGATTCAATAAGAAAATGAATGACATGTTTTCTATTAATGCCACAATGGGTGGAAATATGCAGAGAAATGTGAAGAAAGATTTCGGTACCGATGGCAGTATTGGTCCTTTTATTATACCCTATTTTTATTCAGCAAACAATGTTGCAAATCGTCCTTACACACAACGATACTTTGAGTATCGTGTGAACTCGATGTATGGAACAGCTGATTTTGGCTTTAAAGAGTATCTTTTCTTGAACTTGACAGGCCGTAAAGACTGGTTTTCGACGCTTGATCCAGATAATAATAGCTATTTCTATCCATCTATCAGTACCAGCTTTATGTTTAGCGATGCATTCAAATTACCTGATTGGGTTTATTCTGGTAAATTTAGAGCTTCTTATGCTCAGTCATCAAATGGAACTTCTCCCTATCAGAATTATTTAACTTATTCTTTTGAAACCTTTAAAATTCATGGAGAGCCAGTTGGTAAAGTTACTAATGATAATATACCAAATGCAGATCTGAAACCAGTAAAAATAGAAGAATGGGAGGCTGGTTTGAATGTACAGTTTCTGGATAATCGCTTGGGGTTAGATATGGCTGTTTATAAAAAGAAAACAACGGATGATATAACTATTGTGTCGACTAGTTATACCTCTGGATATAAAGGTTCTATTCTTAATATTGGTGAGATACAAAATACAGGTATTGAAGCAATGGTGCATGCTGTTCCTGTTAGAACAAAAGATTTACTCTGGAACACGTCTTTCAACATTGCTTATAACAACAGCGAAATTTTGTATTTAGGCGAAGATGTAGATAAGATTTCTATCGAAGGTGCAGAAGCTCGTAATGGAACCGCTACGGTAATGAATATTGTAGGAAGACCTTATGGTGACATAGTTGGTTATAAATACAAGAAAAATGAAAACGGCGACGTTATTTTTGATGAGAAAGGATACCCTATTCGTACAGCTACTCAAGAAAGACTGGGTAACGGTGTTTATAAAGTAACAGGAGGTTTCCGCAACGAATTTATATATAAAGATTTCTCATTGTCTTTTTTACTTGACTATAAGTTTGGAGCTAAAATATTTTCAGGAACGAACCTAAATCTTTACTCAACAGGTCTGCATGAAAAAACCTTAGAAGGGCGTGAAGGCGGTTATGTTGGAAAAGGGGTTGTAAATACAGGAACAGAACAAAATCCTGTTTGGTCTGAAAATAAGACAGCCGTAGATGCTCAGTTGTATTGGAAAAGAATTTCATCTGAAAATTCTATTGATGAGGAATTTATATACGATGCAAGTTTTGTGAAAATGAGAGAGTTATCAATTGCTTACCGATTGCCACAATCACTTATCCGCAATTCTTTCATCAAAAGCCTTTCTTTATCTTTGGTAGCACGTAATCTTTGGACGATAATTAAACATACTCCCAATATTGATCCTGAATCAGCTTACAACAATACGAATGGTCAAGGATTGGAATTGAATGGTTATCCTCCAACAAGAAGTTTGGGAGTGAACGTGAATGTGAAATTCTAAATAAGATTACAAATCTATTGTGTTTATTAAATGTAGAGATTAATGTATACTATCACTCTAGTATCACAAAAAACATCTCTGCGATCAATTTTCAAATTATGACAAAATGAAAAATAAAATATTATATATATTGGCAGCAGCCAGCCTTATGATGGGCACTCTAAGTTGTGGCGACTTTGGCGACGTGAATAACGATCCGCAACACGCTACAAAAGATAAAATGAAATTTGAACTGATGTTTACAGGATCACAGATTTTTGTTGCAGGAAGAGATTGGGCGGCTTGGAGAAACAACTTGATATATGGCAGTACGATGATGCAACATTTGGCGTCGACTCAAGGATATTGGAGCGGAGATAAATATACATACAGTGCTGGATACAATGCGGCTTATTTCGATAGCTACGACTCGGGTATCAAAGCATTGATGGAGACTTATTTTGCGTGGAAAGATGATGCCGAAAAGATAAATGAGTTTCAGATGACCCGTATTGTTCGAGTTGTTCTGATGCACCGCATGACAGATATGTATGGCAATGTTCCATATTCCGAAGCTGGGCAGGGATTTATTTCAGGGATTCGTTATCCGAAGTATGATTCGCAACAAAGTATCTATATGGATATGCTGAAAGAATTGGATGAAGCTGCTAGTACTTTAGATAACTCTAAACTAAATAAGATTGGTAAAGCCGATATTATGCACGAAGGTAATGTAGAAGCGTGGAAGAAGACTGCTTATTCGTTAATGCTCAGATTAGGCATGCGACTATCGAAGGTAGATCCTGCATCGGCCGAAAAATGGGTTAAAAAAGCTATTGAAGGAGGTATATACACAAGTAATGCTGACAACTGTATCATCGAACATGATAAAACAACAGACGATGCTGCAGAGGCAACAGGGAAGGTTCTTTGTCATCTTGATCCAGATGCTTCACGTGTGAGTGAGACTTTTATCAATCATCTGAAAAACACAACAGATCCTCGTTTGAGTTATATCGCTACGGTTTGTGAAAACCCTAAATACGGAGTCCTTGATTCAAAATTTGAATTGGGAGATACTACGGCTGTTAAACAGTTAGGAATGCCTAACGGATACGATCAACTTGGACCCAACAGTCAGACCGATATTTCTAACGCCCCCAACTGGCCAGGTGATGTAAATAAATATTCGGTTGTAAACCGTTACACCTATTCTCGTTTAGATGCTCCTTCGTTTGTAATTACACATGCCGAGAATCAACTTTTATTGGCAGAAGCAGCTTTGCGAGGTTGGGTTAGTGGAAATGCAAAAGAGTATTACGAGAAAGGTGTTATTGCAGCCATGGAGCAGTTTACTGAATTTGGAGTCAAAGGTATCACTGCGGAACAAGTGGATAAGTATCTGAAAGCAAATTCATTTAATCAATCCGATGCTTACAACCAGATCAATACGCAATATTGGGTGGTAACGTTCTTAGATGAGTACGAGTCATGGGCAAACTGGAGAAGATCGGGATACCCTGTGTTGAAAGAAATCAACTATTTTGGTAATGCTACCAATGGAACTATTCCACGTCGATTTACATATCCTACATCTGAGGCTACCATCAATGGTAAAAACTACCAAGAGTCAGTATCGAAACTAGATAATGGAGATAAAATGACATCCAGAGTATGGTGGGATAAAAAGTAAAAATTATATAGAACTCATGTTAACTAGTCGTCCCTTAATAAGTCGAACTAGGATATAATTTATAAAACATACTTACCTGTATTATTTCAATAATATGGGCAAGTATCTTTTTGTAGATGTTCATCCTCCTTTTGAAGTTAAAAGCCGCTGCTGCAAGTAG
>JBDLTH010000015.1:0-4655 GCA_039799165.1 Bacteroidota bacterium
TTTTGGAGATTCGGTTTTATTTCAAAATATATCCTTTGGTATAGCCGAAGGACAACGTATAGGCTTAATTGCTAAAAACGGAACAGGAAAAACAACCTTACTTAATATACTCACAGGCAAAGAGTCTTACGATTCAGGTTCTGTTGTATTTAGACGAGATCTAAAAGTTGCCTATCTTGAGCAAGACCCACAATACCCGCAACATTTAAGTGTGCTTGAAGCTTGTTTTCAATCAGGAAACGAAATTACCGAAGTCATTGCCGAGTATGAGCGTATTATGGCTTCCGAAAACCACGACCGACTAGCCGATGTGTTGCAACAGATGGATATGCTGAAAGCATGGGATTATGAGCAACGTACAAAACAAATATTATCGCAACTTAAAATTAGAAATTTCGATCAGAAAATATCTGAATTATCAGGTGGGCAATTAAAACGAGTGGCTTTGGCAAATGTACTAATCACCGAACCCGAATTGATTATATTAGACGAGCCAACCAATCACCTCGATTTGGATATGACTGAATGGTTGGAGGAATATTTACAACGTTCACGACTTAGCCTATTGATGGTTACACACGACCGTTATTTTCTGGATAGAGTATGTACCGAAATTATAGAAATAGATCAAAAACAATTATTTCAATATAAAGGTAGCTACTCCTATTTCTTAGAAAAAAGACAAGAGCGTGTCGAAACTCAAAATACAGAAGTAGACAGAGCCAATAATTTGTTACGCAAAGAATTGGAATGGATGCGTCGTCAACCCAAGGCACGTGGCACAAAAGCCAAGGCGCGTGTAGATGCTTTTTCCGATTTAGAAAAAAAAGCTCAACAAGTACGTGATGCGGGCAACGTCAGGTTGGAGATGAAAGGTGCTTATATAGGCAATAAAATATTTGAAGCAGAACATATTTATAAAGCATTTGGCGATCTTAAGATTTTAGAAGATTTCAATTATGTATTTGCCCGATACGAGAAAATGGGTATTGTAGGCAACAACGGAACAGGTAAGTCTACTTTTATCAAAATGCTGATGGGAGAAGTAGCACCCGACAAAGGTAAATTTGACATTGGCGAGACCGTTCAGTTTGGATATTATAGCCAAGATGGCTTACAGTTTGATGAGCAGATGAAGGTGATAGATGTAGTGCAGGCCATTGCAGAGATCATAGACCTAGGAAATGGCAATAGGCTTACAGCATCACAATTTTTGCAGCATTTTTTGTTTGCACCCGAAAAACAGCACAACTATATATATAAGCTATCAGGAGGCGAAAAACGTCGTCTGTATTTATGTACAGTTTTAATTCGAAACCCAAACTTTTTGGTATTAGATGAGCCTACTAATGATCTGGATATTATGACACTTAATATTCTTGAAGAGTATTTACAAACCTTCAAAGGATGTGTAATCGTGGTTTCGCACGACCGTTATTTTATGGACAAAGTGGTGGACCACCTGCTAGCATTTAGTGGTAATGCTAAGATTAAAGATTTTCCAGGCAATTATACACAATACCGAGAGTGGAAAGAAATACAGGACATCCTAGAAAAAGAATCTGCTGATGCTGAAAAAGTAAAAGCCACCAAGCAAGCAAAAATAGAAGTACCTGCTGTAAAAGAGGAAAAGAAGAAGCTGTCTTATAAAGAAAAACGTGAATTTGAAGAATTAGACAAAATCATACCTTTGTTAGAGGCAGAGAAACAAAGAGTAGAGCATGAACTGTCAATAGCAACATTATCTAATGACGAGCTATTGGCTAAATCAAATCGCATTAGCGAGTTGATTAATGAAATAGACGAAAAAAGCATGCGTTGGATAGAACTTAGCGAGTAATAACATGCAACTGCCTAAAGAGTTTATAGACTATACGAGACCATTACTGGGGGATGCGTGGGATACTTTTACAACAGCACTCACATCGCAATCGCCTGTAAGTATACGTATCAATCGGAGTAAATTTAAGATAAGCACACTACCCTATCCTTGTGTTCCATGGTGCGAAACAGGCTTCTATTTGCGTGAACGCCCCTCGTTTACTTTCGATCCTCTTTTTCATGCAGGTGTGTACTACGTACAAGAAGCATCCTCTATGTTTATAGAACAAATTTTCAAACAGCATGTTGAAAATGAAGATGTTACGGTTTTAGATTTATGTGCCGCACCAGGAGGTAAGTCTACCCATATAGCATCGTTAATTACCAAAAATAGTTTATTGGTTTGTAATGAGGTCATTAAAAGCAGGGCAAATATTCTTGACGAAAATATAACTAAAGCGGGTTATCCAAATGTAATTGTTACCAATAGTGATCCGAGCAATATAAGCAAGTTAAATCATTTTTTTGATGTGATACTTATCGACGCACCTTGCTCAGGAGAAGGTATGTTTCGTAAAGACCCTGAAAGTATAAATGAGTGGTCGCTGGCAAATGTTAAGCTTTGTACAGAACGTCAGCAACGCATTGTTGCAGATAGTTGGGAAGCTCTTAAACCGGGTGGTATACTCATATATAGCACCTGTACATACAACAAAAGCGAAAATGAAGATAATATACGCTGGATAAAAGATCGTTTAGGAGCTGATGTCTTGCCTCTGCATCATCAATTAGAATGGAACATTAGCCAGTCATACGAGTCAGACATGAGTGCTTATCATTTTTATCCACACACGGTAGATGGGGAGGGTTTTTTTGTTGCTGCACTTCGCAAAAACCAAGACTTTACAACACTTAGTACTTCCCAAAACATCAAAAAGAATAAGAAAGAAAATAAACAAAAACAAAATATATTAGCCAAAGAATACAAAAATTATCTTATTGATTCTGATTCATATACATTCTTTGATAAAAATGACTCTTGGTTTGCATTTCCGACTGTTAACTTCAATAAATTTATCGAGGTTATTTCGGCATTACGATTGGTATCAGGTGGTGTATATGTAGGACAATTTAAAGGTGAAAATTTTATACCTGAACACTCTCTAGCTATGTCATCAGCACTTAATAAAGGCACATTTATGCAAGTTGATGTAAACATACAGTCTGCCATTTCATTCCTCAAAAAAGAGCCACTAACATTACCCGAAACTACTGCTAAAGGATACGTGTTGGTTACATACAAGGGGCATCCACTGGGTTTTGTGAAAAATATAGGTAATCGTACAAATAATCTTTATCCTAACGAATGGAGGATACGAACAACTTATCTACCCAAAGAGTTGGACAGTTTTTGGGAGTAAGGTATTTATATTTGCCACTAATGCACAGATGAAAGAATAGCAATAAAAACCTACGAGCAACATACCAATACTTTGACCAGTTTCGAGAATTAATAGAACTGGCCGCTCACGATCTTTAATACTAAATTTTAGTACGCTCTTTGATTTTGTCTGTCAATAGTTATAAAAGTATATTTTTAGCAAGCACCTACTCTATTTCTCCATAGTTCAAAAAAAAGTTCTGCACAATAGGCAGAACTTTTTCATATTTTAAATAAATGTATTCCTCAGATTTTATGCACCTTTCAAGATTGTTGCTTCTTGAATATATTTATCTGCTTCAGCAGCTTCTGGCGATGTTGTATAATTATTCTTGATCTTAGTAAACAATTCTATTACTTTATCGTAATTTTTAAGATCACGATATACTATCGCTGCTTTTTTGTAAAAAATAGGAGAAATCAAAATATCATCTGCTTCTTTCGCCGCATTTTCAAAGTAGGAAATTGCATCTTGAGCTTTTCCAGTATTTACAAGGCAGTCTCCAATAGCTCCTTCAATAGCAGGTGTGAGCATAACATCACCACCACTAAAACCTTGAAGGTAAGTTAGTCCTTGTTCATATTTTCCCATACGCACTAGTGCTAATCCTGCATAAGCTTTGGCAAGATCACCCGTTTTTGTTGATCCATATTCATTAACAATAGCTTCAAAGCCAACATATCCGTTTCCGTCACCAAACAATGCCAAAGAGTCTTGTCCTTCTTGATAATACTGCTCACCCCTAAATAGAGCTACTTGAGCTTCTTTGTTTTTGGGTGTTGTAATAAATGTGTTATAAGCCCAATATATGCCTATAAATAAGACAATAACACCAATTGCTCCAAATATTTGATTTCGATATTTGAAAATAAAACTTTCAGATCTGATTACAGCATCTTCAATTTTATTAAATTCTAGTTCCTCGCTCAGCTCTCTTTCTTTTCTGCTAGACATTGTTATAGTATGATTTTAATTAATCGAAATTTACCAAGACAAAAATAAGCCTTTTACTTGACATTTAATAAAAAAAACATTCTTTTTTCTTCCCTATAGAGAATTAAGTAGTCGTCCCTTAATAAGTCGAACTAGGATATAATTTATAAAACATACTTTCCAATATTATTTCAATAATATGGGCAAGTATCTTTTTGTAGATGTTCATCCTCCTTTTGAAGTTAAAAGCCGCTGCTGCAAGTAGTACGTTGATACTATCGCCCGTAATTCCCTTATAGAAGTTTCTCCCAAGCCTGTGGTCTGCCCAGTAATCGTTCCTGTTGCTCAAGAGCCGATTCAAGGGTATGTCCGTCATAGGGATTGCGATAGCTTGTGGCTCCAACTATTACTCCTGTATGCTGGGTGTAAAGGATAGATACTTTATTTCCAAATTCGTAT
>JBDLTH010000016.1:0-10858 GCA_039799165.1 Bacteroidota bacterium
CGCTGGATAAGCCGTACCCATGTCTCCTAAAGTGCTATGTAAAAATCTGGCCTCTGGTAGCGAAAGAGGATTTGGTTCTTCCTTAGCACGCCAGCTGTTTATTAGTCTTTCGGACATAAAAGCTGGAAATTCTGATGGACCACCTAAAAAAAATGGTCGGTTCTGTACTCCACTAGTAAGATCAATATCTCTTACAACTGGGGAAATGGCTTGGAATGTAGCACTCCAGTTATCTACTGGAGCATGAGGTGTTGATTTTTTATTATTCCACGCTGGTGGAGCGAAAGTTGGAATTGGAGGGTTTTGTGCATTTCTCCAAGAATTAATCTCTCCAATCATCGGTCCCCTTATTAAATCATTTTTATACCTATTTGAAAAATCGCCCGCAGGCGATATTTTATTCTGTATCTTAGTTACAGATTCCTTAAATTCTCTAGAATTAAAATCATTATCCTTATGTAATCTTCCTAAATGGTCCCATCCTCTTGCATTCAAATTATCAGTCTGATGATCGTTTGCATGTATCAATTCATGCCCCACAGTATTTGGATGAGGTGGGGCAGTAGGAAATGTAAATTCAGGAGTACCATCAGTCCCGTACCCCCAATAAGAAGCAAGACTTCCAGGTGTATTTACTGAATTAACTCTCCCTATCCCTAAGGGATGGTGATTGTTAAATTTTCTAGCTATTTCATTTGTAATTTGTCCTTCAGGTGTATTAGGAATGTCTTCCCATTGATTAACTTCTTCTTGAGTAAGAGCAGCTGGTTGTTTGCCAACAATATGGGTATTCAGAAATTGTCTATATTCACTTAATACAGGAGCTGGACCAGCAGGAGGAACAAGTCTACGACCACGGCCAAGTTGTGATGGATTATTATGAACAGGAAGTGAAGCACCACGGCCATGGCCATGGCCATAAGGGTGGAATCTATTGTGGGTCTTCGACATTTTTATTCCATCTCAATATTATTTTCTTCCACACTTCCTAATAAAGGCGCTTCAGTGTTTTCCAATGTAAATAATTCCCAATATAATGGTTCCATTTTTGCTATTATTATAGCATGATAATAAGGATAACCAACTACTATCCGTGATAAACCACCAGCTACTTGCTCATGACCATCGGTTCCACGAGGTAAAGTATGAGGATCATATGCTTCCTCTATCTTATCTCTAATAGCAAAACGATCATCGTAACTAGTACAATTGCTAATTAGATCTAGTAACTCCTTCGCGTGGTGGGGATTATCTGAAAATACCATTTTGAAATCTTCTAACAGCTCTTCTAAATGTTTATTCAACTTTGCTGGTAATGCACTGAGCTCTTTTCCTGATCTTAATTTCATAATTTCCTCTCTTGTTTTAATAATATTATAATTTAAAACGTTAACTAAAAAAACAATTGTTTATTCCTCTGTTTCTTCATTAGTTTGTCTTTCAAATTCAAGTTTATTTTGAATTGCCGCAGTTACAAAGTCTCTAATATTGCTTTTTGTCCAAGCAGTGTGAACTTTTAACAAATGATGTAATTCATCTGATATATCGATACTTAATCTCGTCATATTGTCCTCATTTAAATAGTTACTTAAGTTGAGTATATACTGAAACGCACATTTAAGTCAAGCATTAATATAATTCGAGTATCTCTTTTGTTGACGCTTGCACAGGTCTTTCATCTCTAGGATTCAACAAGAATTGTCCATCTCTCAATTTGGTAAGTGCTTGAGTCATAGTATCCACTAAATCCCTACTTTCGGCGTTAGGAAAAGATGCGGCGGCTTCATAAAATTCATCGGCAAAAGGCAATAATGTATCATATTTTGGAGGCCTAGCAGGTAACCATACTCTTCCCCCTTCTATTAAAGGAGTTATATAGCGTACACGAGCTATTTTATCACCTTTAGGAATGAATGGGATAGCTCTAATACCCGCTCTATTTAAATCTTGTATCAAAGGATCACCTGAAGCCTTTGCTTCAATAAGACATAGATCCACTGGCCTGCCTTTAAACGCTAGATTTCTTGTTTTACCATTATCCCTATAGTCAAAATACATGCGTTTAGCCAGTTCCCTAAGTTCAGGGTATTCTATCCTTCCACGCCACATAGATAATAAAATAACATTCTCTATATGATTATTATCATAGAAAACACCCCATGTAGTACAGGCAGAATAAGCAGACATTTCATTAGCCGTAAGTGCCGTGTCCCAACTTTGCAATATAAACTCTATTTGTGGAGGAGTACTATCTTTCCACCAACAGAACCAGTCCTTTTTTATAATTCCACCTTCGGACGGGCTAGGCCTTTGTTGCAATTGACCTGCTATTCTATATTGAGAACCCAAAGAATTTTTTAAGCTTTCAAGACCAGCAGCGTCAATTTTTTCAGGCCATAGCAACGCCCCCTCTTCCGTTCTAGGATCTTCCCAAATTTTGCCATTTGTTGATGGTAAAGCCACGGTACTGCTTTTTCTACCGGCTTCATATTCCATAGGCAATATAAGCTTTGTCCATTCATTTATATCATCATGACTTAATATAAAACCCGTGATATCACGCTCATGTATCCTTTGCTGTACAACAACACGGCAATCATTCTTTCTATCATTTAAACGAGTCGACCATACACCTGTCCACCAATCTACTCTATTTTCTCTATATACATCTGAGATACCATCAGAAGCATTATTGGGATCATCGGCAATAAGCATACTTCCTCCTTCCCCAGTCGTGCCGCTCCCAGAAGATGTAGCAATGCGGTATCCTGTTGCAGTATTATCAAATCTTTTTTTAGTATTTTGATCCCTAAGTAATTGGAATCTGTTACCCCAATTTTTTTGATACCATGGCGATTGAATAAGTGCTCTACATTTTTGAGAATCACGGGATGTTAGGCTAAAACTGTATGAAGCATATAAAAAACGCTCACCAGGATTGCGTATCCAACACCAGGCGGGGAATGCTATTGATACCAAGGTCGATTTACTGCACCTAGGGGGTAAATTAATCAGCAAGTTCTTAATTTGTCTATTGCTAACTGCTTCTAAATGTTCACAAATAGCTCTAATATGCCAACCGTCTACAAACGGTATATCTCCCTCTATCCATGACCAAGCCTGCTTTAAAAACTCATGAAGCGAGACCTCTGCTAGTAATTTGTCGGCTTCCTGCTGCAATATAGAATAAGATACATCACTTAATCCAAGATTAAACAAGGATACTTCCAGCTCATTTGCCAATAATTCACTAGATACTTGATTCATGCAGTGTTTTCTTACAGATCAAAGCGTGTAGCAATAGAAAAATGGTGGCCTTTATATTGATTATTCATCAAATTATCATGCTTAACTTTGCCAAAATTTTTCCAACTATACATTAGTTCAATATTAAGTTGGGGCTTGACTTGTATACTTGTTCCTAGCATTAATGAATGCGCAAATTTCGTTATTACTTTGCTAGTATCATGCTCAGTTATCAAAGGAAAGGTATAAGTTTGGTCAGTCGTTGTAGAACTTCCTGATAAAGCATGATTTATTTTTTCCTTTATTCGCACTGCCCCAACTCCTGTACCTACAAAAAATTTAAAACTATTTCTATCTACAAGATCGATAAACCCATTAAGCATTAAAGATTTACCGGAAGTCGTGCGTTTAACAGATTTAGTTCCTGTAGTTACGGTGTCATCGTCACTACAGTTAAACCCAGCTGATTGGTTATTGAAATTAAACTTTAAATGTTCAAACATCAGATCAACTCTAATGTTATTATTAATGTAATAACCAACACCTACTCCTATTGCAGGCGATAGGCTTGATTCGTGGTTTAAATTAAAATTCAGTTCTTCATCAACTGCCTTAATATCAGATACTTTGCTGACTGTAGTTATCATTTTTAAATATAACTTGCTTTCCTTTGTCTCTGTAAAAGCTAAGGAATTAAAGCCAACTAGAGTAGTTAGAAAAAATATTAATCCGTTTTTGAACATGATAAGTTACCTAATATATGAACATAACGATATATTTTATCACGTTTTTTTATATTCTCTAAAAAATCTGTTTAGTTATTATCCTCACCTGTTAATGGGACAATATAATAATCCTCATCGTTTACCTCTATTTCCGCTACTAGTAACTTTTGAATAGGAATATTGATTTCTTCTTTTATCTTTTCTTGTTCTACTCTCGCTCTAGCAAGTTGATCTTTTTCTTCTTGTTGCATACGTTGCATTCTCACAAGTTGTTCTCTTTCTAATTCAAGTACTTCTTTTATTTGTTGGTTTTCTTTAAAAGCTTCTTGTTCTCTGCTCTCTTGCTCTTTGATACGCAATAAAATTTGTTCTTGCTCCAGTTTTAAAGTGATTTTTTCTTTCTCAACTATTTCTTGTTCTATTCTTAGAGTTATTAGCCGTTGCTCTACTTGCTCTTTTTCTTTTCTCAGCTGTTCTTGTGCCATTCTTTCCTTAGTGGCCGCTTCTTGTTCAAGTCTATAAACTTCATTTTCTCTTATTGTCATTGCTTGTTTTGCTTTTAAAATTAACTGTTCTTGAGCAATACGATTTTGCTGCTCTTTTAAAGCTGCATTTTCACTTTGTTGGAAATTTGGAGGGTTTGTAGCTAGAAGGCTATTTTGCTCGGTTAGTTTCTTCTCAGTGCTGTTTCTTCTATGAGTAAATACTTGATTGATATGCTGAGTTAAAAACTTTTTGCTCATATTAACCTCATTATTAATTAAGTTATCATTTCATTATAACATAATAATGATGGTTTAGAAAATAGATGTTGTTGACGTATACAAAAGAATACTTTACAATACATTTGAATACTTAATTAAGAGGATAAATTATGAGCGTTATTACAGCACGTATACCAGATACATTAAATAAAGCTTTAGCAGAAGTTGCTAAAGCAATGGAAAGACCTAAAAGTTTTATCGTATTAAAAGCGATTCAAAATTATGTTTTAGAACTACAAGAAGACATAGAGGATTATAATGATGCTATGAAAATATTAGCTGAGAATAATGAATCTATCTCTTGGGAAGAAGTGATGAGGGATTGTGGTCTGGAAAATTGATTTTGAGCCAGATGCAGGAAGGCAGCTAAAAAAGTTAGATAAATATGCTCAACAGTTAATACGAAACTATTTAAAGGATAAAGTATTAAAACTTAAACACCCTAAACTGCTGGGAAAGGCATTAAAATACAATCTTAAGGGATGTTGGCGTTATCGAGTAGATAAGTTTAGAATTATCTGTGATCTTCAAGAAGACAAATTAGTTGTTTTGATAGTGAAGATAGCTAAGCGTGATGTTGTCTATGAGGATTAAAAGGCACTTGACTATTTTTCTCATTCGGTATAAACTGCATGAGTTCTGCGCTGCGATAAAATGAACCCATAGCTAGCTCATTTATATCAAGACAGAACACCTCCCCATTTTTCAAAAAAACCTAAAATTCCTTAACGAAGAATTACACCTAAAAAAGTTACATAACCTACTTTATGGAAAGCGTTGCTAATTTACAACGTATTTTATCAGGAGTTATTAAGAAGATTAACTATCATTAATATCATCATTTCTACGGAATGTACTACATACTTTGGTAAGTTCATCTAGATTTCTTTCTTTTTCATTTTTATCAATCCAGCATAGGTTGTCCCATACAAATATTTTCTTAGTGGCTTCATCATCCTCTTCACTCATCTATTCCTCTTTTGTTTATTATCTCCTACTCATAATGTACGAGAACATCTTCGTGACCACCTAATACCTCAACGGCAACCTCTTCACCTACATTAGAAACTAAGCTTAAACTCTCTAAGTCTACTTCCTCACTTTTAGCTAATTGAGGTTTTTCATCTTTTTCTTCTTGCACTTCTCTTAACGGTATATCCCTTTTTAATAATGGCGTTCTTGCTTTATCTGCTAATTGTGTAATCTCTAATATCGCCTCGGGAAATAATTGAACTACATATCCGTTTAAATCAAAGCTAGAAGTACGGAATTTAAGAATACCCTTTTGTAAATTATCAACATAGGCTAACTCTTTAAATAATATGAGTACCATACGTGGTGGCGTTTCCATAATGTACCCAAAATCATCAGCGGGCTTATACTTATTTATCCATTCGAATTGAGGTGAAGTTCCTGATCTAGAATCTCCCGAATATACAGTCTCTCTTATTTGCTCACGATATCCTATTTTTTCATCGTAAACATAAGGGTTATCATTAATATGCTGATAATTCTGAATATTATAATTTTTTGGTACAAACCGTGGAATTGTATATTTTATCACGACAGTTCCAGAATAAGTATCAACTTCTAAAGTAAGATTATCTTTTGCTGCTATTTCTTCGCCCTTATAGTTAGTTGTTTCTTTATTAAGTATAGTTTTTATACCGTGACAAGAAAATTTGACCAAAATATCATTACCAGAATTTATAAGAGTTTCATTTATTTTAACTACTCCTTCTTCTGCATTGACTAGGTCTACTACAGAAACTTTTTGTCCATACCCAATAGCATGAGCATAATGATAATGTACATTTAAATTGAAAACTGATGATTTTTCCTCTACTTGCTTAGCCATAATTCATACCCCCTATATTTTCTTCGTTTCTTTATCCTATCTATAATAGTAATCATATCTTCTTCACTATCACAAGAAATAGTTTTATATCCGCCCAAGTTGCTACCAATCCTACCCCATATACGTATTATATCGGTAGTACCGAATAGAGTTGGTTGAAACAAGAGTTTGTAATATCGGTTGTCTTTTGTCCAAGATATGGTCATGGCGCAATCTTTCCTATATACTCTTTAATATAGTTTATTATAACTGTAGTCACATTAGTCTTATTACGAATAGTTTGTACTTTAAAGTTAGCTCTTAAAGACTCTGGTACAAGTACAGTTAAGGTTACCATCTTCTCTTTGGAGATCTCTTTTAAAGCTTCCTCTTTATCAATGCTAATTCTGTTGTTTGATTTAATTTTTAGTGCCATTAAGTACTCCTATTATTTCATCCCTTATTGAATCTATTTCAAGTGTTGCATCACTAAACATAGTATGTTCATTAAATACCGTTTTGCCTTCACTGGCCGAAGTCGGGTACACGACTCGTTGACTAGTGTATGAATTTAAAATCGGTAACTTATAAGGTTCTAATGCCTCTATAACCTCTATACTAAGTTTAGTCTTTTTGATAACTCTACTTATTACAAAGGCGGCAATAGGCTTATCATCAGTAACTTCTTGACGCGCTTTTATTATATCAACCAAATCAGAGGTAGCCCAGATATCCCAAGGAGATGGTTGAACGGGTATTAAAATGAAATCAGCTATTTTTACTGCGGCAATAGCTAATTTAGCTATTGATGGTGCGCCGTCTATTACAATAAAATCATAATTATCTTTTACAGCATTTATATCTGTGGCTAATGATTCTCTATCTAGTCCAATCACTGGAATAATTTGACCGTCATTTTCTGCGTTCCAATCACGAGCTGAACCTTGTGGGTCGCTATCGACAAGTAAAGTTTTGTAACCTTTGTTCTGTAATGAGTGAGTAAGGTTAATAGCTATCGTGGTTTTACCACATCCACCTTTCTGATTTAGTATTGCGATTATTCTCATGTATATACCAATTTACTATATTTAGTAAATACTAGTATAACAGTTTACTACAATTAGTAAATACTAATATTGACATATACTATAATCAGTATATACTACAAACTTAATTTAAGAAGTAACCTCATGAAAGAAAGCATATTATCATCCTTTATTAAATACCTTAAATCCTTTATCTATAACGTTAAGGCAGAAGATAGAGAGGAAATAACCGGCATAATACCGCGTGGAAAATCAAACAGAAAAGAAAGCAAGCTGGATCTACATAGAGGAGAAATAATAAAAGCCCTAGATAATGGAGCTTCTAAGGCCTCCATTGCAAGGAAATACGGCGTTAGTGCCGTCAATTTGCATTATTGGATACAAAGAAGAAAGATAAAGGTACAAAAGAAACGCTAATGAATAAGTCAATACAATACAATCTAATCTAATATATCTGAAGATACTGGATACTCGTCTATTGCCTCAGAGATACAATCAGTCTATAGGAGGCTCACCGTATTTGTTTGTTCCAGGTGTTCCTTTTTTGAAGGCTAAATATATAAAGAGCAACTGGCCAAAAGGTGCTAATATTATTAACTGCCACCATCCACTAGCGTTTAAATCGTGGAGTCTCCTTACCCTCAAAGCAATGCTTTGAAAATACATTACGCAACAAACAAGAAATAAACCTATTAAGTATATATCATAGTATACACTATCTGTTTCTGAAGAATTATATAAAGTATAGAGCATTAGAAAAAAACTAAAAACATCTAGCAAAAACCTAACAATGTACTCCTTCCTATCACTTCTCCCTTTAAAACTAAAAAAACTCCTAAAGAATAAATTATATATATAATTATTCGACATGTTCTATAAACTCTCCTGTTTCTATTAATTTAATATCATGCATATATTGAATCCCTTCTTTTGAAATGGCATACTCATCAAAAGTTTCAAAATAACAAGTTAAAAAATCCAACACAAACATTCCGTTAGCAGCTTTTTTAGACACCGCTGCTACCGCTTCTTTGGCCGCAAATTCCTCTACACTATCATATCCTAAGTTGCATTTAATAAGCCCTCCAATAAAACCAGTTGACACTTTAGCACCAGTCTTTATTGCAGTCCATATATCTTTAGTTGCGACTATATTATCCACATCCACACCGTTACCTTTAGCACGATTAAGATAGTGTTTTATTGCCTCTTGTCTCTCCTCTTTTGAGCCAAAAATCAAATCGCCTTGGTCTTTTGCTTCCTCAACAATCTCTAATTTTTTAAATTTGTACAATAAGATTTTAATCTCTTGTTGAAACTTTTGCAACGCCTTCACTAAAAACCCTTCACCAGTAACTGTAATCTTATTACCTGACACGTCAAGGTATTTAAGATTAGGCAATATAGTAAGTGCGCTAGTTACGCCCAAAACGTTATCATCATCCATACAACTATTACTTAAATTAAGTTTTGTAATAGTGGCAAAATCAGCCCTAGGAAAGTAACCTAGACTACTATGAAAAAAATCAAACTCTTTTTGAGCAGCAGGTTTGTTAAGGAGAACCCATTGTTTTTCAGCAGTAGCGAACGATTGTATTGCTTTTATAGCTGGGGCTTCATACATCTCATCCCAATTTACATGATCCAGTACACTGTCTTTCAATTTTTGACGTGCTTTCTCGGTGTAACCCCAGTACCCAGCCATAGCATGTGACTTTGCCACAATTGCCGGCTGGGTTTTGAACACGTCTAATGCTTTCGCCTTTTCCTTATAGAGAGAGATGAATTTCTGCGCTATCACAACAGATCGCTCAGCTGTATCTACATCACTACGTTTAAATTTAATCCCTGTTGGGACAACGTTATACTCATCTTCTTGCGCTAACTCGTACACTTTTCTACTGTGCTCATACAAAGTTTTATGCAAGTCAAAGGCTCGGGCAAAGACGCCTTGGTTGTGCAAAACGGCATTGTAGTTTCTTGCAGCTAAATCCCTTGATTGCTGGTCCATCATTGGCCATATTGGACTTTGAGCTAGTATGCTTGGATCTTTCCATTTTAAAGCGGCTTGATTATTCTTTATTTGATCTTCGTTGGCCTTATTAAAGGATACTATCGCCTTCTGCACCATCTCCCAAGCCTCTGATGCTGTCGTTCGTGGCTTAGATGCTTCGGCCAGCGACACCTGGCTTACCTTGGCTGCTGCTCTGGTCTGCTGGAGCATTTCCGCTACTTTAGTTTCATACTCATATTGTGCTTGAGATGCCTTAGCCTTTTGCAGAGCCTCTTGAACTGCCTGAGCTGCTTGCTGAGCCTCTTGAGCTGCTGCCTGAGCTTGAGCGGCTTGTGCTTGCTGAGCTGCCTGAGCGGCTTCATACCGAGTCGCCGCTGCTAAAGCTTCACGACTCGGTCCTCTACCACCATAACCATGTGAGTTATTGTGCGAGAACCCGTACCCACCTCCATCATTACCACTCCCTCCATGACTTTCACCACTACCTATATTCCCATGACTACGGCTACTACTCGGGTAATTATTCTTTTGAACACCGCCGCCAGAACCACCTCTAAAGTTTATGTTTATTGTTGAACCGCCTTTACTCATAAAAACCTCAAATATTAAATTTATATCCTTTCAAGAGAACTTTAATTGACGTTGGATTTTTAAATTATTGGTTGTTCAATGTCAAGTTGAAATTTTTAGTAAAGGAATTAATCTAAAATTAACTTTTAAAATAAAAAAAGCTATCCATCTACAAAATGGGTAGCCTATAGTTCAGAAAATTTTCAAAAATTATGAACGAGTCAATTTAACCTTTTATAGCATTTCATTCAAGGGTATTTCCTCCCGTTTAACATCACAACCAGAAAAAATTATCACTGTAAGATAAGTGACTCCTAAAACTATTGTGCAGGCAGCTATTAGCAATAGTATTTCTTTTAAGTTCATTGTTTTTATATTTAGTTAGCCTATGTATTCATCTTTGTAGCTTATTAATCGCTCTATCTTGTCCATGGAATGTTTATCGACTTGCGATTTTGCGCCTTTCTCGCCAGCAGTTTTCATATAATTTTTATAACCATAATATAACTCTCCTACCATCTCGCATCGTTCACCGTATTTTCGGACTGATTCAGGGCACTCTGGATTAACTTCAGTAAAATCTAGCATCACTCTTTTTACTTGCTCCTCGGTAAGGAATTTTAATTTTTTGGTATATGTTGACATTTTATTTATTG
>JBDLTH010000017.1:0-7043 GCA_039799165.1 Bacteroidota bacterium
AGAAGTATTGGTAGTAAGTGTTTTCTGCCCATTGTTCTACGATACTCTCATCGGATAGATTACGCACATGTTTGAGAATTAGCAAGCCAACCATCAGACGAATGGGTTTGGCTGGACAGCCATTATCAGGGCAATAAAGAGGGAAAAGGCTCTCTCGAACATTGTCCAATCTACCTTATTGGCTAAAATATAAAGAGGATGTTTTTGATTTAAACTATCTTCCAATGAGAAGAACAAACTCTTCTGAGAATCTGTTTTACTTGGTGTCAACATAATAAATCTGCAAGAAATGATACCTAAAGATACATATTCTTGCAGATTTATACAAATATTTTGCTAGATAACATATTGTAAATATGTGGATTAATCCGTTATCAAGGGGCGACTATTTATTGAAATCGAGCTGTGTATCTTTGCACTTAATCTGAATAAACAGAAAATAGATCAGCATCATCCAATACTGGAAATTTTTTTCTGAAATCGTATAACTGTTGTAGATCTATCTTTCCGTATACTATCTCCTCCATGTCAGATGTACTTTTCGAAATGCCTTTACCCATATAATTTAGTAATACTGTACCTCCATTATATTGACAATACGGATCGTTTCCAACCCTATTCACTCCTAGTACATATGACACGTTTTCTATTGCACGGGCTTTGAGCAAAATATTCCAAACCTCAATCCGAGGAATAGGCCAATTGGCAACATAAATAATAGCATCATAATCGCCTCTGTTGCGTGCAAATACAGGAAAGCGCAGATCATAGCATATTTGCAACAAAATACGTACACCCATATGCTCCACAATCACACGGTTTGTACCCGAAGTGTAGGCATTGTTTTCTCCACCAAACGTAAATAAATGTCGCTTATCATATATGGCATAAGATCTGTCTGGTTTTACAAAATAGAAGCGGTTGTAATACAATCCGTTTTCTTTGGTAGCAATACTCCCTGCTAAAGCAGTATTTTTATTGTGAGCTACCTCTTGCATCCATGCCAGAGTTTCATTATTGGCACTTTCCGCACATTCCGAGGCAGACATACAAAAACCTGTTGTAAACATTTCTGGTAATACAATTAAGTCAGCTTGTGGTGATGAGTCTATTAATTCTAAAGCATGCATGCGATTCGATGGAGGCGATAACCATTTAATATCAGTCTGAAGCAATAATACGTTCATCGTTTATTCTATTTTTATTTTTAAGAGTGAAGTTAATTCTTTTATTCAAACAAGGAGTATATATCTAAATAAACTGCTTGAAATTTCAATAAAGCATTATTAAAATTGTGTTTTAAGGATGTACAACTACTTGTCATTAAATTTCAATAATCTGCTTTTATATTGTATTTTTGTGTAGAAAAAAGCAAAGAAGTGATTTCAATAGAAAACCTAACCGTAGAATTTGGTGGACGTCCACTATTTGATGATATATCGTTTGTTGTAAACAAAAAAGACAGAATAGCCCTTGTTGGCAAAAATGGAGCAGGTAAATCAACTATGCTGAAAATTTTTGCAGGCTTACAAGATCCCAGTGCAGGTAGAGTATCATATCCTAAGGATTTGACGATAGGTTATTTGCCACAGCATATGCAACTTAACGAGGGAAATACTGTACTCGAAGAAGCTTCTTTAGCTTTTGACCATATTCAGGAGCTAGAAAGAGAATTAGAAAGAGTAAATCAGGAGTTAACTGAGCGAACTGATTACGAATCGAAAGAATACCATAACTTAATAGAACGATCGACCAATCTGAATGAACAATTTATGATGTCAGGTGGAGGTAATTTTTTAGCAGAAGTCGAAAAAACACTATTTGGATTAGGTTTTACCAGAACGGACTTTGAACGTCCTACACATGAGTTTAGTGGCGGATGGCGTATGCGTATCGAGCTAGCCAAACTCTTGCTTCGAAGACCCGATGTGCTGTTGTTAGATGAGCCAACCAATCACCTTGACATAGAGTCGATCCAATGGCTCGAAGTTTTTTTAGCTACACGTGCCAATGCCGTTATACTCGTTTCGCATGACCGTGCTTTTTTAGATGCCGTAACTATGCGTACTATTGAAATAGTTTTGGGACAAGCCCATGATTACAAAGTCAATTATTCGAAATATGTCGAACTTAGAAAAGAGCGTAGAGAGCAGCAGTTGCGTGCATTCGAGAATCAGCAAAAACAAATACAAGATACCGAAGACTTTATAGAACGTTTTCGATACAAAGCTACAAAGGCAGTACAAGTACAATCACGTATCAAGCAACTCGATAAAATAGAGCGGCTTGAGGTAGATGAAGAAGATAATGCTACATTACGTTTAAAGTTTCCAGCAGCACCACGATCGGGGTCGTACCCTGTAATTGCCGAACAGGTTGAAAAATATTATGGCAAGCATCTTATTTTTAGTAATGCAACACTTACCATCAATAGAGGAGATAAAGTGGCATTTGTAGGCAAAAATGGCGAAGGAAAATCAACCCTTGTAAAATGTATCATGGGTGAAACCGATTTTAGTGGAAAGTTAGAACTCGGACACAACGTTAAAATAGGATATTTTGCACAAAACCAGGCTTCTATGCTAGATGAAAGTCGAACCGTTTTTGAGACCATCGATTATGTAGCTACTGGAGATGTTCGTACCAAAATTAGAGATATCCTAGGTACTTTTATGTTTGGAGGCGAAGCTTCGGACAAAAAGGTCAAAGTGCTTTCGGGTGGAGAGCGTAGCCGCCTTGCCATGATTCGTTTACTCTTAGAACCTGTCAATCTATTGATTTTGGATGAGCCAACCAATCACTTAGATATGCGTTCGAAAGATGTACTGAAAGAGGCTATAAAAGAGTTTGATGGAACAGTAATTGTGGTATCGCATGATAGAGAGTTTTTGGATGGTCTTGTAGATAAAGTATACGAATTTGGTAATCAGCAAGTAAAAGAACATTTAGGAGGTATCTATGAGTTTCTCAAAACTAAAAAAATGAATACCCTGAAAGAGCTAGAAACTCAGCAGGCAAAAAACGAAGATTTGAAGAAGGAAGAAGCTTTATTTTCACCTTCAGAAAATAAATTGTCATACGAAGAGCGTAAAGAACTTAGTCGACTTATCAAACGCCTCGAAAAGCAGATTTTGGATGCTGAAAACAAAATAGAACAACTAGAAAAAGATAAAACGACCTTGGAAGATATGTTAGCGAATCCTGATAAGGCTGCTGATACCTCTCTATTTGAAAAACATGGAAAAATTATAAAAAGTATTGAAAGTGAAATGTCTACATGGGAGTTGCTAACACTAGAATTAGATGGTCTTAAAACCAACTAAGCTAAGTTGTGTACTGGCATGGATATACAAAATTGCATTTATATACATTAACATGAGTTGCTCTATTGATTTAGGGGAATACACTAACTTTGTTGCATTGAATAATTAATAAGTTATATGAAAAAAGGATTAAAAAAAGGTTGGGTTATTGGAGGAACAGTTCTTGTTGTTTTTCTGATTATATTAGTTTGTATTCCGTTTTTGTTTAAAGGTAAAATAAAGGATGCTGTTATAGCTGCCACTAATGAGAACTTGAATGCCAAAGTTCAAATCGACGATTTTGGGCTTAATATGTTTTCAAATTTCCCGAATATAACCTTATCACTTCATTCGTTGAGTATTGTAGGTGTTGATGATTTTGCTGGTGATACCTTATTGAAGGCTAAATCGGCCAATGCTACACTAAATATTATACAACTATTTAAAGGAAATTACGAAGTATCTAAGATCAATCTAGATGAGGCTCTCGTACATGCCAAAATATTACGTGATGGACGCGCCAACTGGGATATAATGAAAGCTGATTCGACAGACACGGTATCAACAAGTTCTACTGATAATGGTTCTTTTAAATTGAAACTGAAAAAAGTATCATTAGATGACTGTAAATTGATTTATGACGATCAGCAAGCCAAGATGAAAGTTTTGTTGGTTAATTGGAATGGAGAGGTATCGGGCGATTTTTCGGCAGAAAATACAACAGTCAAAACACAATCATCGATAGGCGAAATTTCGTTTGTGATGGACGGTATTCCTTACCTATCGAAAATAAAGGGATTGGCTAATGCTACTATAGATGCAGATCTAAACAAAATAAAATTTACATTCGTTGAAAGTAATTTACAACTTAATGATGTGAAAGCATCACTTGACGGATCAGTGGCAATGGTAGGACAAGAAGGAATGGACTTTGATCTAAAGCTTAATGCTCCAGATACCCAATTTAAAGATATATTATCGATCCTTCCAGCGATGTATACTGATGACTTTAAAAATATTAAAACCTCTGGAACTGCCTCACTCAATGGATATATGAAAGGATTGATGGAAGGAGAGAAATACCCTTCTTTCGATTTCAAACTGTTGGTAAACAATGCAATGTTTCAGTATCCATCATTATCCAAATCGGTAAATGATATAAATATAAATATGGGTATCAGCAACACAGGAGGATCTTTAGACAACACGATTGTTGACATAAATAAGTTCAACTTCACCATGGCAGGAAATCCTTTTACAGCTAGCCTTTTAATACAAAACCCAATAAGCGATCCTAACCTCAAGGCTCATATGAAAGGACTTATTGATCTGGCTATAATTAAAGATGTATACCCTTTAGAGGGAGGAACAGAATTAAACGGTAAGTTAACGGCAGATCTTAACATTGCAACACGTATGTCTGCTGTCGAAAAAGAGCAATACCAAAATGTACATGCAAGCGGCTCACTGAAAGTGAACGACATGACATACAAGTCGCAAGGCATGCAAGATGTTGTCATCAACAATGCAGGTTTGGACTTTAGCCCACAGTATGTAAACTTGTCGTCTCTTAATGTGAAAATAGGCAAAAATGATGTCGCTGCCACAGGTCGCTTAGAAAACTTTATAGCCTACGCTCTAAAAGATCAAACATTGAAAGGGCAATTGAATTTAACATCCACTTATTTTAATCTTGATGATTTTATGGGTGCAGAAACAGCAACTGCGTCAAATGCGAATACAACAGCCTCTACAACCGATAATTTTATCGTTCCTACCAATATCGATTTTGCTTTAAATGCCAAAATGAACCAAGTGATATACGAACGAATAAATATAACCAATTTGACAGGTTCTATATCCGTTCAGAATGGCACGATAACCATGCAAGATGTATCAGCAAATGTACTGGGAGGTAGTGCCAAGTTAACAGGCTCATACAGTACAGCACAAGACCCTAAAAACCCTAAAGTTAATTTGGCGTTGAATGTGAATAAAGCCTCTTTTGCCGAAACATTTAAATCCGTAGAAATGGTTCAAAAATTTGCACCTATATTCGAAAAGATTTTAGGAAACTATTCAATGAATATCAACCTTAATACCAATATGGGGAGTGACATGATGCAAATGTTGGCTGGCTTAACAGCTAATGGTGCTATTCAGGCAAATGAAGTACAGGTAGATGGCGTACAGGCTTTAGCTAAGCTATCTACAGCTTTAAAAACAAATGCTTTAAATTCATTTACCGCAAAGGATATTAATATACCATTCAGTATAAATGATGGCAAGATAAATACAAAGCCATTTAGTATCAATATTTCGGATGGAGGTAAATTAAATCTTGAAGGAGTTACTGGATTAGATCAGTCTATCAATTACAAAGGAATAGTAACATTACCCAAATCTATGGCAAACAATTTTGTAACCAGTGTACCTATTACAATCAGTGGAACATTTACCGATCCTAAAATAGGTATTGATGCCAAAAGTTTGATTGGTAACATCACTGATCATGCCTCTAAAGAGCTATTGGGAAGTAGTGTTACTGAAAAGAAAGAAGAAATAATTAATAAGCTATCAGAAGAAAAAGCAAAGCAAATACAAAGCTTGCGTGATAATGCAAAAATTGCATCAAATCAGTTAATAGAAGAAGCACAGAAACAAGGTCAAAATTTAGTTGATGTAGCTGAACCTAAAGGGGCTATTGCTAAATTTGCAGCACAAAAAGCGGCTGATAAACTAGTATCAGAAGCAAATAAAAACAGCAAAAAATTATTAGACCAAGCTGAAGAGCAAGTGAAAAAGTTAGAGGAACAAGAATTTTAAATTTTTCGGGAGAGAACATCAAAAATACAATATCAAAAATGGATAAAATTATCAACCTTACAGTTATAGGAGGCGGAAATCTAGGTGTGCAAATTGCGTTTCAGAGTGCAATAAAAAAAGTCAATGTAATTGTATATGATATTGATTTCGAAGCATTCAGTAAAGCAATGGAATTATTTCCTAAACTGAAGGGAATGTATATCAAACATCAAAATATTGCTCCCGATCTTCTGGATGAGGCATTGAACAATATAGTGTTTTCTACTAATTTAGCAGAGGCTGTTGCAGATGCAGATATGATTATTGAGGCTGTTCCCGAAAACGTAGAGATAAAAAAAGAATTATATACTAGCTTAGCAACTCTTGCACCTAAAAAGACCATTTTTGCGACTAACTCATCCACATTCTTGCCAAGCAGTCTGATGTTGTTTACAGGGAGACCTGATCGTTTTCTCGCACTTCATTTTGCCAATGCTTTATTCAGATTTAATATAGCAGAGGTAATGGGTACTCCTAAAACTGATCCAGAGGTTTACGCAACAACAGTAAATTTTGCAAAAGAGATAGGGATGATTCCTATTGAAATAAAAAAAGAAAAAGCAGGCTATATTCTTAATACACTTTTGATTCCGTTATTAACTGCCGCTGCCGAATTATTTATGCGAGGGGTAGGAGATATTGAAACAATTGACAAAACATGGCGTATCTCCACAGGTGCACCTGCTGGACCATTCGAGATTTTAGACGTAATTGGACTTAATACAATGTATAACATTGCTTGTACAAAAGATGATATAAGCAGTAAATTTTTTGCACATTATCTAAAAGAGAATTTTATAAATAAAGGAAAGCTAGGTTATTTTAGTGGCGAAGGATTTTATAAGTATGAATAAGTAAAACGTCTTTAATCTATAA
>JBDLTH010000018.1:0-2829 GCA_039799165.1 Bacteroidota bacterium
AACGGCTCTTATCTAGTAGTAAATTTTATCATTTAGCTCGCTAAACTCTAAAATTTTTACTTTGAAAGTACTCGTTTTATTTTCCAAAATCATGTTCTTGAAAAATTTAAACAGTTACTAAATAGAGTATGCTAATTGGTAGAGCATTTATAACAATCTTAGTTTTTAACTTATTACATTAGTTACGTTCAAAACTCAAATGTAATGCCAATAGTAGGCACGATAGTAGAGCTGGTTCGTTTCAAATACTTCATCTCATATACATGCTGATCGGTTGGAGCTGATGGATTTAGTATCGCTCCAGTACTCACAATAGCATCCTGTTCTTTAAACTCGCTACCTGTTAAATTCTGAATATCTATATAAAAACCTAGCATATATCGTTTTATATATAACGTTTTATCTACACGAAGGTCTAGTTGTGTATATGATGAACTGCGTTTTGTATTGAATTGACTGTAATCTAAATAAGCACGCCCTTGCACATCCCATGCGGACACGAGGGATGATTTTTGGACATCGTAAGGTGTATAAGATCCTCCTCCTATCGAACGAATTTTCATGCCCACACTCCAGTTTTTGGGTAAATAATATGTACCGCTGATATTCAAAATATATCCATTGTCCCAAGCCGATGCAATATAGTCAGTATTGCCCGAGTTTTTGTACTCGCTTTTGTATAAGGTAAATGATGACATTACATTTACCTTTTGGGGAACAATCCACCTTGCGAGAAATTCAACGCCATAAGATCTGCCTTGTGCCGATGAGGTTAGTAACTCGTTACCTATAACGCCATAGTCATTGCCTTTGCTCATCAAGGGAATACTGTCTTGGACAGATAATGGCATGTTGTTGTATTTTTTATAGAAACCCTCTACTGACAGTTCAATGTTGTTTTTGACCCGATAGCTTATGCCCGACGATACTTGATCGGCTCTCATATAACGTAGTTGTTTGTTTACATAAACACCATCTTGGTCTTTAAAGCCCAAGCTTGTAAGTGGGGGCAATTGGTAATAACGTCCGCCATTAGCACTCAAATAAAAATTGTCCACAAGTTTATAGGATAGGGACAAACGTGGTGAGATCTGCTTTAGGATATTGCTCATTTTTGAAGAATATCCTGCAGCATCAGATCGTATCCCAAATGAGCCTGTAAGACGTTCGTCAGCCGAAATATAACCCAATGTAGCAAATACGCCCCATCGTAAAAAGGACAACGAAGTATGATATCTAGATTGTGCAGACGCATTGTTTAAGTAAAGACGCTGAAATGTAGTATTTGTGTACTGCATGTAGTCTAAGTTAGTTCCCGCATTTAGCTTAAGACTACCTAGTCGCATCAAATTTTCGGCTCTCAATTTAGTTTCTTGCTCGCGTGATGTATAATCGAGTATTAACTTGTCTGGATTATTGGTTTCATTGTTTTCAAACTTTTCATTCGAGTTGTTCGAATAGCTATGACTCAATACCACCGTTTGTGTGTGCGTTTTGTTATAATGTTTATAAACCGAACCGAGTGTAAATGTTTCTTGCTTTATCTTGGGCAAATAGCCTAATATATATTCAGCATCCTCGCTAGTTGCTTTATCATTCAAACGCATTTTATCAATGCCTCCCAATCCCATAAACATAAGTTCGTGAGAGGGTGCAAGCTTTGTCTTAAGTTTAAACTGCGCATCAGTATAAGTTGGTAAAAATGGAAGTCCTAGCAGATCAAATAAGAATTGCAAGTAGGATTGTCTTACAGATACTACATACGATGTTTTGGGATTGAGATAACCATCCGAGGCCAATGAGAACTCTGAAGCACCTAAAGTACCTTTCAATGATTTTTTATTGATGTTTCCATCTTTTAATTTAAAATCGAGAACCGAACTTAGTGAGTTGCTACCTGAAGCAGGAAATGCACCTGTATAGAAGTTAACTTCACGTATAAGGTCGGCATTGATAAGACCAACAGGACCGCCTGATGCACCCTGTGTACTGAAGTGATTGATATTGGGGATTTCGACTTCATCTAAGAAAAATCGGTTTTCGGAAGGTCCTCCTCCTCGTACAACAAGGTCGTTTCGATATCCTGCTGGAGAAAATGATACTCCAGGATAAGATTGTACAATGCGAGATATGTCTCGGTTTGCACCAGGGCTTTTCTCTATTTCTTGAATGCCGATTACATGCAAGCTTACAGGACTTTCAATAACACGCCTAAAAGGAGATGGTGCAACACTAACCTCTTTTAGTTGGTTTATATTTTCGTCCAACTCTACGGTAACTGATACATTACGTGTAGTTATAAGATATTGGGGTGTAAGTAGTGTTCTGTAGCCTAGACTTGATACTTGCAAGGTATAGGCTCCAGGTGGTAAATTGTCAAAAGAAAAGAACCCTAACGAATCAGATAAAACACCGTTTGATGCTCCTTGTAGTAAAAGACTAGCGTAAGGAATAACTTCACGGCTGCCTTTGTCAATAACAACACCTTGGATGGAACGAGATTGTTGTGCCATTATTCCCAGAAATACAAAAAAACTAAAAAAGAGAGAGAGGGAAAATTTCATGATATATGTTTATTTAAAGACGGTTTTTATTATATTGGGACTATCCAAAACAAAGAAGTTGTCTTGACCTATTAAATTTGAGGGATAAATAATAAAGAAGCGTTAAATTTGTAATTGCAAAACAACAAAGAATAACGCTCCCTATGTACAAAGTACTGGACAAAGATACAATTGAGTTTAAAATATTACCTCATTTATCAATCGCAAAACGAGAATTTAAGACAAAGAGTTGTCTTATTGAGATAGTCAACAGCATTCTCTACAA
>JBDLTH010000019.1:0-3615 GCA_039799165.1 Bacteroidota bacterium
TGGTACAACGCTCAACGCACCAAGCGACAGATCAACAAGGGAACCACCATGGAGTTCACTGCCGAGTAACCCTCAGCATATCCAAGGGGGAAGGATGTCAATAGTCAACTTAGCCCTTGACAAGTTGAAGCCATTGCCTATATTCTAGTGTGGGACACCCCCTCCAGACCCCCCTATAAACGGGTAAAAAGAAGGGTATTGACACGGGTAAAAAGGACTGTATTCTAGGGTACCCCCACCCCCCCGTAAAAGGGCCGCTGACAGATAAACCGGCTTTTTACCTTTCTAGACTTTTTTGGCTTTTTAACCCCTACCCATGTTTTCTAAAAAATTTTTTCCGGCGGGATTTTAGTTTTCCAGGGATTTCTTAGAATTGACTTCGTTTATTTCATCTATCCAGAACTTAGTCAGTTTATTGGTACGTTCTCTTCCGAGTTCTTTTTCCAGCCGTGCATCTATAGCATAGAGCAGTTTGGTATAATCTTCGGTTAAATTGCCGTGATAGGCGGTAAATTTCCCATTAACTATCCAGATAAGTAGCATGGTTGGGGTTGACTCTGGGTCATTTACTAGAGTATTACCTAATTCGATAATTTCCTTCCATTGTCCTGCATAGCACATATCGTTACAGTTGGAGAGAATATCGTATATTTTTTGTTGTTCTTTATTTCTCATAGTTTGGTAGTATATGGAGCGATGTTTATTAGTCAAGGGTTAAATTAGATGTTGACAAGGTGATAATAATGTATAAAGTGGTTATCTATGAAGAAATTTCCTAAAGGACCTCGGCTGTATCCTAAGCTCAAGGAATTTGTAAACGGGTCTTATCCTTACAATCCTATTATTACTCCAGCCACACTAGATACATGGTGGCAGTCAATTGCTGACTGTACGGCTCGGATTGGTAATGTTTTAGGTGATTTGGGTGCTACGTGTGTATTAGGGGCATTAATTAAGATACGAGCACGTTCATCCCGTCTCATGTTAGAAGATCGGAAGCGTTATATACGATTTAGGGGTTGACTTTGTTAATTGTCTGAATAGACTTATCTCAACGCTATAAAGGAGAACCATATGAATATTTCGATCAGGGCAGTACGAGTTATTGTATTAGTGATCTATTGTTTAATTTGGACAGGTCTACAGGCTGCTTTCATTATAAGTGCCTGTGTTTTGGCTGGTCCATTGGCGATAGTATTAAATGGGTTATCTTTTATAATGAGGGGATACTTCATTACTGAGATTGAGATGTTAAAGGTCGAGCATTTATTGGAAGGTAGTTTTCATTACATGGAATGGGTAGTTCCTGATATGATTTTGGGAGCTAGGGTATGATAGTCTGGTTAGTATTGGAGGGATATACGGATGGGTATACTTACTGTGCCGATGAAGTATATTCAGTTCATTTAAGTGAGGAAGGGGCGTATTTAGCTCAAGTGGAGTTAGAGCGGTTACAGGGTTTGCCATATCCTGAGAGGAATTCAGACCGTGGGTCGTCGGTGAGTATTAGGGAGCACGAGGTATTACCGTGAAGAAGTTACTTTGTTTTATTGGGCTGTTTTTTTTGGTTATGCTTCTATTTGTATTGAACTGTGTATATACGGTTTATTTAATAATTGATGAGGTATTATTTCTATTGACTTTTAAGAGGTGTCGATTTCCAGTGGTAATTAATGATATCTTTTTATATCCCCTTGGCAAGATATTTGGATTAGTTTTGGCATGTATGCGGGGATTAGTGGGTAAGAGAATGTTTTAATTACCTATTGACAATCTATGGGGTTGGTTTAGGATACTAGGAACAAAGGGATTTAAAGAAATGATTAAGAAGCCTACTCTTAAGCAATGTGAATGGATGACTCAGTTTTCCCCTGGAACAAGGGGATATGATAATGATATGAAACTGATTCAAATTATGTTGGATTTGATGGATACACACGGGTTTAGTCATGTTCCTTAGCTTGCTACTTGGATTGAATCTGTTTGGAATGAGCAGGACATTTCCAAGGAAAAGAAGAGTATGTTGAAGAATCGGAAGAAACTGAAAAAATACTGGGATGATCAACAAAAGCTTTTAATGGACATTATCGATGCCCAAGGCTAGTTCTACCAATCTTTTACGACTCAAGCGTAAACTTGTGAAGTTCTATGGGATACTTCTGGACGAGTACGGCTGTTCCGACAGTTTTAAGTGTAAGAAGTTTATTACCAAGAATCTTTGTTATGGTCTTGTTGGATCCTACAAGCCAAGGAAAAAGTTACGGCTCATTTTAGATAGATGTGGTTTGGAATTTCTTGGGGCTGGATCAAGTCGTTTTGTTGTTGGAGTTGGCGACCTAGCTATAAAGCTTTGTAAGCACAACGAGGATATTGACGAATGGGAAGATAATTCTGATCCTCTAATAAATCACGGCAATGAAACTGAGTTATTGTCTTATAGGAAAATTAATAAGGATAAGTTGAGGAAGTTATTAATCGTTCCTTTGCTGGCTCATTTTAAGATTAATAATGCATTAGTTTTGGTTTATCCAAGATTAGTTCCCTATGAAGAATTGTTTTCAGATCCATTGAAGGGTCATATATTACTGGATCGTTACAATGTGATCCGTGAGACTGCATGTAATTGGTTATTTGATGATGCTGGCTCGCATAATTTCGGGATGTATAAAAATCAATTATTTTATTTAGATTTCAGTATTGATATTGGTAGTCCCAGTGATTTTTCTCATGATGAGCAATTGCAGAAAGAGGTTGAAAAGGCGGTAGATGACTTTAAAATGGAGAGAGAGAATATGCAAGTAACCAAGAGGTATATTGAAGAAATGCGAGCAATGGTATGAACAAGGATGATGTTGAATTATTTGGTATATTGCGTAAGTCGGGTGAACACCCTAAAGCGAGTTTTATTATAAAGCTAGTGGAAACTGGTTTCAACTACGATAGTATTTGCAAGAAACTGGAGCCATTGTTGGATGGTCCATGTAAGACAGTGGGGGCATATCAGATTCCAGACTGTTCAAAATACGTATTAATCTGGGCATCATCTAAGATTGCCACTTCGGTTAAAGCTACCGTTGGGAAAGAGATTAAAACGTTTCTCAAGATGGCTAATAAGATGGAAAGTGCAGAAGACATTGTTGAGGTCAAGTATAAGGGTCAAAACTTGTTAACATCAAAGTCAATTTCATATAGTTTTCTGATGTCCTATGTTATTTCGGATGTCTATGAGAATAACACGAAGAAGATGCAGGGGATGACTGACTTTTTTGAAGTAATGTCGATGGTGTTGACTGATTTGCGATCTGGTCAAAAAGACAAGTGGTCAGATGGGATGTCCTATAGAGATTTCTTTAAGTTTTTGGACAAGCGGGTTTCTAAGTTTAAATCTAAGCATTTAAGTTTTAAGGTTGATTTTATGAACAAAGATGACATGGAATTATTCGGGAAGTTAAAAGTGACGAGTCTTTCACCTGACGTTGCTATTATATTGGTTGATAGAAAGAAAGCTCAGTCAAGAACTGGAGTAAAATATGTTCATGGTATGATAAAGAAACATAGTGATTTGGTTTCTATTAAAGAATGTAGAGTATACCAAATCATAGGTTGTTCAGAATT
>JBDLTH010000020.1:0-2907 GCA_039799165.1 Bacteroidota bacterium
CACAATATGCCGCTTTCTGCCTTTTACATTTTCACCTCCATCAATTCCTATATCAAGCCCTCCACTTCGGGTTGTTTTGCTTGATTGCGAATCTATTATCCCTAATGATGGACACTCTTGCTTACCCGCTCGCTTACGGAGTTTGCCTCTTAATATCTCATGGACTTCTTCAATAGTACCATCATCTCGCCATTTTTGCTATATAATAGTATACCAACTCCCATTTAGGGTATTCTTTAGGTAACATGCGCCATTGACAGCCTGTTTTCAATAGATAGAATATCGCATTCCATATTGTATATAATGGATACTTTCTATTGCAAGTTTCATCTAAAAACTGTACTATTGCACTCCACTGGGTATCGGTTAAATCAGTTGGATAAATTTTATTCATATAAATGTAAAGACCTAGTAATCTCAAAGTTACGAATAAAAACCCAATTAAACAACTCATATCCAGTATTTTAATATAGAAAAATCCAACCTCAATAACACTTTATTGAAAATTTAAACAGTTACTTAAGAATGAGAAAAATATTGTCAATTATATTTTTGTTTGGAAATATTATTCTTTTTTACGCACAAACAGACGATTTAACAACTAAACTAGATTCTATCGAAAAAACTTATATTTTGAAAGAAGTTGTAATTTCATCTCAAAAAGAAATATTTCAACAAAAGCCCGATCGTTTAGTATTCAATATCGAGAACACGATAATGAGTACAAGTTCAGATGCTATCGAAGCTCTTCGTATCACTCCGGGCATAGTGGTTCAAAATGATCAGATAAGTATGACAGCCAAAAGCTCCTTATCCGTTATGATAGATGACCGACCTGTAGCGATGGAAGGAGTCGCTTTAATCGCCTATCTCAAAAGCATAGCAGCCTCAAACATACAGAGCATAGAAATAATAACTAATCCGCCAGCAAAATACAGAGCAGAAGGTAATAGCGGGATAATCAATATTATACTTAAGAAAAACAGAAATGACTCTTGGTATCTATCATTACGAGGAAGATATACTCAAGAGAAATATTCTGATCAGAATATTGGTGGCGATTTTAATTATAAAAAAAATAAAATAGAATTATATTCAAATATTTCAGCGGCTAATGGTTCATACAAAAAGGTTTTTGAAAAAACCACCTATTATAACACGGAAATATGGCAATTAGATGCTCCTCGAAAAAATACATATCGGTATATCAATGGAAGTATATCTTTAGACTACACAGTTAATTCTAAGTTTAAACTGGGGGGGAATTATTTCGTACACCGAACTGGAAACCCATTTACAGTTGATGAGATGGATACGAAAGTATACAATTTTGATAATATAATGAATAAGTATATGGAAGCTTCTTCAGGCTGGAGATACAACGGTCTAACACATGCCGCGAATTTTCACAATATATTCTCGATCGATACATTGGGAAAAAAAATAACCATCGATTTTGACTATTTGACATTTACTCGAAAAGACGATAAGGAGAACTATTCCAGAATCTATCTGCCAGATGGCAGCGAAATTGAAGGCAGTTATTTTGCAAAAAGCGATAACAATAAAGGAAAAGTTACCAGTTATACAACTAAAGTAGATGTAGAGTATCCTTTGAAATGGATTCGCTTAAATTTCGGAGGGCAGCTAGACTTCACTTCGAATCACAATGATTATAAATTTTATGACAATACCAGTGGTAAACCAATTCAGGATGAAGACCAAACTAATTTTTTTAAATATAACGAAGATATTCAATCTCTCTATTTTTCAACCAATAAGAAATTCGGCTCAAAACTAAGTGTGCAACTGGGGCTTCGTGTCGAAAATACCTTAACAAAAGGACACTCTGAAACCATTAAACAAACAGATAAAAATAACTATCTGGACTTTTTTCCTACATTCTATCTTATGTATTGGTTGACCGACAATAAATCAGTTTCTTTCAATTACGGAAGAAGAATAAACAGACCTTATTTTTTCTTTCTGAACCCTTTTAAAACTTACTTTAACGAATTCGACTACAGCGAAGGAAACCCTTTTCTGCGACCATCTTATTCAAATAATTTAGAGCTAACTTTGTCCACTAATAATACCTTTGTTCACAGAATATGGCACAGTTATTTTTCAGATGATTACGCTTCATTTCCATTCATTAATCCTGAAAATAAGGTAGTTCGTCATTTTCCTGTTAATTTTATAAACTACTACAGTTTAGGGTTTTCCGAATCGTATACCTTCAATAAGTTATGGTGGTGGAGTTCCTATAATAATCTGTCGATTTACTATATCCGTAAAAACTCTACGTTGCCAGAAGCAAAGCAGTTCATCGATAAAGTTAGTGGCAATTTCAGAACCCATAACGATTTTACTTTGAGTAAAAAACGCCTGCTGGTGTTTAATCTGGGCTATTATTATGAGCTTCCTTATCTTGAAGGATTCTCAGAAGCCGAAAGCTACCATAATCTTTATGCCGGGGTAGGCATAAATTTACTTGACAATAAACTGTCAATAACATTAACTGCCAATAATCTTTTTGTGTCTAAATGGAGGGAGTTAACTACAAACTCTAATGGAGTACAATATGTGGAGAAATCTCGATGGGAACCGCCTTATTCATTTCAGTTGTCCTTCAAGTACACTCTAGGCAACCAATTTATAGGAGAGAGGAACAAGAGAAGTAGCAACCAAGGAGTAAAAGGGAGACTTTAAAGATGTCAAAATGATGATATATTGAATATTTCGGTGCTGTATAATATGTTTAAAACAAGAAGTCATCTTGACTTATTAAGTGATCAACAAAATTTAATTTGACATTTTGTTCCAATTTGATTAAGCGTATTGCTGAGTCGTTCTTTAAGATTTTGGAAGTTGCTAAAAGCATCAAAAGGCAGCCAATAATACTTG
>JBDLTH010000021.1:0-53252 GCA_039799165.1 Bacteroidota bacterium
ACTGTATCTACCGCCAATTGTTGCCCATCGCCAGATGCCACTACTTGAGAATCTGTACCTTCAATTTTATTTTTAGGATTGTTACCGCACGAAGCAACAAATAACAAAACGGATAATGCTAAAAAATAAACTTTCATAAATTACTTTGTTATATTAAATTATAATTCAAGCACAAATATAGCGTGTCTTTAGTGATAAATAAAATAGATATTTGTATGCGTTTCTATAAAAAAAATTATAGATTTGTAAGTCTTATAAATAGATTACATGGTAAACTTAGAATGGTATAGAACTTTTAAAGCAATCTACCAAAATGGTACACTAACCAGAGCGGCAGAAGAATTGTCTGTCTCGCAGCCCAATGTTAGTATACAGCTTGCTTCATTAGAAACGTATATAGGGCATCCTTTGTTCATTCGACTTCCTCGAAAGATGGAGCCAACCGAGTATGGAAAGCGATTATACACACAGGTGATAGAAGCTATCGATGCCTTGGAAAAGGTAGAGGCAGAATTTAAAAAAAATATTTTAGCCAAAGCACCTACCATCCGCTTGGGTACTCCGTCCGAAATATTCCAAAATTATATGGTTACACAACTCAAGCACTTGCAGTCAGATATTGTTGTAATCTACGGAATGGCAGACGGTTTGATAGATCAACTCGCTAAAAATGAGTTAGATATAGCTATTATTACAAAGCAAAACAATTTACACGCAAACTTAAGCTACGAGCCTCTATTTACCGAAACGTTTATGATTGTTGGAAATCCACAATTTGATACGCAAGAATTTGATGTATTAGTAAAGGAGCAAAATATAGTAGATGCTGAGAAGTGGTTAAAGAAAAAAACGTGGTATGCATACAGTAGCAATCTGGCCTTGATTCGAAGATTTTGGCGTGAAAATTTCAAAAAGCGTCCTGTACTCAAGCTAAAAGCCGTAATACCAGATAATAATGCTTTGCTCGAAGCCCTAATCAACGAAGATACACTGACCGTAACGTCCGATATTATCAGCCATAAAATACTAGAAGAAGGCAGGGTAAAGGTTATATGGAAAGGGCTTGTACCTGCTACGAATACACTACATCTGGTGTATAATAAATCGAAAATACAAGCCAAACAAGTTGACGAAATCAGAGCGTTTATAAAAATAAGCATATCAGATGCTCTCAATTTGTAAAGAGGGTACACACTTTGTTTTAAGACAGAAAACCGATGAATAAATTACTTATAGATATTGTAAAAAAGAAAGTGTCAGATTACTATGCTGATACCGCAAACCACTACAAACATTTGCATCAATACCCTGAATTGTCGTTTGAAGAAAAAAATACGGCAGCTTATGTGGAATGTGAACTGAAAAAATTTAATATAGAGTTTCGAAAAAACATTGGAGGCTATGGTATCCTAGCTTGGATCAAAGGACACCAGGCGTCGTCGAAAGTCATCGCCTTACGTGCCGATATGGATGCTTTACCGATAACCGAGCAGAATGACATTGGTTTCAAATCGAAGAATGATGGAGTAATGCACGCTTGCGGACACGATACGCATACCGCAAGCTTGTTGACTGTAGCTAGAATAGTGAGTGAAATGAAAGACCATTTTGCAGGAACTATTCTTTTTGTTTTTCAACCAGGCGAGGAAAAACATCCAGGGGGTGCAAGACTTATGCTCGAAGATGGTATATTTGATGTGCATAAACCCGATATTATTGTCGGACAACATGCCTATGTTGATTATCCAGTAGGTACAGTTGGTTTTGAAGAAGGCGTAGTCATGGCATCCGCCGATGAGGTGCATATACGGATCAAGGGAAAAGGGGGGCATGGTGCTATTCCTCACGAGTTAAACGACACCGTATTAGCAGCTTCACAAGTTTTGGTATCCATGCAGCAGATTGTGAGTCGTATATCAAATCCGTTTAAGCCTTGCGTTTTATCGTTTGGAAAGTTTATTGCCGATGGGGCTACAAATATTATACCTAATGTGGTTACCCTAGCTGGATCGTTGCGATGTATGGATGAGGAAGAGCGTAGTAAGATTAAATCAACCATACCAAACATTGCTCACTATACAGCAAAAGCATATGGTTGCGAATGCGAAATAGAGGTATACGATGGCTATCCATGTGTATATAATGATGCAAAAACGACACAAACAGCCAAATCGTTTGCTTCGGAATATCTAGGCGAAGACAAGGTTAAAGGTCTACCAAAAAGGATGACAGCCGAAGACTTTGGTTTCTTCTCACAACTTTATCCATCTACATTTTATAGGTATGGAGTCAAAGGGGAAGGCGAAATAAGCGGATTGCATACACCTACTTTCCTTATTGAAGAAGAGGCATTACGTACATCTGTTGGGGCAATGGCGTATTTGGCTCTTAGGTATTGTAGTCAAGGGTAGTCTCAGATTCTCAAAATATTGATTCAAATAAAAAATCCTAAGCCTTTTATGCCTAGGATTTTTTATTTGTCCTATTTTTAGACTAGCTTGTCTCTAATGTCAAGCAAGCAGCAAACCTTTAGCTACCTCATCTCTTTTCTCTTTACCTTCAAGAATTTCTACCAATCGAAGTGCAAAATCAAATGTAAGAGCAGGACCCTTGCCTGTTATTATATTTCCACTTACAACAACGGCTTGTTCTGTTTTCAACACAGCACCTTTCAGATACTGCTCAAACCCAGGGTAGCAGGTAGCTTCTTTATCTTCTAATATACCCAAACCACCCAATACCATGGGAGCCGCACATATGGCAGAAACGTATTTGCCAGCATCGTAAAATGCTTTCACTTGTTTCTTTAAACCCTCGTGTTCGTTTATTTTTACTGTTCCACCTGGTAATATCAGCACATCAATGTTGACAAATTGAACTTCTGAAAACAACAAATCGGCTATCACAGCAATACTATGTCCACCTTCCACTTGCTTATTGTCAGTTAAGGATACAGTTTGTACATTAACACCACCCCGTCTTAGAATATCAATGGTAGCTAATGCTTCAATTTCTTCAAATCCTGTAGTTAAAAAAATCAATGCCTTTTTCATATCTCGTTCTAGTTTAAGTTAAACTTATAGGTAATTGTTCCTTTCTGATTGTTCGTTGTACTCACAACACTAAATTTGGTCTGACGAGCAGCACGCAAAGACTCGCTTCGTAGGGTAGGGTTTGTGGTATTAGTACCCCTTCCTATAGTAGATTCAATGACATTGCCTTTAGGATCAACAATTATATCGACCACCACCGTTCCATAATCATCTACATTATACGATGGAAGCCTTAATCCTCCTGAGCCAACACCTCTACCGCCTAAGTCGTACGTGCCCGATCCGCCAACGCCTGATACCTTGCCTGTACTTCCGTTACCTGCTGGTGAGCCTTGTGTTCCCGAACCTTGGGTGTTGCCCCTATTGCCACTACCTGTTCCGTTGCCAAACAATCCAGCCATCTGACTATTTATGTTCTTTTTTCGATCCGATTGTTCTTTAGCTTTACGATCAATTTCGGTTTGAATTTTACGTTTAGCATCAGCCTCCGCAACTTCTTTCTTCTTTTTTTCGGTAGCTAGCTTTTTTGCCTCATCTAGTGCAATCGTCTTTTCATTATTCTGAGTTACAGCTGGAGCTTTGGTGACTGGCGTAGATTTTACAGGTGCAGGCTTTGTCGGTGCAGGGGTGGGTTTGGGTTGCTCAACTAACTTGGGTGTTTCCTCCTTTATGTTATTGGGCATGGTAGGATCTGATTCGATATCCTCTTTCATATCTTGCTCCATGCCATTGCCTGTACCTAAAGGCTCATCATCACCCCAAGCATTGGTTACGTTACCCAGCATAACGGGTACACCACCTAGCTCTTCGGGTAGTCGCTCCTTATCTACAGGTTTAATATAATATAACAATAGGCATATAAGCAGAATCGCATGAAAAACGATTGTTCCTATCATACCTGTTGTTTGTTCTTTCTTCATCGCCATATGCAGGTGCTTATTTCAAACAATTTTTGTATGCATCTATCGTTTTTTCTAAACCCAGATACAAGGCATCGCTTATCAACGCATGTCCGATAGATACTTCGTCTAAATTAGGAATATTTTTATATAAAAAGCTTAGATTTTCGAGACTTAAATCATGCCCAGCATTTACACCCATACCTAATCTGAAAGCTATTTCGGCAGCCGACACAAAGGGAGCAACCGCTGTTTGTGGATTTGCTAGATAATCAGTAGCATAAGGTTCAGTATACAATTCGATGCGATCTGTTCCTGTTTTAGCGGCATACTCTATAATCTGAGGATCTGTACCAACAAATATAGATGTGCATACACCCATGCTCTTAAATTCGGTAATCAAATCGATCAAATAGTGCAGGTGCTTTTTTGTATCCCAACCTGCATTAGAGGTTATTGCATTCTCAGCATCTGGAACTAAAGTTACTTGGGCTGGTTGTACAGCTCTTACCAAATCAATAAATAAAGCATTCGGATTGCCTTCGATATTGAATTCAGTTTTGATCGATGCTTTTAAATCATAGACATCTTGAAATCGTATATGTCGACCATCGGGGCGAGGATGAACTGTAATGCCCTCTGCTCCAAATTGCTCACAGTCAAGTGCAACTTGTACAACATTTGGTACATTTCCGCCTCGTGCATTACGTATAGTAGCTACCTTGTTAATATTTACACTTAATTTGGTCATCCTTATCTGTTAATTGATTAAAGTAAATGGCATCGAATGTCCTTTTATAGAACTTTTTTAGCACCTTTGTATTTGTATACCAATATACAAATCTACTACGAAATACCGAAAAAACGTTGTGTTTCATTTTAAATTTGGTTTCAAGGTATACTAATTATTCTTAATCATAGCTCACTAAATATAGCATAGTCAATCCCAATGAAAATAGGCATATTCAGCAACGAATACCAGAAGAAAGAAATAATAGAAAAAGTCTTTGGTATTCTTTCTGCACATAAGACCGAAATCTATTTGCAAAAAGATTTCTATAAATACCTCTCGTCTTGTATTAAGATGGATGAACGGAGTATACAAATTATCGAAGATGTAAATCCTGTATTAGATATGGTATTTAGTATTGGAGGAGATGGTACGTTTTTACGCACTGTGTCGGCATTACAATCAACTAAGATACCGATACTAGGTATCAACACGGGGCGATTGGGTTTTTTAGCAGACATCTCTGCCAAAGAAATAGATACAACGTTGAGCGAAATACTTAGAGGTGAATATAGTGTAGAAAGACGTTCGCAAATAGAACTGAATATAGCCAATACGGATAACTGTGTAGATCATGCACTAAATGACATTGCTGTTCTGAAACAAGATTTAGCTTCGATGATTACTATCACAATGTATATCAACGGCGAGTTATTGTCAACATATGAAGCCGATGGATTGATTGTGGCAACCCCTACTGGCTCTACGGCCTATTCGATGAGTGTGGGTGGTGCTATTTTAGCTCCCGATACACCCAATTTTATTATTAGTGCAATAGCACCTCATAGTTTAACCTCGAGACCCTTGGTTGTTGGAGACGACAATGTTTTAACGATGGAGGTAAAAAGCCGAAGTTCTAGTTTTTTGATTTCGGTAGATGGGCGATCCAGAATTATTCCAATCGAAGAGGGTAGAGTCTTAACAATCCAAAAATCCCAAAACCCTGTATATATAGTGAAACGATTAGGGCATACGTTTTACGGAACACTACGCAACAAGCTTAAATGGGGGACAGACCCTAGGCAAGAGACGCAAGGATTTATCTAAAATAGCTTACACGCCTTTAGCTTTACTCGGATTTTTATTGATGTAATCCTTCCAGCTGTTAAACTTCTTTTCTTGTGTTGGGTTATTGGTTTGATAATAATGACAAAGGGCTGCTGCAAGACCATCTGTGGCATCAAGTTGTGGCAACATGCTCTCGTCGGGTATTTTTAATGTCTGCTGAAGCATATAAGCGACTTGCTCCTTAGCTGCCTTACCGTTGCCAGTGATAGCCATCTTGATTTTCAGAGGTGCATATTCAAAAATCGGAATATCACGAGACAGTGCAGCCGCCATAGCAACTCCTTGAGCTCGACCTAACTTAAGCATACTCTGCACATTTTTACCAAAAAAAGGAGCTTCAATAGCAAGCTCGTCTGGTAGATATTCGTCTACCAAACCAATGATTCGTTCAAATATACGTCGTAGTTTGAGGTAATGATCGTCATATTTACTCAATTGAAGTACTCCCATAGCCAATAACTCCGGTTTATTGTTCAATACACGCAATATTCCATATCCCATCACCTGTGTTCCAGGGTCTATCCCTAATATGATTCGCTCTTTTACAATCTTTTCCATCAATGTTTATTAGAGTTCTATTTCTTCGAGGAGTGTTACAAAACCAGAAACTTTACTCCCAAATTTTTGAACTAATAATTTTTGTAATTCCGAACCAGTAGTCGCAGCCCACTCGTCCAACACATCCAAGTTTTGAGTTTTGAATTGTAAAGCGTAACTAACTCCATTCTCTTCGTGGCGACTCTCGATCCGGGCCAAAGAAGCTTGTTCTAGCATGCCTCCTTCTAAAGCTCTCGGGGCATACGTTTCTTTCAAAAAAGTTAAGCACTCGCTATGAACAGACTCATCGAGATGCAATGTCGTATTAAAAATTAGCATATATATTGTGATTATCTGGTGCAAAGATACGCAGATATATTGTATACGCAGATAGAATAATATATTTAAGAAAAAAAACTAAAATTTTCATTAAAATACCGCTACACAGAGGGTTTGTGTAATTTTTATCGAAAAATATAGCTATATTTGCATCAACAAACAAATAAACGAACCTGAACTTGTAGAGACAAGTGGAGATATCTAAAACTGAAACTTTTTTCATAAACTAACTTTTATAAATAGTCTCTATTTATATTATAAGTTTAACATTCCAATTATTTTTTTTATGAAAGAAAAGACTGTTTTTTTAAGAAAGGTTTATCTTGCGATGGTGGCTGCCGCATTAATAGTAGCTCCAAGTATTTTCGGTTTTTCAGTTGTTTTTCTTTATCTCAAATTCATCTGAAATAATCAAAGTAAAATTCAATACGTGAAATATAGAACGGGAGAAGATCGAAAGTTTTTCTTCCGTTTTTTCGTTTATTCTACTCGTTCATAATCTGTACAGTATTGCATGCAACTAAGGCAGCAGTCTCTGTTCTCAGTCTACTATTTCCCAAGCTGATCGGTACAAAGCCTTCCTTTAAAGCTTGCTCAACCTCTTGCTCGCTAAAATCGCCTTCGGGACCAATTAAAATAAGTACATCTTCCCCTCTAGTATAAATATCTTTAAGCAAGGGTTTTTCTCCCGCATGGCAATGGGCTATAAATTTCTGCCCTACAAAGCTTTGTTTTATAAATTTCACAAACGGCACCATTTCACTCAATACAGGTAAGCTTGCTTTTTGTGATTGTTTCATTGCCGATACGACTATTTTCTGGATGCGAGGAGTTTTTATCTCTTTTCGTTCCGAATGCCTTGTCAACAAAGGGGTAATGCAATCAATCCCTATTTCGGTAGCCTTTTCGGCAAACCACTCCACACGATCTAAATTTTTGGTGGGTGCAAAAGCAATATGCAATGTGTTATTCCAACCCTTGGGATGATCTATTGTTTTTACAATCTCTACAAGGCAACGTTTGGGATGCGGATTTGTGATTATAGCATCAAAGAAATGACCCTCACCATCTGTTATAAAAATGCCATCTCCTTCTTTTTTACGCAAAACACGGATGCAATGACCCGATTCGTCTTCCGGAAGCAGATTGTCTGACAAAATTTGTGGGGCGTAGAAAATAACTTTTTCCATGATCGAAAAATACAGATTAAGGATTACCTCTTTTGTCTAGCTCATCCCTTAATAAAGATGCTAACTCATAGTCTTCGTGAGTTATAGCATCAGATAGCATGGTCTCTAACTCGGTTTGGCTCAACAACGCATATGTATCTTTATGCTGCATACTTTCGTTTTCAGTTGTTGCTTCTTGAACAACGCTTGGCTCGTCCATAATATTGAAAACAACGGCTAAGTCTTGCATAATATCTTCGGTAGTATATATGAGCGAATTGCTTCGGAGTGCTATACCTATAGCATCAGAGGTTCTCGATTCAACTTCCACTATTTTGTCTCCTTGCTTAAAAATAAGCAAAGAATGAAAAATACCGTTATCATATTTGTAAATAAATACTTCTTGTAACGAAACATCAAGTTTTGACATAAAAGTATAGAACAAATCATGCGTTAACGGACGGGGAGGGGCTGTGTTTTGAAGTTTAAAAGCAATTGACTGGGCTTCAGGAGCACCTACTACAATCATCAATCGACGCATACCTTCTTCTTCTGCCAATACAAGCCCATATGTTCCTGACTGCGTTTGGTTAAACGAAAATCCCAAAACAGACAACTTTATTTTTTTTACTTCCATCATATTTTAACTCCCTGCAAAGGTAATTCAGATCAAAAGTAACTATTTTTACTGTACTCTAAAATAGCTACTCGTAAATTTTGGCAACATTTTGACAAAAAGACAAATCCACAAACAAATAATAAAGTATATTTGTGTCTCCAAAAAAATAGAGATGAAACAATCATACAAAGAGGCTGTTAAATATGGCATAGTTGGCGTTATAGGACTGGGTGTTGAGTGGGGTACTTTCTTTATTTTTAGAGATGTGTTTGGTCTCAATTATATTACATCCCATATCTTAGGTTCGATGCTAGCTATTACCAATAATTTTATTCTTAATCGGTATTTTACGTTTAAAACAACCGATAAAATCTGGAAAAGGGCTTTCTCGTTTTTTGGCATTGCAGCAATCGGATTGGTGGTAAGTACCGCTTTGTTATCACTATTTGTAAATATACTTGGTTTTGGAACTACCCTTATTGATATATCCATTAGCCAGAAAGCGATACAAAACTTAGCTAAGTTGGGAGCAACAGGAATTGTTACAATATTGCAGTTTTTTCTAAATAAATACTTCACATTTAAGAAACAGGAATCTTGATCTTGTTTTAAAATAGGGCTTGATAATGACATTCAAAAACAAACATATCGTATTAGCTATAACAGGAAGCATTGCTGCATACAAAGCAGCAACACTGGCTCGGCTATTGATTAAAGAAGGTGCCGAGGTGCAGGTGGTTATGACACCTGCATCTAAAGAATTTATAACACCTGTTACGCTATCGGCATTGACTGGGAAACCTGTTATTAGCGAATTTTTTGGTGCTGTTGACGGAACATGGCACAGTCATGTTGACTTGGGCTTGTGGGCAGATTGTATGATTATTGCTCCAGCTACTGCCGCATCGCTAGGCAAAATGGCAAACGGTATAGCCGATAACATGCTTATCACAACCTATCTATCGATGAAAGCACCCGTGTTTATAGCTCCAGCTATGGATTTGGATATGTTTGCACATCCATCGACAGCTCGTAACTTATCGATATTGAAATCGTACGGAAACTTGATTATCGAACCAGCTTCGGGTGAGCTAGCTAGTCATCTAATAGGGAAAGGCAGGATGGAAGAACCCGAAAATATTGTTCAGTTTATACGTTCCTATTTTGAAGGTGCTGAAAGTCTTTCAAAAAAAAAAATCCTAATAACGGCGGGACCTACTTTTGAGAAATTAGATCCTGTACGCTTTATCGGAAATTATTCGTCAGGAAAAATGGGCTTTGCTCTAGCCGAAGAATGTGCCGCACGAGGTGCTAATGTTATGCTAATAGCAGGACCTGTATCCCAAAAAACGCAACATCCAAACATCACAAGAATTGATATAGAATCGGCACAAGAAATGTATCAAGCCACCATAGCTGAATTTGAATCTTCTGATGCTGCCATCCTATGTGCTGCTGTTGCAGACTATCGCCCGAAAGAACAAGCCGATTCTAAGTTAAAACGAAAAGAAGGGCAAAATCTTACTCTTGAACTTATACCCAATCAAGACATAGCAGCATCTTTAGGTAAGATAAAGAAAGCGGATCAACTTTTAATTGGCTTTGCTTTAGAAACAGACAACGAGGAGCAAAATGCGTTGGCAAAAAAAGTAAAAAAGAATCTGGATTATATTGTACTCAACTCCTTGCAAGATGCAGGGGCTGGATTTAGGCATGATACAAACAAAATTACAATTATAGATAAAGTTGGTAATCGAAAAAACTTTGAATTAAAAAGTAAAATGGCGGTAGCCAAAGATATTATCAACGAAACGTTAGGAAAATAAATTAGAGCATGAAACAAATAATCGTCGGACTATTCTGTCTTATCAGTTTAAATAGCTGGACACAACAATATAGAAGCCCCTTGGATATATCACTCGAATTGAGTGCCAACTGTGGAGAATTACGCAACAATCATTTTCACTCTGGTATAGACATCAAAACACAGGGTGCTATAAACAAGCCCATATTTAGTATCGAGAGTGGTTATGTTTCTCGTATCTCTATATCGCCAGCGGGATATGGTCTAGCTCTTTATATAGATCATCCATCAACAGGGCACACAAGCGTATATGGTCATTTAGAATCATTTCCTCCACGCATTGCTGCTTATATCAAAGAGAAACAATACGATCAAGAAAGCTTTCGTGTAGATTTGAAATTAAAGCCCTCAGAGTTGCCTGTCAAAAAAGGCGAGCTTGTGGCATATAGTGGCAACACAGGAGGGTCTGGTGGACCTCATTTACACTTTGAGATTAGAGATTCTAAAACCGAAAAAGTACTTGATCCGCTTGTTTATTATAAGAACATGATAGCAGACACACGATCGCCCGAAATCAGAGGGCTTGCTGTATATCCGGTAGCAGGAAGAGGTGTTGTAAACGGATCGTTGCATCCGTTACGTCAAGCTGTATCTTTATCAAAAAGTGGAAGTTATACATCACCTAAGCAAGCCATTCGTGGGTGGGGCATAATAGGTTTGGGGCTAAAGGCATACGATCGTATGAACGGAACGAGCAATGTATATGGTGTAAAGAAGTTAACAATGCGAGTAGATGGAAGGCAAATGTTTAGACATAATATTGAATCGTTTAGCTTTGACCAAACACGTATGTTAAACACATTTACCGATTTTGCCGATTGGCGTCTCAACAACTCGTTTTATATGTATTCTTTTGTTGAACCTGGCAATGCCTTGCCGTTTTACACGACCGAAAACAACGGTTACCTCAACATTAATGAAGAGCGAGCATACAATATTAGCTATGAATTGGAAGACATATATGGAAACAATATTAATTATCAATTTGAGATTATTGGCGAAAAGCAAAATATACCTACCCCATCGCCTTGCTCGTTAGTAATGGTTTGGGATGACGAAAATAGGTACATCAGCGAACCTTTCAGTTTAATAATACCGAGAGGAAACCTCTACAACAATGTATGCTTTACGCTGGCACAAACTAGCGGTAGCGAATTTTATTCAAATATATTTACAGTCAACAACACTCCTGTTCCACTGCACAAGTCGGGTGAGGTGCAAATTAAAATGAAATCAGATCCTTTAAAAAACAAGAAACAGTATGGACTGGTAGAGATCAAAAATGGAAAACCTTCGTGGATAGGGGGTAAATACAAGGGGGGGGTAATTATAGCTTCGATCAGAGAACTGGGCTGCCGTTTGACTGTATCTGCTGACACCGAATCACCTGTCATTACAGCTATTGCGACAACGCAAATGACAAAAAAGGGAAAGAAAAAAATAGTAACACAAGTGAAGTCAAACTCGATCAAACTACGAGTAACCGATAATCTAAGTGGTATTAGCTCTTTTAGAGGAACAGTCGATGGCAAATTTGCCTTATTCACACACGATGTGAAATCGCCCGTTTACACTTATACAATGGATGCTTCTCGTATTGAAAAAGGTAAAACGCATACATTGGTATTTACAGCTACCGATGCTTGTGGTAATGAAACTAAATACACCAAAGAGTTTGAGTTCTAAATCTAAGAACTCAAACTCTCTGTCTTTTATCAGCCCTTATCAGCTGGATATACAATAGCAAGCTGTTTTCTTATTTCATCTATGATCTCAATCGTTATCAACGAATTTTCGTGGCTGTTGATTTTAGATTCGAGTTTTCCATTTTCTACCAAATCGATAAACTCGGCTACCTCATAGTAGTATTCGTGCATCAGATGGGGGCTATCTAAACTCAACTGCTCACCATTTTTTTTTTGCAAAGTTACCCGACTTATCGTATTTATACGATCAGCTATCAAAGTACCCTCCTCACCCTGAATTTCGGTTTGCAAGCCTGAATTGGCTATTTTAGAATACAATACGGTTGCATTCATCCCCTCGTATTCGAAATTAACTGCACCCTGTGCATCTACACCTGTTGACAATTTTAGCCCTGTTGCACTTACCTTGCTAGGTCTGCCAAACAATACAACCATTGGGTAAATGGTATACACACCCAGATCCATAACAGCCCCATTTGAGAGTTCGAGTTTGAACGCATTTTGCACAATGCCTTGCTTAAGGTCATCGTACCGTGATGAATATTGGCAATAACACGAAAAATAACGGCGTATAGTACCTAAATGAGACAGATTGTCTCGTATTGCCAAAAAATTGGGCGTTAAAGTAGGTTTCATTGCCTCCATCAGTGTAACATTATTTCGCTGAGCTGCTTTTATCATGGCTTTTACCTCTCTTGCATTGGATGCAAAGGGCTTTTCGCAAAGCACATGCTTACCATGATTCATAAACAAGATGCTTTGTGAAGCATGCAACGAATTAGGAGAAGCAATATAAACGGCATCAATTACCTCGCTTTGAGCCATGGCCTCAAGCGAGGTAAAGGTATGAAGTATACCCATCTTCAGTGCAAAAGCATCGGCCTGCTCTTGTGTCCGAGAGTATACGGAGACCAATTGAAAACGAGGATCAAGCTGTGCTGCACTCAGTACTTTTTCGACAATAGCACTAGTACCAATGACACCGAAACGTAATTTAATGGGCGATTTATCTGACATACTTATTATTTCTGTTTTGTGAGTTTCTCCAAAATTAAGAAAAACAAATAAGGTTGAAAAATATCAGATAAGCCAATTTTTTGATTTGTTGAATTAAAACATCTAACATATATCTTCCGACTCTTTTTCTTCCTTAACCAAGTACTCGATAATGGAATCAAGATGAGGCTTTCCAATGTCTAATAATTGGAGCAGATCTTCTCGTGTAGTTACGGGGATTCCCTCTCTACTTTCAACCGTTACTCGTATTGAATGAATAATATCATCTAAAATGACATGACTTTTAGCTTGAAAAATTTGTTGTAATTCTTTCTTCATCTTTTTATAACCTAAAATATTATGCTTCAATAGAAGCGACTGATAACCAGTTGTAAAACGCGTCTATGTTCCTGTTTGTTCAATAAAGGAGGAGATGTTTAACATTTTATCATTTTTATAAACATAAGATGTCTTTGTTTCGTTGATATGCAAGTTGTTGAAAAGTGTGTTGGTATATCTTTTGATATTTTATGGTATAAGGGATTTACATATTGGAGAGGTTGTCTTATAAATTTACCCCACTCTGGGTTAATCTAGAGTGGGGTAAATTTATGATAAAGAGTAATCTAATTTTGTCTTACCCGAAACAAAAGCGTGGATAGGATTGGTACTCTTTGATTGTAGCAAACATTATTTCAAAATTATGCCTTAGCCTTAGATTTGGCTTCAAATTCGGCTAGTTCTTCCGACAGTTTTCCTGCTAAATCGCCAGCAGCTTGGCTAAGTTTTTGTTTTCCTTTTCGTAGTTCTTTTCTTGCAAGTACACCCATACGCAAAGCTTGTCCTCTGCCCGATCTAAGTTTTTCTTTAGTTGTATCGGTTGCTTTATCAACCTCATCAAATAACTCTTTTCTGGTTTTTTCGTCTACTAATTTTGTTGTAACATATACTGCGGCAGCTCCAAGAGTTAATCCTAATAAGAAATTTTTCATAAACATTATTTTTATAGCGTTATACTTAAAATTGTAGTTATAATCTAAAGTGTCAAATATACAGATTTTTTTTTCAATCAATCTATAGACGTACCAGAACTCTGTTAAAGAAGAACTTGTATTTGTCTTATTGATGTAATTTTTTTAATTTATCTACTGCCATTTTCAACGATTCGGTTGGTTCTATTATGTTATAATCGTTCCAAAAATAGGAATCGTAAAAATCACCTAAGCTGTCAGATAAAGATTCGTTTTGTTTAAAGGCTAACTTGCCCGATAGTGTTTCTGATTTGTTTTGTTGGTTATCTGTTATTACAGCCTCTGATACAATGGTATATCCTGTTGAGAATATCCATTTTTTTGTCCAATCACATTTAAAGCGAACCTCATTTCGCACATAGTGTAAAAAGCTTTTACCATTGCGTTGTTTGTAGTCGATAAGGAAAGAGACCTCTTCGGGTTTAAATTGCAGTTTGGCAGGCTTCTTCTTCAAGATAGCATCAGTTGCTTTCTGCTTGTTATCCATATCCAAACTAAATTGAGCCTTCGTAAAAGCAAGTGTCTCTTTGTCTATATACAGTTTTCCAAAATAGAGAGCATAAGGTAGTGTTACTTGGGGTACAAAACGGATAACATAGTGTAGTCTTTCGTCAATAAATATCGACTCTTCTAGTTCGAATCTGTAGAGGGGAAGCATCTCGGCATCAAAAAGCAGGGAGTGATTTTTTACAATATCGGCATATACTGCTAGATTGGGTCCACCTTGAAGCTTTATGATCAACGTATCATTGGGTTTTGGGCTTAGCAGTTTACGACCTTTGAATATTTTGACACGATCTCTATCAACCACCAACTCTTGTTTATACGGAGTTTTGTATACATCTATTAGAGCTTCGGATATATTGATGTATGTTTTTTTCTTTTGAATTGTTTCTCTATAAAAAGCACTTAGTTTGGTTGGATAACTGGTGTAATTTAAGCTTATTTTACTTATAGCATTCTTTACTAGCGATAGGGCATCGGTGGTGTTTATGACTACTTCTTTTAGCACATTTGAGTTTGGTGTCAGCAGTATAACTACATCAGAGGAGCTTTCTGGTTTTAAAGACATCTTGTAATTTGTGTATCCGATGTGCGAAACATCAATCTCATTTACTTTGAGCGAGTCTTTTACTTTTATTGTAAACACTCCATCAGCATTGGTTACAGTACCAATGTTAGTCCCTGAAATAGAAATACTAACAAACTCTAATCTTTTGTTTGTTTGCTTATCTTTAATAATGCCACTTACAGCTATATATTTATCGGTATTTTGTGCAGCTGTATTTAAGGGTGCTACTAGTGTAAGTAGAACAATAAAGATATGGAAATAAAATTGTATCGCTTTGGGCTTCATGCATCAGTGTTTTTAGGTTAATGATACAGATAGAATATTGTATCGTTTGCACGTTTTTATTAAAACCACTTCTTGTGTTTGAGGTAAAAAACAGCTATGGATACAATTAATGCCATAACTCCCCAAGCAAATAGATAGCCATGTGTCCAATGCAATTCAGGCATAAAATCGAAGTTCATACCCCATACACCCACCATAAAGGTGAGTGGTATGAATATGGTCGACACAATCGTTAGTTTCTTTATAACACCATTCATCTGTAAATTGTTATTGTTAAAGTACAGATCGCTTAACGAACTAATCAATAAATATAAACTCTCGAGGTCGTCCAGAGATGTACGGAGCTTATCATCAAAATCATTGAAGTACATCTTGTTTTCATCTACAATTAAGGCATTGGTGTTATGTTGTATATTCACATACTCTTCACGTAAGCCTGATATGGCTCTTTTTAGTAATGAATAATTCTTTTTTCGGGCTTGTATAAAACGCATCACATTTACACCTTTAGTGTCATTCTCTATTAGATGATCCTCCATGCTATCTATTTTATCTACAAGCTTCATTATTGTATCATTGTACGATGAATGCACATCGCTAAGAAGGATGTATAGCAAATAATCAGATTTTTTTTCTCGAAGATGTACTCGATTTGCCGCTATTGCCTCTTTCACATCGTCAAATATAGGTTCTTTGGTTTCTTGTATACTGACAACATAGTTTTCGCCTAATATAAATCCTACTTGACTCAGCATGGTGTCGCCCAATGTACTGATGGTGCAATTGGCAGTCAATACAAATGTGCTTTTTTCGTATGCTATAACTTTGGTTATATGATGTTGCGATAGTAAATCTTTGACATCGAAGCGTTGTACGCCCAATGATTTACAAATACTATAAATGGTTTCGACATCCGAAATACCTACTATTTTGAACCAGTTTGTACACGACTTATTTATATGGTTATTCAAATTATCCTCTTTTGATAAAGACTTGGTTAAAAATTGATTTTCGTTATATTGAACAAGCTCTATAGATGTGCCTATTTGTACATCACCAGAGTAAGTTAGCGTTTCTATCAAACGAGAGTTCTTGATACGTTTAGTTGTGTGCGATGTGTTTGTGTTACGTTTTGCCATTATTGAAAAAGAATTAATAAGCTCAAAAATAATAAAAAATGCTATATTTGTTGTGTTTATTATAGCTATTAACGTAGCTACTAGGTGTCATATTACTCAAACTATTCAATGAAGAATGTTTTTTTTGATATAATTAGCAGAAGGAAGACGCAATTATTTTTTTTGTTTTATATAATAATGTTTTTACCTCTATTGACGTTATTGGCTGAGAATCTTTCTGGTACAGAGATTATTCTTCACCTAGTTGTCAATCTCGTTTTGTTTGCTTCGCTAGGTATTCTGTCCGTATTCTTAAGCTCTAAGACCGAGAAAATAATATACTCGATTCTTTTTATTTTAACTTACCTTCCATTCGCAATATTTACCAGTTACTTGTTATTGGCTCGTGTATTGTTACGAAAGAATAGTATTATCAGCCTATTCGAAACCAATCCACAAGAAAGCAAGGAGTTCATGATGCACAATTTTAATCCATGGATTATAGTAGCGTGCGTAGCCTATATCTTTGTATGCTTTCTCATTATTTGGATGATGAGGAAGAATGAAAGGTTGAAAGTTAAAGATCATCGAGGGGTGTTTTTCACAACCTTGGTCGTTGCTTTGGCTATATTACTTATCCCTATATTGTCTCATAATGTATACTTTGCTAATTTTTACAGTCAATTTATAAGGTATAAAATCACCCTCTGTAGCGAAGAAAAAGGTATAGCCCAGAGGCAATCACAAGTTTATCAGGTCAGCAATCTGCATACAGATGCAGTTCCTAAAACGATTGTAGTAGTGATAGGCGAATCATTATCTCGGCATCACATGTCATTGTATGGATATATACGTGATACCAACCCAAATCTATCAAAGTTAGGCGATAGCCTATTCGTTTATCAAGATGTTGTTTCGCCCCAAGTGCATACTATTCCAGTGATGAGGTCGGTGCTTACATTCTACGAAAGAGACTATCCAAAACATATAACAGAGAAACCCTCTCTGTTCGAATTATTCAATAGGGCTGGATACGAAACTTATTTCATAACAAATCAAACTTTCGGAGGTGAATTGGGTACTAGCTATGATGCATTACTCGAAGAGTCTCAGCATGTTTATAATTTGTCTGTCGAAAAATTGCAGGATGAGATTGTTTTACCAACTCTACAGTCTATTGTAGATAAGCCAACTAATAAAAATAAGCTGGTATTAATTCATCTTGTTGGTAATCATATGGCTTATGAGTTTAGGTATACTCCCTCATTCAAGGTGTTTGATAACGAACAGGATCATAAAATAGATAAAACAGGTTTTAGGAATTCACAAGATATACGTACAATAGACAAGTACGATAACTCGGTATTGTATAACGACTTTGTATTGGCGGAGATAATCAAAGTACTGAAGCAAGATAAGGATAGTAAAATGGCATTAGTTTATTTTTCAGATCATGGTGAAGAGGTGTTTGATTATCGAAAATTCTCTGGGCATGCTTACGAAAAGGTATCTAAATATATGTGCGAAGTCCCTTTTCTCGTTTGGCTTTCTCCAGCATTTCTTCAACACAGAACCGATATATTGCTGGATACAAAGAGACCTTACTCCACAGCCGATTTTATGTTTGGTATATCTAATATCGCAGGGCTTGAATATCTTGATTATGATAGTACTCGTAGTGTGTTCTCTAAAGATTATACGCCTTCTGAACGATTTGTTGGAGACTATGCGTATGATGAGGTTAAAGAATTTACACCTTAAAGTTTACTAAGTGTTTTCATCTGCATTCTGAAAAGGGTAAAGGTAACAATTAGGGCAAAAAAGTCAGCTACTGGCATAGATAGCCATATGCCGTTTATACCCAAAAAATTAGGTAGTATAAACAGTGCTGGAACAAGGAATATGACTTGTCGTGTAAGACTTAAGAAAATTGCTTTTTGAGCTTTTCCTATCGACTGGAAAAAGCTAGTTACTACAATCTGAAAGCCAACAAACGGGAAGCAAATTACAATTAAACGAATGGCTGATGCTGATTTTTCAGCCAATTCATTACCAGCTCCAAATAAGCGAACAAATGCTTCTGGCAGAAAAATTCCAATAATAAAGCCAACAGATGTTATTGCAGTTGCCACTTTGATGGTATAAGAGAGTGTTTCTTGTACACGACTGTAATTTTTAGCCCCATAGTTATATCCTACAATGGGCTGCATCCCTTGTGTCAATCCCAGAACAATCATAACAATAAGCATAATCAAGGTATTGGCTATTGTATAGGCACCGATTGCCATATCGCCCGAATGCGGATCATGGTTATCTGAGACGAGTTTTAGCTGATTGATGATAAGAAAAATAATTGCAGATGCTGCTAATTGCATCAAAAAAGGAGACATTCCGATAGATATAATGTCTAGTACGATTTTTTTTTCGAATCTGAGATTTTTTAATCGCAATTTAATGAAGCTACTTGCCATTGTAAAATGTTCCATAACAAATATAAAACCAAAAAACATAGCTATCAATGTTGCCAGAGCCGCACCTTTAATTCCCCAACCCAAGTAATGTATAAAAATAGGAGCAAGGATAATGTTAACAACAACACTCATCAGCATCGTTATCATCGCCTTTCGAGGGTATCCCGAGGCTCTCATCATATTGTTAAAGTTGAAACACAAGGACAGAAATATATTTCCAGGAAGAAATATTTGCAGAAAATCACGTGCATATGGATAGGTAACTTCGCTAGCTCCCGCATACATTAAAATAGGTTCTAAAAAATAGAGAAGAAGACCTATAACAGTGGTGCTGATGAGCAAAGTCATGACAAACGACGTTCCCACGATTCGTTCCGCAGTATCAATGTCTTTTTTACCTAAATAAATAGATATTCGACTAGCTGATCCTGCTCCTACAAGCATCCCTACGGCAGCAGTGATATTCATAATGGGGAGCACTAAGCCCAATCCCGCTAAAGCATCGTCTCCCACCCAATGCCCTATAAATATACGATCTATAACATTGTATAGCGAATTTACTAACGTCCCAATAATGGCTGGTAATGCGTATTGCCAAAGCAATTTGGATATGTTTTTGTTTTCTAGATCATCAACATTAGCTACCTGATGTTTCATTTTTTCGTTCTTTTTAGATACTTAGTAGAGGCTAAAATTACATATTTTAGAGGCTAATCAAAAATATTTAATTCTTGAAAAATAAAATTTTCAAGAATTAAATAACCGCCCTTGCCATGCCTTACGTTCGGTAAATCGTTTTAGTATTTTAGCTGTAAATTCGAAATTCTTTAGTCCCCATTTTGGCGCGATAAGTAATGATTCAGGTGATTGAGATACAAAACGTTCGATTATAAAGCTTGGGTTTAGTCGCTCAGAAAAATCAATACACAAATCGATATAATCATTAACCTCAAACAAATTAAAGAGATCGGGCTGTTCACGATGTTGTTTTGCCATCATTGTTCCTTTTATCAGTTGTAATTGATGTATTTTGATCGTTGTCAGAGGCAGTTGAGAGAGTTTGTCGGCATGAGCCAGCATTTGCAACTTACTCTCATCAGGTAGCCCTAATATCATGTGAGCACCTGTGTATATACCCTTTTCTGCTGTTTTTATAATAGCATCTACGCTTTCAGCGTAGGTATGTCCACGATTAATAAATTCGAGTGTGGTATCTAATGTCGACTCTACTCCATATTCGATCATCAAAAAAGTACGCTCTTTTAATTTTTCAAAGTAGGCTAACAGCTCATCAGGCATACAATCAGGGCGAGTACCTATAATAATACCCACAACATTGGGGTAGGCGAGAGCCTCTTCGTATAATGCAATCAGCTTATCCATATCATCGTATGTGTTGGTGTACGATTGGAAATAAGCTAGGTATTTCATCTCAGGATATTTATGCGAAAAAAAGGCAATGCCATCTCTTAACTGATCGGTAACGCTTCGTTGCTTGCCACCGTACCCTGGGCTAAAACTCTGGTTGTTGCAATATGTACATCCGCCTACAGCTTTAGAGCCATCTCTGTTGGGGCAGGTAAATCCTGCATTTATCGATATTTTCTGGACTTTGTATGTGAAGATCTTACTTAGAAAATCCCCAAAGTCGTTATATGGTTTTTTGTTCATTTGAGCTTAGTATTCTATAAATTAGAGATGCAAAGTTAGTAATACTTGTTTGAAAAATAAGAACACATATTTTAGCTTTTTATATTATCTTTGTCCTGTTTTACTATAGGGTTTAGGAAACGAATAAAAATGATGCTCGTTTTTTTTTAAAAAGAGTGGTTATTAAGTCATAATAATTTGTTCTTTCGGAAAAAAGGTTTAATTTTGCACCCTGTTTTGCTACGACAAAGAATAAATAAACAAAAAAATAAATATAATAGCGATGTCCAAGATTTGTGAAATAACAGGAAAGAAAGCTATGGTTGGTAACAACGTTTCGCATTCAAATAAGAAAACTAAAAGAAAATTCGATATCAACCTATTTAGAAAGAAATTCTATTGGGTAGAAGAGGATTGTTGGATCAAGCTCAATACGTCGGCTGCAGGTATTCGTACAATTAATAAAGTTGGTTTAGATGCTGCTGTGAGAAATGCCTTAGCTAAAGGTTATGTAGAGAAAATAATGATTATTGGTTAAGCTTTTAAATTAACAGGAGGATCTAAAAATGGCTAAAAAAGCAAAAGGAAACAGAATTCAAGTAATATTAGAGTGTACAGAGCATAAAGAAAGTGGTATGCCGGGAACTTCAAGATATATTACCAAAAAGAATAGAAAAAATACAACCGAAAGACTAGAGTTGAAGAAATACAACCCAGTTTTGAAGAGAGTAACCGTACATAAAGAAATTAAGTAAATAAGATAACACCATGGCAAAGAAGACAGTCGCAGGTTACCGCGATCCATCATCAAAAGACGGTCGTAATTATGCAAAAGTAATTAAAATGGTAAGATCGCCTAAAACAGGTGCTTATAGTTTTAAAGAAGAAATGGTTCCAAATGAATCAGTGAAAGATTACTTCGCGAAATAATCTCGTTAAAAAAATAAAAAACCTCCTTGCAATATCCTTTGTAAGGAGGTTTTCTTGTATATCTTTTCGTAGATTTGTTTGCGTCGTCAAAATAGTGTATTTTTACTCTTAGATAAGACGAACAATAAAGTAATATTAGACGGTTATGGGTTTTTTTGACTTCTTTTCGAAACAAAAAAAAGAAACTTTAGATAAGGGCTTAGAGAAAACAAAAGATAATATGTTTTCTAAGCTTTCTCGCATTGTTGTGGGAAAGTCAAAGGTTGATGATAGCGTTCTTGATGACTTAGAAGAGGTTCTTATAACTTCAGATGTAGGCGTAGATACTACATTGAAGATTATTGAACGTGTCGAAAAAAGAGTATCTAAAGATAAGTATGTTAGCACAAGTGAATTGACCAATATTCTTCGAGAAGAAATCGTTGATTTACTGACCGAGAATAACTCGGCAGATAATACATCAGGATTTGTCTTACCAGAAGATAATAAGCCCTATGTTATAATGGTAGTAGGCGTTAATGGTGTAGGTAAAACCACCACAATAGGCAAGTTGGCAAATCAATTTAAGAAAGCAGGAAAATCCGTTTATTTGGGTGCAGCTGACACTTTCCGTGCAGCAGCCGTGGAGCAGCTAGTTATTTGGGGTGAGCGAGTTGGTGTGCCTGTTGTTAAGCAAGTTATGGGTGCAGACCCAGCATCAGTAGCATTTGATGCCATAAGTTCAGCTAAAGCAAATAATGCCGATGTAGTTATTATTGATACAGCAGGACGTTTGCATAACAAAGTTGGGTTGATGAACGAATTGTCAAAAATCAAGAATGTAATGAATCGAGTTGTTGACGGAGCTCCACACGAAGTTTTATTAGTCTTGGATGGCTCTACAGGGCAAAACGCATTTGAGCAAGCAAAACAATTTACGGCAGCCACAGACGTAACAGCATAAGCAATCACAAAACTAGATGGGACAGCAAAAGGTGGAGTTGTTGTTTGTAAATCTGATCAATTTAAGATTCCTGTCAAATACATAGGCTTAGGCGAAGGTATTGACGATTTACAAGTTTTTCAGCGTAGGGATTTCGTCGACTCGTTGTTTGGAGAATGAAAAAATAATTTAGTAGTATTGAAGAATTTTTCAATACTTTAGTATGTTGATAAGGTTTTGGTTTAATGAAAAAAAACAGAATAGATGTTGTTACTTTAGGGTGTTCCAAAAATTTGGTAGACTCTGAAATGTTGATGAAACAACTCTTGGCTAATGGATATACGGTAAGTCATGATTCGGAGAACCCCGAAGGTGAAATCGTCGTAATCAATACATGCGGATTTATTGATGATGCAAAAGAAGAGTCTATAAATACGATTTTAAGTTTTGCCGAAAGAAAAAAACAACGGAAGTTGAATAAGCTTTTTGTTATGGGATGCCTATCCGAAAGATACATGGAGGATCTTCAGAAAGAAATACCTGAAGTAGACAAGTTTTATGGTAAATTTGGTTGGAAGGGACTTATCTCTGATTTAGGGAAATCGTTTCGCAAGGATGTTGAGTACGAACGTATGTTGACAACACCTTCCCATTATGCTTATCTAAAAATATCAGAAGGATGTAATCGTTCTTGTTCATACTGCTCCATACCTATTATGACTGGTAAACACCAATCTCGTGATATGGATCAGATTGTAGATGAAGTGAAATCGCTTGTAAAACAAGGTGTAAAGGAATTTCAGATAATTGCACAAGACTTGTCATATTATGGTATTGATCTTTACAAGGAGATGAAACTACCCGAATTGATTGAGCGTATATCAGATGTTGAAGGCGTTGAGTGGATACGCTTACACTATGCCTATCCGTCTAAGTTTCCTTACGATGTGTTGAGAGTTATTCGTGAACGAGACAATGTTTGTAAATATCTGGATATTGCACTACAACATATTAGTGATAATATGTTGAAAACAATGCGAAGAAATATCAATAAAGAAGAAACGTTAGACTTAATCAAGAGAATACGAGAAGAAGTTCCAGGTATCCATATCAGAACTACGTTTCTGGTTGGTCATCCTGGAGAAACGGAAGAAGATTTTCAAGAATTGATTCAATTTGTAAAAGATGTTCGTTTCGACAGAATGGGAGCTTTCCCTTATTCAAATGAAGAAGGTACATTTGCTTACGAAAACTATCAAGATACTATTCCTGAGCTAACAAAACAGGAGAGGATGGATACATTGATGGCAGTTCAAGAAAGAATTGCGTTAGAAGGTAATGAGTCAAAGATTGGTAAAGTTTTTCGAGTAATTGTAGACCGAGAAGATGCTGAGTTTTATATTGGACGAACTCAATTTGACTCGCCTGAGGTTGACCCCGAAGTATTGATAACTAAAAATAAGGAGCTAAAAATAGGTTGTTTCTACGATGCTAAGATTCAGCATGTAGAACCTTTCGATTTGTATGCTGAAATTGTAAGTTTGTAAAAAAAATATTCGAGAGGGGATATAATAATGACAAATAAAGAATTAATAGTAGAATTGGCAAAACGTTTGGATTTGACACAAAACCAAACAACTAAATTAATGGAAGTGGCAGTCTCTGTTATTAGTGATAACTTAGCACAAATTAATACAATTAATATACATGGTTTTGGACTGTTCGAAACTAAAAAAAAACATGAACGAATATCCGTTAATCCCGTCACTAAACAACGTTTTCTGATCCCTCCTAAATTAACACCTGTTTTTCGTCCAGCCCTTGTTGTAAAAGAAAAACTAAGAAAATTATCAAGTAATGAATGAAAAACGATCACTTCATGATTTGGTTAGTATCCTAGCTCAAAAGGCATCTGTTACAGAAAAAGAAGCAGATAAATTTTATAAAGAGTTTTTTCAACTAATTTTAGAGTCTGTATATGAAAACGATTTTGTTAAAATAAAAGACTTTGGAACATTTAAACTCGTATCAGTTAATAATAGAGAGAGTATTGATGTAAATACAGGCGAAAAAATTCAGATACCAGCTCACGTGAAGATGAGTTTTACTCCAGATAAAAATTTGAGGAATCTGGTCAATCAGCCATTTGCCCAGTTTGAGTCTGTCGTATTGGAAGACGATATAACATTAGATACTACTGAAAGCACACAGAAGGTCAAAGAGGAAGAGAAAGATAAGAGTCAATCTTTGAATAGTAATATTACGTCTAAGCCAGTCTTGGCCGAAGATAACTTAGAGTCTATAAATGAATTTCTTGACTCCATTGCCAAAGCTGATTTTTTTTCGATAGATAGTGTTTTAGATATTGACGATAAGCCTATATTCGATTCAGTTGTTTCTCAACATGTAGAAATGGAGGGAGTGGAGAAGTCTTTTCTACCCCTGATTGAAAGTGAAGCTGATATTTCTATCAATTCCTTAAACCTAGATCTAAAGGAGTTGACTTTAGATGAGAATGTAAATCTTGATGAAACGATTGATTGGACTATATATGATGTTGAAGATCAGTCTAAAAACATCGAGGATGAAGAAAATCTCATTCCTTTAACTGTCCCAGATGAAGTAGTTAAACCCAATCGAAATTTGTCTAAGAAGCAAAATCGTAACAGGAAGAAAATCAAATTAAAATCGAGTACCTCTAACAAAGAAGGTGAACGTGTCGTAAAAACAATTGATAAAGCTTCTGGTAAACGAAGTATAGAGAAAAAACACACAACACCTCCAATCATCTCTGATGATGAGTCAATACAGGAAGATAGTTTACAAGAAGATTACGTTGCGTCGTATTCAAATTTCGAAAAAAATAGTGTATTAACTAAGGTTAGGCAAAAATTGCCAATCATAGTTGTTGTAGTGGCACTTATTGCCTTTGGAGTTTACAAGTTTGCTGAGTTGTTTGATGTTACTTACGATTATGAGTACTATATAGGTAGAACAAAACGATTAGCGCTTACAGATACGTTGCCTTATGTGAATGACCCAATACAATCTGATACCGATCTAAATACCTACATTACCTTGTCTAATAACGCAGATAGTCTAGCTGCAGGCAAAAAGGAATCAGGTGATTTATTAGCCCTGCAAAATGCCAAAGATAGTATCAACAAACTTTTAGCTGATGGGCAACAGGCAGAAATAACTAAAGTCATAATAGATCGCTCTGCTATAACAGAAACGAAGAAACCTAGTGCAGAAGGTTCTATTGTTGTTGAAAATAAAAAAGAGCCAGCACAATCAAAAGAAACTCAAGTAACATTGCCATCAATTGGAGACGGTCGGTTAATAACTCATTCTAAAACAAAGAGATTTGATTATAAGTCTGCTTTTGTAAATAGAACTCGTAGTGTAAATAAACCTTTATTGGCAAATGTTCAAAAGCCAGATTCGGTAAAGCAAGCAAGTACAGATTCTACTAAAATGGCTCAAAGTAACCTGAAAAATGGAGAAGAGGTTAATGTAGATGTAATTAAACTAGAGAAAGAATCTGGATATGATAAACTAGCTAATAAACGGAGTTATAAGGTGTCTGAAAATCTTCAATTTAATATTGTAAATAAGGCTCAACACTACATCGAAAATCAAGCAAATGACGATGGATATGGAGATATAATACTAGAATAATTCGATATAGAATTGTTTTGATACAACAAGAGAAGGGAAAACAGATACAAACATCTATTTTCCCTTTTATTTGTCTCGATATGTTCAATCGCATATATAATTTTTGTAATTTTACACCATGTCTTATTTGAGTAACTAAAATAGGTTGCTGTAGCTGATTGAGTATGCAGTAATGATCTGAAATTTTGAAATAAAAAGAGTAATGAGTATCCTAGAATTAAGTGAACAGGAAATTTTCCGTCGAAATAGTTTAGACGAAATGCGTCAGATGGGTATCGATCCTTATCCAGCCGCATTATACGAAGTTAATGCTTATGCAAAAGAGATAAAGGGAAAATTTGAAGATCAAGCCGAGCGTCGTCCTGTGTCTATCGCTGGACGTATCATGAGCCGTCGTATTATGGGAAAAGCTTCCTTTGTTGAGCTTCAAGACGCTGAAGGACGTATACAAGTGTATATATCAAGAGACGATCTGTGTCCCGATGAAAATAAAGATTTATATAATGTTGTTTTTAAGAAACTACTCGATATAGGTGATTTTGTAGGTATTACAGGATTTGTCTTTCGTACCCAAATGGGCGAAATTTCGGTTCATGCCGAAACCTTGACTGTATTATCAAAATCGCTTCGCCCTTTACCCGTGGTAAAGGTCAAAGATGGTGTAACTTATGATGGATTTACCGATCCCGAGATGCGTTATCGTCAGCGTTACGTAGACTTGGTAGTAAACGAAGGTGTCAAAGACATCTTTGTAAAACGTACCAAGATATTTAATGCGATGCGTAATTTCATTAACGAAAGAGGTTGTCTTGAAGTAGACACTCCCGTATTGCAAAGTATACCCGGAGGGGCAGCAGCACGTCCATTTACAACTCATCACAATGCTTTAGATATTCAACTATACCTTCGGATTGCAAACGAATTGTATCTGAAACGAATGATAGTTGGTGGTTTTGACGGAGTGTATGAGTTTTCTCGAAACTTTCGCAACGAGGGTATGGATAGAACCCACAACCCCGAGTTTACAGTAATGGAAATTTATGTAGCCTACAAAGACTACAATTGGATGATGGACTTTACCGAGCAAATGCTAGAACAAATAGCTTTAGAAGTGTTAGGTACAACCGAAGTTACTGTAGGTGATAACAATATTAGTTTCAAAGCACCTTACCCAAGGGTAACCATGATACAGGCAATAAAAGACCATACAGGTATGGATATTGCAGGTATGGATGAGCAACAGTTACGTGATGTTTGTATACAACTGGGTGTTGAGCAAAACCCGACGATGGGTAAAGGTAAATTGATAGATGAGATATTTGGCGAAAAATGTGAGGGCAAATATATTCAGCCTACATTTATAACCGATTATCCGATAGATATGTCTCCTTTGACAAAACGTCATCGAGAAAACCCTGAACTTACTGAGCGATTTGAATTGATGGTGAACGGAAAGGAGTTGGCGAATGCTTATTCAGAACTAAATGACCCGATTGACCAGAGAGCTCGTTTCGAAGACCAATTGAAGCTATCAGAAAAAGGAGATGATGAAGCCATGTTTATCGATCAAGACTTCTTGAGAGCCTTAGAATATGGCATGCCCCCTACCTCGGGTATGGGTATTGGAATGGATCGTCTTGTTATGCTTATGACAGGGCAAACCTCTATACAAGAGGTGCTTCTGTTTCCTCAGATGCGTCCCGAGAAAGTGATAAAAAAAGATCCAGTAACTAAATATAGTACTATTTCTATACCCGAAGCGTGGGTTGCACCTATTCAAAAAGCAGGTTATTTGACTATCGATGATCTGAAAGAAGCCAATGCAAATAAATTGCGTCAAGAATTATGCGAACTGAATAAGAAGCATAAATTAGAGCTTCCAAATCCAAAAGAAGAGGATGTAAAAGCATGGATAGAAAATGCTAAACTTTAAATCTCTATAGTTTAATCAGAATTGTATTTAATGAAACAGTTAGGGAGAATTGGTATATTTGGTGGTGGAACCTGGGCTACAGCGTTAGCCAAAATTGTATTGGCACAAGAGGCTCAGATTAGTTGGTTTCTTCGTCGTACCGATCAAATCGACGAATTTTTGAAAATAGGGCATAATCCGTCTTATTTATCCAATGTGCCTTTTGATACAGATAGAATTAGTTTTTATTCGGAAATTGACGATTTGGTAGCAAATTCAGATACAATTATTCTTGCAGTTCCTTCTCCTTTTTTGAAAAGTCATTTAGAAAAATTGACATTAAAATTAGATGACAAATTTATAATTTCGGCGATAAAGGGTATTATTCCCCCCGAAAACTTATTGGTTACTGATTATTTGACACAATCATATAATGTACCAGCCGATAATATTGCTATTGTAGCAGGACCCTGTCATGCCGAAGAAATAGCGATGGAGCGACTTACTTATCCTACTATTGCCTGCACAGATATTAATAAAGCGTCTCTTGTAGCCGATTTGTTTACCAATAGGTTTATAAAAGCTACTACCTCTGATGATGTAGTTGGCATAGAGTTAGCAGCCGTATTGAAAAACGTATATGCAATAGCATCAGGTGTATGTCATGGACTGAAGTATGGCGATAACTTTCAAGCCGTACTAGTATCCAATGCTTTGGTGGAAATGGATCGGTTTATGGGTATTGTTTCACCTATCCAACGTGTAATCTTGGATTCCGCTTACATTGGCGATTTGTTGGTAACATCCTATTCCAGCTTTAGTCGCAACCGGACATTTGGGTCGATGATCGGTCGAGGATATTCAGTAAAGGCAGCCCAAATAGAAATGGAAATGGTTGCCGAGGGATATTATGGAACAAAATGTATCATGGAGATGAATGAAAAATACGGGGTAGATATACCAATTGTGAATACCGTGTATCGTATTTTGTATGAAAAGTCTCCAGCACGTATGGAAATAAAAAAAATGAGAGAAGAAATCTTAAAATAAAAAGTATATGAAAACAGTTATAAACCTGAATATTGAGAATGTATTTTCTTTCATAAGCCAAGCAGACATAAATAGCAAGGCTGTTTTAGCAAAACAGTCTAACGAAGCTTTGCATAAAGGAAGTGGAAAAGGCAACGACTTTTTAGGATGGCTTAATTTGCCATCATCAATCAGTCAAGATCACTTAAAAGATATTCAAGAAACAGCCAATCTTCTTCGAAGCAAATGCGAAGTAGTTGTAGTAGTTGGTATTGGGGGAAGTTATTTAGGAGCAAAATCAGTAATAGAGGCATTGTCAAACTCGTTTGACTGGTTGCAAAAAGAACGTAAAAATCCAGTTATTGTTTATGCTGGACAAAATATAGGTGAAGATTATATTTCTGAACTGCTCGCATTGTTGAGTGATAAATCGTTTGGTATTGTTAATATATCCAAATCGGGTACAACAACAGAACCCGCCTTGGCTTTTCGTATACTGAAAGGAGAGCTTGAGAAAGCAGTAGGTAAAGACGAGGCAAAACGTCGCATTGTGGCAATAACAGATGCCGAAAGAGGTGCTTTACACACATTAGCCCAAAAAGAAGGTTACAAAATGTATGTCATTCCTGACAATGTAGGAGGTCGTTTCTCGGTATTAACACCGGTGGGCTTGTTGCCAATAGCAATAGCAGGTTTAGATATTCAGCAGTTAGTAGATGGTGCATCATTTATGGAAAAAAACACAGCACCAGACGTTCCATTCGAAAAAAATCTGGCTGAACAATATGCTGTAACGCGTAACGAATTGTACAAGAAAGGAAAGAAAATTGAGATATTGGCAAATTATAATCCAAAATTGCATTTCTTTGCAGAGTGGTGGAAACAATTGTATGGCGAAAGCGAAGGTAAAGATCACAAAGGTATCTTTAATGCAGCCGTAGACTTTACGACTGATCTTCACTCTATGGGACAATGGATTCAAGAAGGCGAGCGTTCTATTTTCGAGACGGTATTGTCAGTTGTAAAACCACACAATACCGTATTAGTTCCTGCCGATGAGCAAGACTTGGATGGTTTGAACTTCTTGACTGGTAAGCGTGTTGATTATGTCAACAAAATGGCTGAACTAGGTACACAATTAGCACATGTTGATGGTGGCGTACCGAATATAAAAATAGAAATACCCGAATTGAGCGAGTATTATTTAGGTCAATTGATTTATTTCTTCGAAAAAGCCTGTGGTATAAGTGGATACATATTAGATGTAAATCCGTTTGACCAACCAGGTGTAGAGGCTTACAAAAAAAATATGTTTGCCTTACTAAATAAGCCTGGGTTTGAAGAGGCTCATAAAGAAATACAGAAACGACTGTAAGTAAATAAGATTTAAGAAAAATGGATGCTTATCCTATATTCAACAGGATAAGCATCTTTTCAACTATAAAATTATGGTAGAGAAAAAGCACTTATTGGGTATGACTTTGGACGAACTGAAAGAGGTTGTCGCAGAGTGTAATTTACCTAAATTTGCTGCTACGCAAATAGCTGATTGGGTATACCATAAGCGAGTGAGATTGATAGATGAAATGACCAATATTTCTGCGGCAAACCGTGTAGCTTTGTCTGAAAAATATGATGTAGGTCGTACAACACCTGTCGAATATCAAAAATCAAAAGATGGTACAGTAAAGTATCTCTTCAAAACCGATGCAGGTAAGTTTATAGAGTCGGTGATGATACCCGAAGACGATAGAGCTACACTCTGTGTATCTTCTCAGGTTGGATGTAAGTTTAACTGTCTGTTTTGTATGACAGGCAAGCAAGGATTTAATGGAAACCTAACAGCACATGAGGTTTTGAATCAACTGTATTCTGTAGACGAAGCAGAGCAGTTGACCAATGTTGTATTTATGGGTATGGGTGAACCACTTGACAATTACGAGCAATTGAGCAAGATACTCGAAATTATGACAGCAGACTATGGCATGGCATGGAGTCCAAAACGGATTACCGTTTCTACTACAGGTGTTACACCAAAGTTAAAACGTTTTCTGGACGAGAGTAACGCCCACTTAGCCGTGAGTTTGCATAGCCCTATTGCCAGTCAACGGATACAAATAATGCCCGCCGAAAAAGCATTCCCAATAGCAGATGTACTAACGTTGTTGAAGCAGTATGACTGGTCTCACCAGCGTCGCTTGTCATTTGAATACATTATGTTTAAAGACTTTAATGATTCAATAGCACATGCCAAAGAATTACTGAAATTACTGAATGGCTTAGATTGTCGTGTCAATTTGATACGTTTTCATGCTATACCAAATATCAACCTGCAAACTTCGACCAATGAAGTGATGGATGCGTTTCGAGACTATTTGACCAAGAAAGGTTTAACCTGTACCATACGCTCGTCAAGAGGCGAAGATATATTTGCAGCCTGTGGTATGTTGTCTACTGTGAAAGCAAATACCACATTAGTGCCTGATTTTGAGGCTCTCGAAAAAACTAAGTTAAAATAGCAGTAAGCTAAAAAAAACCGTTTGATCGTTTCAATTAGTAGTAGTACGTTTCTATTTAGGGGTTTTATAATGATAGAATAAATTGATAATAAATGATAAAAGTAGGAATTACTCAAGGCGATATAAATGGAATTAGTTACGAACTGATTCTTAAAGCATTTGGCGATATTCGTATAGCCGAGTTGTGCATACCAGTTATCTATGGTTCTACAAAAGTGGCGGCATACCATCGCAAAGCGTTGGACTTACCCCCTGTATCCTTCAATTTGATTCAGAATGCGGAAGATTCAGAATTAAACAAAGTAAATATAATTAACTGTATATCAGATGATGTGAAGGTAGAACTAGGCAAGTCTACCAAAGCTGCTGGAGACGCTTCGTTTCAGGCATTAGAAAGAGCAACCGCTGATTTACAAAATGGGGTGATTGATGTATTAGTTACAGCACCCATCAACAAAAATAATATACAACAGGATAATTTTTCTTTTCCAGGGCATACTGAATATCTGGAAGAACGATTTGGAAAAGGAACTTCTAAATCGCTGATGATTTTGGCAAAAGACAATTTGCGCGTAGCCCTTGTTACAGGGCATATACCTCTGGCTAATGTATCGGCATCTATAACTTCCGAAAAAATAAAAGAAACGGTAGCTATTTTTAATAAATCGCTGATGTGTGATTTTAATATCGAGAAGCCCCGTATAGCCGTATTGGCACTCAATCCGCATGCTGGTGAAAACGGCTTGCTAGGGTCGGAAGAAAACGAAGTTATCATTCCTGCCCTCAAAGATATTGCAGATACAGGCATCTTGTGCTTTGGTCCTTATCCAGCCGATGGCTTTTTTGGTTCGGGACACTTCAATTCTTTTGACGGAATTGTGGCTATGTATCACGATCAAGGATTAGCCCCATTCAAAACCTTGGCTATGGAAGATGGTGTAAACTTCACTGCAGGATTGCCCATTGTACGTACATCGCCGGCACATGGTACAGCGTATGGGATAGCGGGTAAGAACGAGGCCTCGGAAGAGTCGTTTCGTCAGGCAATCTATTTAGCAATAGACACTTTTCGCAATCGTCAAGCGTACGATACTGCACGAGCCAATCCGTTGCGAAAATTATATTTTGAAAAAGGAGGAGATAACGAAGTACTCGATCTTACCAAAGAAGAAAGCGAGGATTAATTTTATATACTGAAATTATTTGCCTATGAATTATGCAATAATAGCCGCTGGAGAAGGCTCAAGGTTGGCTCAAGAAGGGGTTCGATTACCCAAGCCGTTGGTAAAACTCAATGGTGTAGAGATGATTGGTCGTTTGATACGTGTATTTGCAGCTCATCAAGCTACATCTATTAGTGTTATTGTAAATGAAGAGATGACATTGGTGCAGGAATATGTAAAGCAAATAAAACTCGATATTCCGCTCAATATTGTAGTAAAGTCAACACCGAGTTCGATGCACAGTTTTTACGAATTACGCCATTTCTTAAAAGATGGAAAATTTTGTTTGACGACTGTTGATACCATCTTTAAAGAAAAAGATTTTGCAAATTATATAGCTACCTTTATTGCAGCAGACAAATCGGTCGATGGCATGATGGCGGTTACCGATTATATAGATGACGAAAAACCATTGTATGTTGATACGGACGATCGTATGACTATTGTTGGATTTTTGGATCAATCCGATTCGTGTAAATATATCTCTGGAGGCATATATGGTCTTACCCCCAAAGCACTCGGTACGCTCGAAGCATGTATGGCAACTGGACAGTCTCGGATGCGTAATTTTCAGCGACAACTCGTTTTAGATGGCTTATCTTTGCAGGGCTATCCTTTTCCTAAAATCGTGGATGTAGACCACGCCGAAGACATCGTTAAAGCCGAAGCTTTTTTGAACGAATAAACTCAAAATTATAACTCGAAAGTATTCACTTAAGCAATTAAGATAGTATGTCAAAAATAAAACTAACAGGAGTAAAGCGACAAATTAAGTATTCGCCCAACCATATTGGTAATGATGGAACCATATTTAATATGGCATCACAATGCCTTGTAGATATGGGGTATGATGTTCAGAACTATACCGAGGCAGAGTTTGTACTAAGCGAGATTAAAGACAAGTACATATTTAATATGGCTCGAGACAAAAGCACCATCAAGTGGTTGCAGAAACTCGAAAAACAAGGCTCTCTGGTTGTAAATTCTGGATTTGGTATTGATAATTGTACACGTGGAAAGATGACTGAATTATTGATAAAGCATAACATACCTCACCCCAATAGCATAATCATTGACACAAGTGATGACCCTACCGAGCAATTGGAACAACTGGGTGTGGATGCGTTTTGGTTGAAGCGTGGCGATTTTCATGCAATTCACAGAGAAGATGTCGCTTTTGCCAGAAGTATTGTAGAGGCGAAGGAAATACTAAAGGAATTTGAATTTAGAGGGATACCCAATGCAGTCATCAATGAACATTTAGTCGGCGATCTTGTTAAGTTTTATGGAGTGGCTGATACCGATTTCTTCTTTCATTTCTATCCTTTCGATTTGAGCCATAGTAAATTTGGTCTTGAGGAGATAAATGGGGCAGCCAATCAGTATCCATTTTCGGTTAAAGATCTCAAGGCCGCATGCGATGAGGCAGGAGAGGTATTGAATGTTAAAATTTATGGTGGGGATTGTGTTGTCAACAAAGACGGATCATTCAAGATTATCGACTTTAACGACTGGCCTAGTTTTGCACCATGTAGAGAACAAGCGGCTTTAAAAATAGCCGAATGTATAGATAAACAAGTACAGCGTAGTCTGTAAGAGTATAGTAAGATATAGTTAGTATTGTATGGAGCAAACCAAACCCACATTAGAGTCTACTTTAAAATCGACAGATACCGAAGAATTTATCGATATTTATTTTTATAGACCTATTGGCTATCGTTGGGCATTATTTTTTCAGAAATTAGGTGTAACTCCTAATGCGGTAACAGTAGCTAGTATCTTTATAGGTATAGGCTCGGGCATCTGTTTCTATTTCGATGATTTACAGTTGACCGTTCTGGGGATTTTTCTATTGATGTGGGCCAATTCTTTCGACAGTGCCGATGGCCAATTGGCACGTATGACCCAAACCTATTCACCCCTAGGTCGTATTCTTGATGGTTTTAGTGGCGATTTGTGGTTCGCTTCCATCTATATCGCCATTGGTTTCAGATTGATGCCCGTTTTTGGTTCTTATATTTGGGTATTAGCTTTACTAGCAGGGTATTTTCATTCAAAGCAAGCTTCGATGGCTGACTACTATCGCAATATTCACTTGCTGTTTCTGAAAGGAAAATCTGGAAGTGAGCTTGATAATTCGGTAGAACTTACTGAAAAATACAATAAACGCACATGGCAAAAAGATTTTATGGCGAAAACCGTGATCTTCTTTTACCGATCATATACCAAAGGGCAGGAAAGTTGGAGTCCTAGTTTCCAAACCATGTTCCAGCTCCTGAAAACTAAATTTGGAGAAGAGGCACCCGAACAGTTTCGTGTTGATTTCAGAAAAAAAAGTCTTCCGTTGATGAAGTGGACAAATATTCTTTCTTTTAATACACGTGCAATAGCTCTTTTCGTATCTATGCTCATTGGTCAGCCATGGATCTATTTTGTGTTTGAACTAACCATCCTTAACCTAATACTAGTTTATATGGTATGGTCGCACGAAAAAATGTGTGGAGAATTTGCCAAAGATATAGAGGCAGCGAAATATTGAATAATGGATTTATAACTCATATATAATGTTTGATTTAGATAAAATACAAGGTGTTATTTTTGATTACGGTGGCACAATCGATACAAACGGTGTGCATTGGGCTGAGGTATTGTGGGATGCTTATGTAGCAGCCGAAGTTCCAGTAACCAAAGAGCAGTTTCGTGTAGCCTACGTTTTTGTCGAAAGATATTTAGCCGTGCATCCTGCTATTTTACCCAATCATAACTTTCGTGATCTGTTAAGAGTCAAAGTTGATTTACAGATCCAGAATTTGATTGATTCTGATATAATCGCTAATAATGCAAAAGCAGAGATATATAGTGTAGCTATCTCAGATCAATGTTATACATTTGCCCGTGATATAGTAAACAAAGAGAAAGCGATTTTGCAAGCATTTAGAGATCGTTACCCAATGGTGCTTGTTTCTAACTTTTATGGTAATGTAGAAGCTGTATTAGAGGATTTTGACTTAACTAAATATTTCGATGCCATTATAGAATCGGCTGTTGTAGGAGTTCGGAAACCCGATCCCGCCATTTTTACATTAGGGGTCGAGAAATTGAACTTGCCAGCAGCAAATATTGTTGTAATAGGCGATTCTTATAAAAAAGATATTGTACCTGCTACTAAGAATGGATGCCAAACAGTTTGGCTCAAAGGACCAGGGTGGGAGCCTGATGCAGAAGATGCTACGGCAGATGTGATTATTACAGATTTCATGGAATTGCAATCAATTTTTCACTTAAGCGTTAAGTGATAAAAATTGAATATGTTAGGTAATATATTAGTAGTAATTAAGTATGCTGTGTTTAATAATGGAGGTCGTTTGTAAGACCGAAAAGCCCGGGTTGGGAGAATAAAATAAGACAGTGATACTTTTGGTACTAGTTTATTATATGTTGTTCGATTAGCGATACAGTTAATTCTGAATGACAAATTTAAAGAAGCTGCGGGTTGCAGTGTAACTTAAAAAACTAAAACAAAAATGGAAAAAGTACAAGTAAAAGAAGCCAAAGGAAAACTTGGAGTTCTTGTAGTTGGTGTTGGTGGAGCAGTGTCTTCCACTTTTATTGCGGGTACACTTATCGCTCGTAAAGGTTTAGGTGTTCCTGTTGGATCAATCTCTCAATTAGCTACTATGCGTTTAGGGAAAAGAGAGGAAAACCGTTTTCCAAAAATTAAAGATGCAGTGCCTTTGGCTGATATGAAGGACATCGTTTTTGGAGGATGGGATCTTTTCGAAGACGATGTGTATAGTGCGGCTAAACATGCTGAAGTATTAACGAGTGCAGATCTCGATAAGGTAAAAGACGAATTGGTTCAAATTAAACCAATGAAGGCCGTATTCGATCAAGAGTTTGTAAAACGTTTACATGGTACTTGGGTAAAATCAGCTCCAACTAAATGGGATTTGATGGAGCTAGTAAGAGAAGACATTCGTCAATTCAAAAAAGATAATGGTTGCGATCGTATTGTGATGATCTGGTGTGGCAGTACAGAGGTATTTACGCCATTAGGAGAGGTTCATAAAACACTAGCCTCTTTCGAAAAAGCAATGAAAGATAATCATGCTGACATTGCTCCTTCAAACTTGTATGCTTATGCTGCTATTGCAGAAGGTGTTGCATATATCAATGGTGCACCTAACTTGACAGTTGATATTCCTGCAATGTGGGAGTTTTCGACTCAAAAACAAGTGCCTATCTGTGGTAAAGACTTCAAAACAGGTCAAACGATGTTGAAAACGGTGCTGGCACCGATGTTCAAAACGCGCATGTTAGGCCTTAGCGGTTGGTTCTCTACCAATATTTTAGGTAATAGAGATGGCGAAGTTCTTGACGATCCAGGCTCATTCAAAACAAAAGAAGAATCAAAACTTTCTGTTATCGATAATATTCTTCAACCCGATTTATATCCAGAACTTTATGGTAATGTATATCATAAGGTGCGTATCAATTACTATCCTCCTCGCAAAGATAATAAAGAAGGATGGGATAATATTGATATCTTTGGATGGTTAGGTTACCCAATGGAGTTAAAGGTCGATTTCTTGTGTCGTGATTCTATCTTGGCAGCACCTCTTTGTCTTGACTTGGTCTTGTTTAGCGATCTGGCACAACGTGCAGGTATGAGCGGTATTCAAGATTGGTTGTCATTCTATTTCAAGAGTCCTATGCACGAGAAAAACAAAGTGGCAGAACATGATCTATTTATTCAGTACGTAAAGTTGAAAAACACATTGCGTAAGATGATTGGAGAAGAGACTGTCGACTTTTTAGATTAAAGAACGTTTATCTCCACTATAAATGAAAAGACGAATCCATATTGGATTCGTCTTTTTTGTCTTTATGTTGGTCTAGCACCTCCATGTACCACATCGGGCAATTCTAACTCCATTTTGCGAAGGTCTGTAACTGTCATTGTTGGTTTTGGATTGTTTAGTATGTATTGCACGTAGAACCCACGTAAGTATCCGTTTGCAAGTTCTTCATATCCTGCAGGAGCAGGGTTAGTCAAACCTAACTTCTGAATATCCGTTCTATCTTTATTAACATACAGCTTATACCCCAACTCTTCATCACTTAGTTTTCTGCACCAGCGTACTGTTTTTAAAGCCCATTCTTTCCCTCTACTAGTATCGGGATAGTCGTGTATCATCACTGTACCCAAATCGTTTGTCGGATATACTACCGTACTGTAAAATATTATAAAATCGCCTTTTTTGCCATCATAGTTGAAGCATTCTGTCGGGTTAGCATGGCAAAGCCTCCAGTTGAATCCATCGTTATGTGCTCTTTGCCCCCCATATGTCAAATTAAAGCCATATTTGTTTGTATTATAATCTGTAATCCAGAAAATATTTTTTATTTTTTGCATAATTGGAATTTCTCCAACCCTATAACTTAGGGCAAATCGTACGTTATGCTCCAATGCGTTTCCACACATTGCAAACAATTGTCTAAAATCGTTTTTAGACGGTAACCCCCATTTGCCTCGATCTGTTTGGTATGCACCTTCGTGCATAGTACCAACGTGATTCATATTAGCTACTTGATCGATGCTGTAATATTGACCGATGTATTTATTAATATCATATGGGGTTAGCGTATACTCTAAAGTGTCAATTCTATAAATGCTCAACCCACGGTTGATCTGATGTTGAGTTAAATCGTAATTAGTATTTTCTGGTGCTGTGAAATTGCTATTCATCCAAAGATATTCTCCAATGCGTACAGCATTATATTTAGCAATGTAGGTTGTGCCATTATCTTCGGTATAATAAATGGGCATTTGCTCACTTAGTTTCATTATACTCGGGTTAGATTCATTTAGAGGGTCTTTGGAGCATCCAGTGTTAAATAAAGTTATTCCAGATACTATTAAAATAATAAGTAATTGTTTCATCTTTTCTATATATAGTTCATAAAAAGGGGGTATACTGAGTTGATTTCAGTATAGACACATTCAAAAAAAAATTGAAGTGGTTGATCTAAAACACCTTGTTTTAGGTATCGAATATGTATGTACCTAAATTAGTAGGTACAGTAATTTTTTAATAAATTATTGAAGAATAGATTGTTTTAAATAGCCCAAAACTTTTATTCTTATTTCACACACAATGCAAACTTTCCTAATAAAATAGAGAGGAAAAGTTCAATACGCAGTCTTACTAATTACTTACTGATAAGGTAAGCAATGGTTTTTTTATGACAAATTGTTTTAAATAGCCCAAAACAAAACTTACTGTCTTAAATAAATTGGCAGTAAGTTACAAGAAGGGGAATATTAAGATAAACGCCCTTTTAGAAATTTGTAATTGATAACGTATCTTTTGAGACGTTCGATGTCTTCGTCTGTAATTTCTTTTAATTTGCTTATATCCATATTATCTTTCATGTCGGCTACCTTGACTTTTACAGCCAATGGATTTTCGGATAAGCGTAAGATATAGTCTTCATAACTTACGTTCTCTTCGTGCCTAAATAATCGGAGGGTAATAACCAAATGTTTAGGAATTCCTTCATTTATAAGATCTTCAAATGTTACCGAAGAATGTTCAACGACATCATGTAGTATAGCTACAACTTTAGCATCTAGCGTATCAACCGCATGCATCACGTTAAGGCTATGCAAAATATAAGGAGTTCCAGTTTTATCCTTTTGCCCTACATGTGCATTAACTGCTATTCGTATTGCTTTTTCGAGTACTTCTTCCATCTAATCTATTTTATGTTTACAAAATTAGCAATTCAATTTAGATTTCACATATCCGATCGAATAATTCTTTGAAACGATAATCGTATAGCCTATTTTATAGCCCTTAAGTATTGTAAATACATAAGGATACAACAACCGATCCGACTCTTCTTAGCTTAGAAGAGTCGGATCGGTTATAATGGATAGATATTGTTTATATAAGCCTATATCCTATTCTTATTGCAAACGCTTTAGTCTGTACAGTAATTGTTGGATAGCCTCGTTGTAATCATCTATAATGGCTTGTGTAAACCCTTCACTAAAGTATTTGCGTCCATCTTCAATAAAGTCATAAAAATTGCTAATATATTGGAGTATATCTGCAGGGTTTTTAGTTTCTGGGATTACTATATTTATATCTCCAGCCATTGCGTAAGTAGTCTCTACCAAGCGATCCGTTGCATCTGTAAGATCACCCAAAGCCTGGTCTAGTGCTATGTGTTTAGCATAGCTACCTGTGCCTGTAACATGCCAGTGGTATAACTTTAAACTAGTATTGAAAGAAACGATTTTACCCAAAAAAACGCCTGCCTCTGTAGCAGAGGTTGTTATACCTTTAGCCTCAGTTTTTTTTAATGTTGAAGTGCTCATAATTTATATATTTATATTATTTTGTTACTGATTTTACACAAATATATGAATTTGCTTTCAATAAATAGAACATCAAATTTAAGTTTTTGTTCTGTTCTTAGAGCTGAAAATTGTTTTCTTTTACTAATCTCGTGCATCTAGTATATCGAAAAATATATCTAACCTAAGGGGGTGTCCTTTGTCAGATAATGTGTAATTTTACGACAAATTTGATATTTACTAAGGCTCGAAATCCATGTATAACCTCAGCGATGGTGTATGATAAATGACCTAAAAGTTATAGCTTTTGATGCAGATGATACCCTTTGGGTAAATCAAACTTATTTTGACGAGGCGGAATATCGCTTTCGTGAATTGTTGCAGAAATACATCTCGATTGATACTGTTTCTGAGCAATTATTAAAGGTAGAGCTAGCCAATATGCACTTGTATGGATTCGGAGTTAAAGCATTTACCTTATCGATGGTGGAGGCTGCATTGAAAATGTCCAATTACCAGATAAACCCTCGTGTAATTGATGAGATCGTGAATCTGGGGAAGACGATCTTGAATAAGCCAGTCGAACTTCTTGATGGTATTGAGGACGTATTGCAAAGTCTATCATCAAGCTACAAATTGATTGTAGTAACCAAAGGTGATATTCTGGATCAGGAACGAAAACTTGCTAAGTCGGGCATCGAACACTATTTTCATCATGTAGAAATAATGAGCGACAAGCAAATCAGAGATTATGAAAAGTTAGTTAAGCATTTGGATTGTCAGCCTAAAGAATTGCTGATGATCGGAAACTCATTGAAGTCTGATATAATACCAGTGCTTCATATAGGAGCTTATGCGGCATATATTCCTTTTCATACAACATGGGCACATGAGCGAGTAGAAGATAAAATTACAAACACACGATTGATACGTATTGATGCCATTCGAGAGTTATTACCATATGTTATAGCATGAAACAACAGATAGATATAAAAACATGGGAGAGGAGAGAACTCTTTCAAGTATTCAGTGTTTTCGAGGAACCTTTTTATGGAGTATGTGTATCCGTAGATTGTACAAAAGCATATCTTAGAGCCAAAGAGTTGAAAACATCCTTTTTTCTCTACTATTTACATAAGTCATTGACAGCAGCAAATATGATTCAGCATTTTCGTTATCGAATCGAAGATGGTCAAGTGTATCTGTATGATCGAATAGATGCAGCCACAACAGTAGATAGACCAGACAAGATATTTGCCTTTTCGGGTAATGTTGTATTCAATACCGATTATAAAATATTCGAACATATAGCTTTAGAAGAAATTGATCGGGTAAGAAAAGCAGAGTCTATCTTGAATAAATGCGACAACAATACAATTCATTATTCCGCCGTTCCGTGGATTAATTTTACATCCATGTCGCACGCACGCCGATTATCCATTCACGATAGTTGTCCCAAAATATCGTTTGGAAAGATGATGGAACAAAACGGTGTACGCACCATGCCCATGTCTATCCATGTGCATCATGCTTTAGTAGATGGTTTTCACTTAGGTCAGTATATCGATTTATTTCAAAAAATAATGGATGAATGAAGGCAATTTATTCACTGCTTTTATTTCGTTCACCTTTTTCGGACAATAACCTATTATATTTTGTACTTTTGAGCTGTACTATTTATAAAAAGCAAAGATATGTTGTTACCTAAATTTTTAATTGCAGATAATTCAGATTTTCCGGAAAACGTGTATGTTGTACATACCTCTGCACCCCGTTTTATAGTAGATATCGATACCGAAGATGTTGAGATACTCGATGGCTCCGATATAAATAATCCAGCTATATCAGAACTTGTCGTACAGGCATTTGCTTTTTACGAAGCAGAACTTGATAAATACGATGAGGAAGATGACGAGGAGTAAATGAAGCAATCGAAGGTCCTGAAACTACTGGTAGTTTCTCTTCTACTACTGACATGTGGTTTCACGATATTTATATTTGCACGAAATTCGCAGCCCGAGCCTATTACGATAGGCAGGTTGCAAGATAAAGCACAAGAGGCGTTAGTCTTTTGTATAAAGAATGGCTACAATGCCGATTTTTGCATCTTGATAGATATGCGAATACATTCAGGGAGAGATCGCATGTTTGTTTGGAACTTTAAGAGCCAGCAGATCGATCATCAGTCTTTGTGTGCACATGGCTCGGGTAAAGGAGATAAATTAAGTATTGGAGCTAAACCCTTGTTTAGTAATGTAAATGGTAGTAATCTGACTTCGTTAGGTAAGTATAAAATAGGTATGCGTGCAGGGAGTCAGTGGGGTATTAAAGTTCATTACAAAATGCATGGTTTAGAATCTACAAACAATAATGCCTTTCGGCGTATTGTTGTTCTACATTCGCATACACCTGTTCCCGACCGAGAGATATACCCCGTGCACCTACCTATGGGGTGGAGTTTAGGCTGTCCTGTTACAGACAATGCTACAATGAGGTATTTGGATGAAAAATTAAAGACATCTAAAAAGCAAATTCTTTTGTGGATTTTTTATTGAAACCTCAATAGCAAGGTTCTACATGAATCAGTACATTTGCTATCTCAGGTATTCTTTTCTTTAAGCTATCTTTCAGCTTGTGAGCGATATCATGCCCTTCTTTGACCGTCATATTTTTATCAACAATGATGTGTAAATCTACATAATACACCATCCCTGTTTTGCGAACATAGCATTTCTCTGTATCAACAACCCCGTCCACAGTTTTAGCAAAGTCGTTTATTTCATTAACCATATCGCCATACATGTCTTTATCCATGATTTCGCCCCATGCAGGCTTTGAAATATGATAGCTATTGTACAAAATTATAAATGCAGCAAAGAGTGCAGCCCAGTCGTCGGCAGCCTCATATCCATCACCCATAATTAGTGCTATAGAAATGCCAATAAATGCAGCTACTGACGTGATCGCATCACTTCTGTGATGCCAAGCATCGGCTTTGAGAGATGAACTACCTGTTTGTTTAGCCTTGCGTATAACCAGCTGATACGATATTTCTTTCCAAATAATAATTGCCCCCAATACAATCAAGGTAAAAGATTTAGGGCCTTGGTGAGGGGTGCGTATATTTTGTAAACTCTCGTATCCTATAATAGTAGCAGAAATGATAAGGAAGCCAACTACAATAAATGTAACCAAGGGTTCGATGCGTCCATGACCATACGGATGATCTTCATCCGCAGGCTTATTTGCATATTTAATTCCGAGTAATACAAGGATGGAAGCAAAAATGTCAACAGTCGATTCTATTGCATCGGCAATCAATGCGTACGAATTACCAAAAAAACCAGCCAACCATTTTATGATAGCTAAAGAAGTATTACCTATAATACTAAAATAAGATGCTTTGATGGCAATTTGCTCTTTCGAGACTGTAGATTTGTTGGGCATACATTTATTATTCTATCAACGAATAGATGTGCAAAGGTAGAATAAAGCGAGGCAAGTACGAAATTCTATTTCATCTTTTATTTAGTATTGTTGATTCCTTTTGTAATTATATCTTGCAGTATTTTTATCTCTTTAGTGTAAATACTTTTTTTGCGTTGAGCAAAATATAAGGTGTGTTCGAGTGGTACTATACCTTCCCATACTCGTTTTATGTCTTTGCTTTCGAGTTGTTTTTTACACAAAATATCAGGAACGATTGCCCATCCTTTTCTATTCGAGATACACCTTATGATTGAACTCATATTGGGTACAATAAAGTTGGGTTTAAAGCTAGGTCTCTTTTTGAAATTTTGAATCCAAAAAATTCTCAAATGCTCCATATCTCCAGCAGTGCCAAACCAAGTTTGTTCTGTTAAATATTTTTCGATTCTACTTGTGTCTTTAGCTTCCAATAATTCTTCGAATGGACGGGTATCCGTTTCAGAACCCGTAATCAAGATTATTTTTTCAGAAGAAAAAGCAGTGTATTTCAAATGCAAACTATCCTCTTTGTAAGGAGTTACGATCAAATCCAGCAATCCTTTATCTAAGTCGCTTAGCATTTGAGGGTAATCACCAAATTTAGAAATTAGATCGAAAGGGAGATCAATTATAAAAGGCTCTAAAACAAGTTGAAAGGTTTCGAAGCACATACCCACACTAACGCTTGTTTTGCTAGTATGCGAATTTCTGTAAAAATGCTTTTCTGCATTTTCCAGCATATTTAATCCTTCCACAATCGAGTTGTATAATATTTGCCCATGTTCCGTAGGTGTCATTTTGCGAGTACCTCGATCAAATAACTTATTGCCTGTATGTGCTTCTAGCGAGTTGAGATGTAGGCTTACCCCAGGTTGTGAGATAAACAAATGGTTGGCGGCAGCTGTTAGCGATCCCGTTTCGTATATTGCCTTAAATGTTCTAAACCATTCTAAGTTAATCATACGGTGATTGTTTCTATTATAATTATGATACAAATATATGAAATAAATAATTTTGATTATAATGTTATTCTGTTTAGTTTTGCAATATAAAATAGAATATGGTATGAGAAAGATATTAATAATTAATGCTGGGCAAGAATTTGCTCATTCGGGCGGATTGTTCAATAATACAGTAACTAACTGGACATCGACCTATTTTGCGGTAGATGCAGATTTAGAAGTACAGGTTACCCATATAGCAGCAGGATACGATATTGAATCAGAAGTAGCCAAGTTTGTATGGGCAGATGTAATCATTTATCATACACCCGTTTGGTGGTTTGGTTTACCCTATGGTTTTAAGCAGTATTTAGACGAGGTGCTAACTGCTGGGCATAACAAGGGGTTGTATGTGAGTGATGGTAGGCATTCAGTCAATCCTAAAATGAATTACGGAAAAGGGGGAAGCATGCAAGGTACGCATTATATGCTAACAACAACATGGAATGCACCTATCGAAGCATTTACGTTGGATACCGAGTTTTTCAACCAAACAGGTGTAGATAATGGTGTTATGTTTGGTTTTCATAAGATGAATGCGTTTCTGGGGATGAGTAAATTAGATAGTTTTCATTTTCACGATGTATCAAAAAAACCCATGATCGAAGAGTATGAAAAGTTATACATTAATCATTTAGACTCCATATTCAAGAAATAAAAGATACAGTAGTAGAACAAGAAACGAGAGGTAGTAATACTTCTCGTTTTTTGCGTTAGAGGCAGAGCTTCAATTTTAAGAGAGGACTGGCACGTCTCTAAATTACAACATGTATTAACGTATCTAATCTTGATTAAAACCAATAATAAACTTACTTTTGCATATCTTACAATAAGTAAACATAAACCTAAGCTTTTGGTTAGCTACAAATATGATTGATTATATAAAAGGCGAAATAGCCGAACGTACTCCAGCATCAGTTACACTCGAAGCCTACGGAATAGGATACTTTATCAGTATATCATTGAATACCTATACAGCCTTAGACAATAAAACAGCAACTAAGCTATTTATTTACGAAGCCGTGAGAGAAGATGCCTATCAACTTTTTGGGTTTATAGACAAACAAGAGCGTGAGTTGTTTATGCACCTCATTAGCGTTTCGGGCATTGGTGCTAGCACCGCTCGGATGATTCTTTCGTCTATGACACCTTCCGAGTTAGGTGTGGTAATTGCATCGGGCAATTCGGATATTCTGAAAACAGTAAAAGGCATTGGTCTGAAAACAGCACAACGTATCATTGTAGATCTGAAAGACAAAATAAAGGTAACGGAAGATAGTAAAGAGGCCGTGGTGTTGAATAATGAGACTGCCAACGAAGCCGTTGCTGCTTTGGTTATGCTTGGGTTTGGGCAAGTACCATCCCAAAAAGCAGTAGCTAAAATATTGAAAGAAAAACCAGATAGCACTATTGAGCAAATTATAAAAACAGCTCTCAAAATGTTATGAAAATATTGCTGGTAATATGTAATGAGCAAAATAACCAATAGTTGAAGAAGGTTTATAATAAATATCTACTTGTAGTTGTTTTACTGATCGTCGGTATCAGTACATTTTTTGGTACATCGGCAGAAAGCGATGTCGACTTTACGTATATCGAGGCTTCTACGACCTCGGCTTTAGAAGATACAAGCACCTTATACCCAGTCAAGAAAACTCAGATAACCCGATACGAGGATTTAACCAATCAGTCGCCAATTGACCTCAAAGACCCATCGAATGTGAAAACGGTGGTGGAGTATGACCTGAAAAACAATGTCTATCTATTCAAAACAAAGATAGACAATGATGTGTGGGTTACACCTTTTACACTTAACCCAGAGCAATATTCCGAATACTCGCTCAAAAAATCGATGTCTGCTTATTTTAAAGAAAAAAATGCAGAAGCATTTGCTAGAGGTGACAAAAAAGAAGACTTTTCGCTCAAAGACATCAAAATAAATATGAGTGCCTTGGAGCGTATCTTTGGACCTGGTGGGGTGCAACTCAAAACGCAAGGCTATGTAGAGGTTGGTGCAGGCCTAAAACACTCAAAAATAGATAATCCAACTATATCAGAACGCAACAGAAGTCGCTATATGTTCGACTTCAACGAGAAAATACAAGTAAATGCAACCGCATCGGTAGGTTCTAAAATCAATTTTGGCCTGAATTATGATACTGAATCGACCTTCGACTTCGACACCAAACGGATCAAATTAGCTTACGAAGGCGAAGAGGATGAAATTGTAAAACACCTCGAAGCAGGTAATGTGAATATGACTACCACCAATTCGCTCATCAATGGGGGAGCCTCTTTGTTTGGTGTAAAAGCCGATTTGCAATTTGGTAAATTAAAAGTCAGTACCGTAATATCTCAGCAAGAAACCGAATCTCAAACCGTCAATTCGCAAGGTGGCGTGCAAACAGCACCTTTCGAGTTTAAAGCGGATGCCTACGACGAGAATCAACACTTTTTTCTTGGATATTATTTTAGAGATCATTTTGACAAGGGGATGAGTAAACTACCCTTTATTAGTTCGCCCCTATTGATAAGGAGAATAGAAGTTTGGGTAACAAATAAGCAGGGCGATCCTAGTAATTCTCGAAACATCGTTGCTTTTGCCGATCTCGCAGAGGTTGATTCGATCAAAAATAAAAAATGGACACCTCTAAATCAGCCTACCACACCTCACAATAGTGCAAATAATCTATATAGTACCATTCGTACCAGTTACAACAATGTGCGAGACATCAACCAAACAACCTCTGTCTTGTCAGGAGCAGGTTTGGTGAGTGGTTTGGATTATGATAAGCTAGAACGAGCTCGCATGCTCGATGCCTCAGAGTACCATATAAGTACCCAATTGGGCTACATATCGCTCAATGTACCACTCGCATCAGATCAGGTATTGGCAGTTGCTTACGAATACGAAATGAAGGGTGAGATCTACAGGGTCGGAGAATTTTCGCTCCCAATACCACCCGAATACAAAGAAGGTGAAGATGCAGGAGCTTTGTTACTGAAGTTAGTAAAACCAGTGTCAATGTCTCCACGAGCCTATACGTGGGATTTGATGATGAAGAACGTTTATAAACTAGGTGCTAATCAGATACAAAAAGATAAATTTCGCTTAAATATCCATTACCAGAGCGATACAATCGGTACGTATATCAATTATATTCCCGAAGGAAAAATAAAAAATGAACTCTTGTTGCGGGTTATGAATTTGGATAGCCTAAATTCGCAGAACAAAAGGTATCCTGATGGTATTTTTGACTTTGTCGAAGGTTATACAATTTTACCCGAAAACGGGCGTGTCATATTTCCTGTTGTCGAACCTTTTGGCTCGCACCTACGCAAAAAGATAGGGAATGATCGTATTGCTCAAAAATATATTTATCAAGAATTGTACGATTCTACACTGACAGTTGCCCAGCAAGTAGCAGATAAAAATAAATTTAAAATAAGTGGAACCTACAAAGGATCTACATCTAGCTCTACACTCAACCTCAATGCCATGAATGTGGCAAAAGGATCTGTTAAAGTAACAGCCAACGGTACTACACTTGTCGAAAACGTTGATTATACCGTCGATTATACATCAGGCACAGTTACTGTGATTAATCAAGCCCTCGTTGATGCAGGTACACCAATCAGTGTTTCACTCGAAAATCAGTCATTGTTCAATATGAAGCGAAAGACCTTGTTGGGGCTTAACCTCGATTACGAGTTATCCAAAAACTTCAATATCGGAGGTACGGTTATGCACATGTACGAGAAACCTTTGACAATGAAAGCAGGTATAGGCGAAGAGTCGTTGAAAAACACACTGTGGGGATTAAATACATCGTACAAAACATCGTCTCAATGGCTTACGGGCTTGGTTGATAAACTGCCTTTTGTAAATGCAACCGCACCTTCTCAAATATCGTTTAATGCCGAATTTGCTCAGTTGATAGCAGGGCATTATGAGAATGCCTATGCAGGAGGATATTCTTACTTAGACGATTTTGAATCCGCTAAATCACGTTTATCGGTACTTCAGCCTTATGGATGGAAGCTGGCTTCTACTCCGTCAAGCTTTGTTGAGTCTCTTTTAGTAAACGATTTGGCTTATGGAAACAATAGAGCTCACTTGGCATGGTTTATGATCGATAATATGTTTACCCGTGCCAATTCGACATTGACACCTGTACATATAAAAAACAATAAAGAAGAGCTATCTAAGCACGAAGTACGTGAAGTGTATCAATACGAAATATATCCAGGTAGAGAGATATTGCCCAACGAATCGCAATCTATTTCAACCCTCAATCTATCTTACTATCCACAAGAAAGGGGGATGTACAATCTTGACTCGGATGGTATCGATTCGGAAGGTCGATTAACTAACCCAAAAAAGCGTTGGGGAGGTATTATGCGAAAACTCGACAATACCAACTTCGAAACCAGTAATATCGAATATATCGAGTTTTGGTTGATGGATCCATTTATGAATAATGATACAGCAACTATAAAAAATAGAGGAGGCGATTTGTTGTTCAATTTGGGTGAAATATCCGAAGATATATTAAAAGATGGTAAGAAGTTTTACGAAAACGGATTGCCCACAAGTACTAATTTAGGAGAAGTAACTAACACCGCTTGGGGTAGAGTACCTGCTCGTCAGTCTACCATATATGCTTTTGACAATTCGCTTTCTGCGGCAGACCGAATCTTGCAAGATGCAGGTTTAAATGGGTTGGTAACCAGCGAAGAGCTGAAGTATCAGCCTTATGTTGCTTATATAAGTGCTTTGCGAGCCAAGTTGTCGGCAACCGCAATAGATAGAATGCAGAAAGACCCATTTTCTCCTCTCAACGACCCTTCGGGAGATAGTTATCACCATTTTAGAGGTTCTGACTATGATAGAGATGAAGTGGGCATTTTGAATCGATACAAACGATACAATGGTACGGAGGGTAACACATCGTCTACCCAAACATCGGGAGAAAATTATTCAACAGCAGCAAGTAACTCGCCCGACGTTGAAGATTTGAATCAAGATTATACGATGAACGAAAGCGAAAATTATTATCAATATCGGGTATCATTGCGATCCGAAGATATAACAGTTGGTAAAAATTACGTTTCAGATAGTCGAAGAATACCTGTTGTATTGAAAAATGGTAAAACAGATACCGTTACTTGGTATCAATTTAAAATACCTGTACGAGAAAATTATAAAAAAGTAGGCAATATACAAGATTTCAAAACGATACGATTTATGCGTATGTTTCTGACCGACTTTGAGCAAGAAACACATCTTCGCTTTGGTACAATGGATTTGGTAAGAGGCGAATGGCGTACGTATACCAAACCATTGAAAGAAGGGGTAAACAACGGTGCAGGTATATTGAACCTGTCGGCTGTTAATATCGAAGAAAATGGTTCTAAAAAACCAGTAAATTATATTGTGCCTCCAGGCGTGTCTCGTATGGTAGACCCTAATCAGGCACAGTTGAGGCAAGAGAACGAACAATCGTTGTCGCTTCAGTTGCTCAACCTTGACCCCAATGATGCACGTGCTGCATACAAAAATGTAAATTACGATTTACGTACATACAAACGCTTACAAATGTTTGTACATGCCGAAGAACTTATCGATGGCCCTAGTTTGAACACAGGCGAGATGACGGTGTTTTTACGTTTGGGTTCGGATTATAAAAACAATTATTATGAATATGAGATACCTCTATTTATAACGCCTCCTGGTGTATACAGTACTCGCAGTGTAGCCGATCAGTATACTGTTTGGCCAACAGATAATATGTTTGATTTTCCGTTAGAGTTGCTCACTAATATTAAGCTTTTGCGTAACAAAGAGAAACGAAAAGCAGGTTCGAAGGCTTCTTATACCGAGTTGTTTTCGGACTATGATCCTGATAAAGTAAATAATAAAGTCAGTATTATCGGTAATCCTAGTCTTTCAGACATATCGGTACTGATGATTGGTGTGCGAAACAATACACGTACAATTAAATCAACCGAGGTATGGGTCAATGAGTTGAGGTTGACCGATTACGACGAAAAAGGAGGATGGGCAGCACAAGCCAATCTTAATGTTGCAGTCTCTGACATTGGGTCGATAAATCTAGTAGGAAGAAAAGAAACCGTAGGGTTTGGAGGAATAGATCAAAGCATGATGGAGCGTCGACGAGATGATTTCTCGACATATACTGTTTCTACCAATGTTGATTTAGGACGATTTGTACCCGAACAGGCAAAAATAACAGCACCTTTATATTATTCATATTCAAATCAAACAACTTCGCCCGAGTATGATCCACTGGACAAAGATATAAAATTGAAAGACGCTTTGGATGTTGTAGAAACCAAAGCCGAAAAAGATTCGATTCGGAATTTGGCTCAAGAGAAAACAATTACTAAAAGCTTTAGCCTAACAAATCTGAAGGTCAATATTGCCAGTAAAAATCCAATGCCTTATGATCCTGCCAACTTTACGTTTGGCTATGCTTTCAACAAAACCGAGACCAGCAATCCTACCACAGTGTATGATATGACTCAAAATTATAGAGCCAATATGGCTTATTCATATTCGCCGATGGTGCAACCATGGGAACCATTCAAGGCAGTAAAGAGTAAATCGCAATGGGCTAAATATCCACAGTCTTTAGGGGTGAATTTTTTGCCTAGCAATATTTCGTTTAATTCAAATATCACACGTTTTTATACTGAGACACTTACTCGAGATCTTGAAAGCTTTTCGGTAGGAGCAGATAATAGTAGCAAACAATTTTTAAATTTTAGCCAAACCTTTTATTGGGATCGAGACTTGAGTCTTACTTGGGAATTGTTGAAAAATCTGCGTATGAGTTTACAGACGGGTACGAGAGCCGAAATAGAAGAGCCATATTTGCAGGTGAACAAAAAACTAAATCCAAGTGATTATGAGGTCTGGAAAGACTCTATAACACGAAGTATCCAAAATTTGGGAAAACCACTGTCGTATAAGCAAACCGCTCAAGTTACCTATAACCTGCCCACGCAGCATATTCCCATATTGGATTGGGTTAATTCAACCGCCAATTATACAAGTAATTATACGTGGGATAGAGGTGCTGATCTGGGTGTTGAGTATAGCGTAGGCAATACGTTGACAAACAATTTGACTTTGGATTTGAATAATACATTTGATCTGACCTCTTTTTACAATAAATCGCCTTTCTTGAAAAAAGTAAACGAGAAGTTTCAAACACAACGAGGTAGGCAAAACAATCGTAGGCAAGAGACCGCAGCTAGACTGCCCAAACCCAAGCCTTTTGACAGAGAGGTGCGCTTAAATACCGATTCGGGTACAGTTGTAAAACACGGTCTTAATACCAAACGGCTTATTGTATCAGCCAAGCAAGGGCGAAAAACGATCAAGATAAAATACAAGCGGATTGATGAAAATACGATTCGTATCACCACTAAAGATACAGCACTGATTAAGTTGAATGTGGTATCGAAAGGAGACCCAGAGGAAACCACCTTGTATAAAGTAGCTGAATATACAGCTAGAGGATTGATGTCCGTTCGCTCCTTGTCTGTCAATTACTCTATGCGAAATGAGACGGCCATAGCAGGGTTTATCCCAACCGTGGGAGACGCATTTGGGCAGAAAAATACGGCTTTGGGTACTACGCCAGGGCTGGGCTTTGCGTTCGGATTTGAAGGAGGTGAGGATTATATAAACAAATCGTTGCGAAATGATTGGTTGCTGCTCAACGAGCAAAATATATCACCAGCAGTTTATAACACGATCCGTAAATTAGACATTGCAGCTCAGATAGAACCCCTGCGTGGATTAAAAATACAGCTAAGTGCCCTGCGCGAAAAAAATGACAGAACATCCTTTCAGTTTAGTGGATATCCCAATGTATCACGATCGATGGGAGGTAGTTTTGCAATTTCAACGATTGCTCTGTCATCAACCTTCGAAAGTGGAAATGCAAAGAATAATTACAAATCAGCAGCATTTGATCGATTCATAGAGTATAGAGGGCTTGTTGAAAACAGGATAAACAATAAATACAGTACGTTAACTTATCCCGAGACAGGATTTTTGTCAAACGCAGGATACAAAGGAGATGCATACAATTCGAGAAATGGGGCATTGAATCCCAATTCCGCAGATGTGCTTATTCCGGCGTTTTTGGCTGCTTACACAGGTGGTAATGCAAATAGTATATCTTTATCGCCGTTTCCAGCCCTGACGGCTATGTTACCCAACTGGTCTATCAGCTACGATGGATTAACCACGTTGCCATGGTTTAAAGAAAAGTTTCGAACCTTCAGATTCTCCCATTCGTATACCTCGCAGTATCGAATAGGATCTTACAGCTCTTTTTCATCTTGGGTTGATGCCGAAGATGGTTGGGGCTTCTCTAAAGGTCTTGACACAGGTGATGCTGCAAACCCAATTGCGGTACCATCTTCGCAATACGATATTTCGTCAGTCAATCTCGTAGAGCAATTCAACCCCTTGTTGGGCATTGATGGTACAATGA
>JBDLTH010000022.1:0-15123 GCA_039799165.1 Bacteroidota bacterium
TTGGCTGCCTTTTGATGCTTTTAGCAACTTCCAAAATTTTAAAGAACGACTCAGCAATACGCTTAATCAAATTGGAACAAAATGTCAAATTAAATTTTGTTGATCACTTAGTAGTTGATGGACAAATAACATTAGATGAAGCTAGTTACAGAAAACTTATTGACTCCAACAATAGCCATTTGTTCGTTGTTATAGATAAGCAATTAGTTGTAGGAATGCTAACTTTGGCAATATACCAAAGTCCAACAGGTATAAAAGCAATGATTGAAGATGTTGTGGTAGACATACCTCATAGAGGCAAAGGACTAGGTAAAAGAATGATAGAACACGCTATATTATTTGCTCAATCAAAAGGAGTAGAACGATTGATGCTGACCTCTCGCCCCTCACGCCTAGATGCTAACAAACTATATCAATCGATGGGATTTAAACAAAAAGAAACCAATGTATACGTAATGAATTTTATAGACTCAACCGTATAAGCATTTTCGAAACAATGGATTTTGTTGTATGGGATAAAAATGGTTTATGGTTATTAAGTTAAGTAAAGCATATATTACACCTTACTCTTAACCAAATATTTAAAGAAACCATTGTTATCATTATTGATTATATATCAACCCATTTATTAATATAGCAATTTGTACATTAAATCCGTAAAAGATATATGAATGACCTTGATTAACTTATCCCATTATAACAAATATCAGTATGTTATTTTAACAAAAAGATCACTTAAAACAATCTTTTAATAAATGCGATGCAAAAATCATTCTTTTTTTGATTAAAAACAAATAAACAATCAAAAAAATGAAAATCCGTTTTTTAATGCGTAGGCATATTTTTCTTTATTGAACGAAAATAAAGTGGTCTCCTTAATACCTCTTTTTTTACTTACTTCATCTAATTTGTAAATTAATCCATAAGATAAAATCTTACGTTGAAAGTTTCGGCGATCTATTTTTCTACCTAATATTGTTTCGTACACAATTCGCAGTTCACTTATTGGAAACTTCTCGGGAAGGAGGTCTAAACCAATAGGTATACACCAAATTTCAGATCTCAATGATTGTATAGCCTTCTCTACAATTGCATTATGATCGCTATACAGTACTGGTAGCTTGGCTAGGCTAAACCATTGGCTTTGTTGGTCAATATTACTTATTTCTTTAACCTGATCGTAATTTACAAACACGTAATAACCAATACTTATAAAGCGTTTCAAGAACCAGTGAGACGCTATTGGATCAATACCTTGCTCAATAAGCAATTGCCTATTCTCTTCAATATTTGTTCTGTCTGGATTACCAAACGCATTAAATTGTCTTAGGTAACAATCTTTTAACTTTGCCCTATAATGTAATATACGATAAGCGGCTTCATCAAGGCTTTCTGTTTTAAAAACAAATCCACCAGGAAGCATCCAATCATCATGACTTTTAAATCTACTCAACAGAATTTTAACCTCTCCTTCGTTGAAACCAATTATTATGCAGTCAATTGATACACTAGCCAAAAAATCATCCGAATTTCTAGATAATAATTCTTTACTACTGATATACCCATCCATTATCATAACATTATATATCTTATTTTTGGGTGAAGTTAAATCGTTTAAGGATGTGTTATATAACACATAAACGTGTTATATAACATGCAGAGGTTTATATTTTTGATTTACAGATATTTAAATAAACAAAAAACAAACGAATGGAATTTGTAATAAAAACGGACTATTTGATTTTTGAAAAAGAACCCTATATTTGCATTAGGTTATTTAATACATTTTAGAAATAAACAACAAATGATAATCCAAAATATAGAACATTATGAATAAAATTTTTCTTTCAGCAATTACATTATTGCTATTTGGACAAATCGAAGCTCAGCAATCTAATTATGCAATTCAGACAAATGGGCAAGGTGCAACATTGGGCTACTCTCCTAATTCGGGAGTGAAACTCATAACTAAAGATGGTCTAAAATTTAAAGACCTTAACAAAAACGGAAAATTAGACCCGTACGAAGATTGGAGGCTACCTGCTGATGTTAGAGCCAAGGATCTGGCTAAACGCATGACTGTAGAGCAAATTGCTGGATTAATGCTATACAGCGGACATCAAGCAATACCTGCATCAGAAAAGGGATTTGCTTCAGGCACTTATGGGGGGAAACTATTTTCGCAAAGTGGTGCTAATGCTTGGGATTTAAGCGATGCTCAAAAGAAGTTTCTGAAAGAAGATAATCTACGCCATGTATTATTGGTTGGAGTTAAAAATTCGGAAGTAGCCGCAAAATGGAATAATGAGCTACAAGCCTATACCGAAAGTCTTGGACTGGGTATTCCAGCAAACAATAGTTCAGACCCTCGTCATTCAGGACAGGTTACAGGAAGTACTACAGCCGAATTTAATGCGGGTGCAGGTGGTGAAATATCTGTATGGCCTGATGGATTGGGTATGGCTGCGACATTTGAGCCTCAATTGATAAAACGATTTGGAGAAATAGCAGCTCAAGAATACAGAGCATTAGGTATTGCAACCGCCTTATCGCCTCAGATTGACTTAGGTACAGAACCTCGTTGGTATCGTAACTCAATGGCATTTGGTGAAAGTCCTGATCTAGTAACCGATATGGCACGTGCTTACATTGATGGATTTCAAACATCGCATAGCTCTGACGAGATCAAAGATGGTTGGGGATATAAAAGTGTAAATGCGATGGTTAAACACTGGCCAAGCGGCGGACCCGAAGAAGGTGGACGTGATGGACACTGGGCGTTTGGTAAATTTGCGGTATACCCAGGCAATAATTTCGAAACACATCTGAAACCGTTTACCGAAGGTGCATTTAAACTTGATGGAAAAACAGGTATGGCCTCGGCTGTTATGCCTTACTATACGATCTCGTATAATCAAGCAAAAGATGGCACGAACTATGCTAACGGATTCAGTAAATATATTGTTACAGATCTACTTAGACAAAAATATAATTACGATGGTGTAGTATGTACCGACTGGCTCATAACAGCTAATGAAGGTGCAACACCTGGCGACTTTTGGGGCAAACCTTGGGGTGCAGAGAAACTAAGTATTGCGGAAAGACATTATTTAACATTGATGGCTGGTGTAGACCAATTTGGAGGTAACAACGAAATGGGTCCTATCATCGAAGCTTATAAAATGGGAAGTAAAGAACATGGCGTGAAATTCATGAGAAATCGTTTCGAGGAATCAGCTGTACGTTTGTTAAAAAATATATTCAGAGTAGGTTTGTTCGAAAACCCATACCTAGATCCTCAAGAAAGTGTGAAAACGGTGGGTAAAGCCGAGTTTATGCAAGAAGGGTATACTGCACAATTGAAATCTGTAGTTCTTCTGAAAAACAAAAAGAATATATTACCTATCAAAGAAAGAAAAACGGTTTATATACCTAGGGTATATCAACCATCAACCAAAAACTGGTGGGGTGAGTGGTCTGAACCAAGTTTGACATATCCGATCAATCTTGATCTTGTGAAAAAATATTATGAGGTTACAGAAGATCCTAAAAAAGCAGATTTTTCGATTGTATTTGTATCAAGCCCTTATGTAAATAATGACGGAGGTGGCTATGATATCAACGATCGTAAAGAAGGTGGAAACGGATATGTACCCATTTCGCTACAATACAATACATACACAGCAGTAGATGCTAGAGAAAAGAGTATAGCTGCTGGAGACCCTGTTGTAGACCCTACAGTAACAAATCGATCATATAAAGGTAAAAGTGCTACTGCATCAAATTCGATGGATTTGCAAACCATTCTTACTACTAAAAGTATGATGGACGACAAACCTGTAATTGTAGTAACTAATATCTCACGTCCTATGATATTCAATGAGTTCGAACGACGTGTTGATGGTATTCTTGCACGCTTTAGTGTAACTGAGCAAGCTGTTCTTGATATTATATCAGGTAAATATGAGCCTACTGGATTATTACCTATGCAAATGCCTGCCACGATGTCTACTGTAGAAAAACAATTTGAGGACGTACCATTTGATATGGATTGTCATAAAGATACCGAAGGCAATATATATGACTTTGCGTATGGTTTGAATTGGAAAGGCGTTATAAAAGATGCACGTACAGCAAAATATGGTGTAAAAAAATAACAGAAAAAAAGGAGAAATATGAAAAAAAACATTAAAAAAATCAGCATGTTAGCTGCTATCATAGCTGTATCGAGTGTAGGCAATATATCTGCACAAGATAAAACAAAAGCAGCTGCAGATACGGTTAAGACACAAGGATCAGATCGTAATGTTATGCTCAATGCAGCATCAGCAAATGCAGGTCCTCGTAACGTAAACATCGGTCTTCCTGCAAGTGTAGGTGGAACTACGGTACTCGAAAACAACCTTCCTGTTGTATATTTCTACTGGCCCGAGTTACCCTTCAAAGCATGGCGTATAGATGCTATGACAAACGGCGTAAAACTACTTGACCTTGGCGAAACAGCTATCAATGTAGGAGACGTAGGTTTTTCAGTAGGTACATACAATAATTTAGGAACTGACAAGTTTCAAGGAAACGGTAGCTTGAACACCAACCACTTTGGATTACTTAATGGGTCGTTAAACGTTAGTGGACCAATTGGTACAACGGGTTTAAAATACTCGGTAGGTGCATTCCTTAACTACGATCCAGGTACATACAAAGTTAATAAGAATAATATCGACCGATATTTTAACGATCAAACGCAGTTATATAAAGCTGCTCTTACCAAAGATTACAAGTTTGATAGCGGAACAGGTTCATTATCGGTATTCTACAAATTTATCGATACCAAGTCAATGACTATGCAGCAAGCTGCACCTTACCATTATTTTAAAGATGGTTCAGTTAAAGAACTTGATGGATTCAAAATAGGTGGAGACAACTATCAATTAGGGCAAAAAATAACACTAAAGGATGCTTTTACTGGTAAATTAGTAGAACGTGATGTTTTGGATGATTATGGTTCTACATCGCATACTTTAGACCTGATTGGTAACAACAAATACGATAATGGTCTTAAATTGAACTATATTGTACGTGGACATAGTGCCGAAACGGGTGTCTATCTACCTTTGATGATTGGTATATTACCTAAAAATGCTCCTAATGCTATTCAAGGGCAAGATGCACAAGCAGTATTGGTTCTAGCTTCTCGCAAGACTCCTATCAAATCTTTGACTGGTTTGCTTGAAGTTGGCAAAAAAAGTGGAAAACACGATTGGAAAGTTGGAATGAATCAATGGCTATATAACATCGATAAGTTTGCAACTGAAGGTACTACCTATTATCAGTCGGTAGAAGCCAATCCAAAGAGACTAACTGAGAATGGAGAAGATAGATTTGAATACCACAATGGTAGTGAGAACAGAACTGCATTATTTGCTCTTGACAAATGGGATGTTACAGATCTGTTCACGCTTAACTTAGGCGCTCGTTTAGAGTATCACTCTCTAAGAGGCGATTATATAAACAATGCCGATAGAGGTGCTGTGAATGCAGACCTTGGCTATGTAACTACTGCTAAAAAAACCGATATTAAAAAAGATTGGTTTAATACAGCATTGATGCTTAGTGGGGTATACAAAGTTACAGGTAAATTTGGGGTATTAGGAGAAGTTACATACAACGAGCAAGGTGGTCATTTAGAGAACTACTCGTCAGGAAATGATCCTAATATTAAAAAATCGACCATCCCTGGAGCGGGACTTGGTATATTCTACAATCACCCAATGGTTAGTCTTGTTTCAAAAGCAACCTACATTCAGAGAGATGAATATAGAGGAACTGTAAACTTTACCAACCCAACGACTAATGATCTGAAAAGAGAAATGGTAAGTTATGATATTGAAACATTGGGCTGGACAACAGATGCAGTAATAACCCCATTCAAAAACTTTAGTTTGCATACACTACTTACGATACAAGCACCTAAATACAAAAATTATAAGGGTACTGTAGACTTTGGTAGCAACACAACACTAGACTATAACTATAGCGATAAGGTTGTAAATGGAGTTTCTAAAGTGTTGATCGAGATAGATCCTAGCTACCAATGGAACGATTTGAGAGTTTGGGCTAGTGCACGTTACTTTAGCAAGCAATATGCTAACTTAACAAATTCACTTGCATTCAAAGGCAGATGGGAAACATTTGCAGGAGCAAACTATTCATTGAACAAGCACTTAGATTTCAACTTAACGGTTGTTAATGTACTTAATCAACGTGGTGCTCAAGGAAGTATATCTGGTGCAGACCTACTGGAAGAAAAAGATGTTGATGAGTTTTTGAAAAACAATAATGTATTTTCGGGAACATATATTCGTCCTTTTACTTTAGAAGTAGGAATGAAATTTAGATTCTAAAAGATTAGAGAAACAGTATAGATAAAAAAGGTCGGAATAAATTCCGACCTTTTTTAGTTAAACAATTCCATAACTAATTTATCACTTTCCTTCTCTTGAAAACGAATACGGAAAATCAGTTTCTTTGATACCCTTTTGCATATTTGGCTTCGCTGACATATTGAATAAGATACTAGCTCCTTGCATCAAATTATCGTGCGTAAGATAATTTTTAGTATCGTTTTTTCCATTCAATATCATCGTTGATACATAACGGTTTTCTTTGTTATTATTAGTCGATTTGATCGTGATTATTTTGCCATTTTCAAGATTCACTTTCACCGATTTAAACAAGGGAGAACCTAAAACATACTGATCCGACCCTGGGCATACTGTATAAAACCCAAGAGCCGAAAACACATACCATGCCGATGTTTGTCCGTTATCCTCATCACCGCAATACCCATCAGCATTTGGATTATAAAGTTTATCCATGATTTCACGTACCCAGTATTGAGTTTTCCAAGGCTGCCCCGAATAATTGTACATATAAACCATATGTTGTATGGGTTGATTTCCGTGAGCATATTGCCCCATATCCATTACCTGCATTTCGCACATTTCGTGTATCATCGACCTACTCTTCATGCCTTTGTAACTTGGAATAACAAACACCGAATCCATCATCGCATTAAATTCTTTTTTGCCTCCCATCAAATCAATAAGACCTTGCGGATCGTGAAACACACAGAAGCTCCAGTGCCAGCTATTGCCTTCGGTAAAATCTCGACTCCAATCTTCAGGTACAAAAGTGGGGTTGAATACTCCTCTATCATCACGCCCTACCATTAGTTTATGTTTTGGATCATAAACATTTTTATAATTCAGGGCTCGCTTTTTGAATACTTCGAGTTCGCTTTTAGACTTTCCAATCGCTTTTCCGAATTGATAAATAGACCAGTCATTATACGCATACTCTAGCGTACGAGCAACGCTTTGGCTGATGCCCACATTACTGGGGATATAGCCCATTTTGTTATAATATTCATGACCAACACGTCCTGATGCCGATCCTTCTAGGTCTTGCGTAGTGGCATTCATCATTGCTTTCCACAAGCTTTCGGTATCGTAGTTACGCAATCCTTTAATATAAGCATCTGCAACTACCGAGGCTGAGTTATTGCCAATCATACAATCACGATGTCCAGGGCTTGACCATTCGGGTAGAAATCCGCTTTCTTTGTACGCATTCACCAACCAGCCCTGCATCTTTTCGTTCATCGATGGGTAAACCATATTAAGGAAGGGAAACAAACAGCGAAACGTATCCCAAAAACCCGTATCGGCAAACATATATCCCGATGATACTTGTCCGTTGAATGGGCTATAATGTATAAGCTGGTTGTTTGCATCATACTCGTAAAATGTACGAGGAAAAAGAACCGAACGGTATAGGCATGAATAGAATGTTCGTAGATTATCAATATTGTCATCTTCTACCTCTATTCGCCCAAGCACTTCGTTCCATTCGCTTCGCCCTTCTTTCGAAACTTCATCGAAAGACTTGTTTCCTAGCTCCTTTAAGTTTATTTGGGCTTGTTCGTGGCTAATAAAGGAAGATGCTACACGTGCATGAACAACCTCGCTTGGCTTGGTCGAAAAACCAATAACAGCTCCAGTATGAGCTTCTTTAGCTTCGTGCTTATCTTGTCTGATTTCTTTATTTACAACAGTAGCTGTATAGGTGAATGATTTATCAAACTGAATAACAAAGTAATTCTTAAAATTGTCAGGAACACCCCCGCTATTACGAGTTGTGTAGCCTATAATCTTATTTTCTTGAGGTATAATTTTTATGTGTGAGTTCTGATCGAAAGCATCAACTACGACATACGAACTGTCATTTTGAGGAAATGTAAAACGAAATATAGCTGCACGTGATGTGGGTGCAATCTCGGTAGTTATATCATAATCTGCCAAATATACTCGGTAGTAATAAGGCTTGGCTATTTCTGATTTGTGCGAAAACCAACTTGCTCGCTTATCTTCGTCAAACGTATTTTCTCCAGTAATGGGCATAATCGAAAACTGCCCATAGTCGTTCATCCATGGACTAGGTTGATGCGTTTGTTTAAATCCTCGTATCTTATCGGCTGTATAGGTGTACAGCCATCCGTCTCCCATTTTACCTGTTTGAGGCGACCAAAAATTCATCCCCCACGGACGAGCGATAATAGGATAAGTGTTTCCTGTTGATAACTCATACTTGGATAAAGTTCCTGTCAATGGATTGACATAATCAACTGGGTCTATTTTCGATACTGCCTTAGAGGTGAGTATACACAGAAAGAGACATAGCGTAAACAAAAGTCTATTCTTTTTCATATCCTTAAAAAGTTATAGCTACAATGTGAGGGTTATGGTCAGACAAATAAAGTACCGAGTCGATCTGAGCTGAAGGTATATCTGATTTCAAGCTCTTAATCTGAGGTGTAATGAATATAAAATCAATTTTTTTAGCATGGTCGCTATCGTCAGATATTTTACCGAAATTTTGGAAAGTATAGTCCACTCCTGTTACTGCTGCTGCTTTTTTATGTGCATCTAACAAAACAAATTCGTTTGTTGTTATAGTTTTATAGGCATCAGACTGGTCAGTTATATTAAAATCTCCTGTTAAAACGGCAGGATTATCGCCTACAATTTCTTTTATTTTATTGATTATAAGTAAAGCACTATTTTTGCGAGCTTCGCTTCCAACATGGTCGAAATGAGTGTTTACCACCATAAATACTTTACCGTTACTTTTATCTTTCAGTTTTGCCCATGTAGCTATACGTGTGCATGCAGCATCCCATCCTTTTTGACCGATACTGTCGGGATTTTCTGACAACCAAAATGTATTACTATCCAATCGTTCGAACGAGTTTTTGAGAAATGCAACACAGGCATACTCACCTTCAGTTTTGCCATCGTCTCTACCTACTCCTACAAATTGATATTCGGGTAAATTTCGTTCTAAGTCCTGAAGCTGAGTATAAAGAACTTCTTGAAAACTAACTACGGATAGTTCTTGATCTTTAATAAATTTATATACATGCTCTTTTCGGTATTGCCAATTATTTAAACTATCGGCAGGGTTATCGTAGCGTATATTAAATGTAGCTACTCTTAAAGAGCTTTCTTGTTGAGGAGTACAATTTATAACTCCTAACAGGAGTAGTGTCAAAAACAAAATTTTATTCATAATATGTGTGTGTTTAAAATTAAGTCTACTCCAAGTTAAAATTTAGGAGTAGACTTAATTGTGAAAAGATTAATCAATATTTACCATCCAGCATTTTGAGGTTTGAGATTGTTATTCATAATGATAGCCATTTCGGGTACAGGATACAAATAGTTCTTATCGTCCCAATCTTTCGAAATATTTTTCATCCAAGTAACTTCTCCTTTTGTTCCATCTTTTAACAGTTGTGGATTAACTACATCACCTCTCATGGGTGCAACATTTACGTAGGTTATTCCTTCAAGAGGATTCGATACTTTCGCTTGTTGCGTAAAGCAAACATCAAACGTGCCATTGCCATCTAAATCCATCGGAACATCCAATGCAGGAACATATATTCCATTCCAATCTTGTTTTACTAAATCCCCTTTTTTCCATCTAATCAAGTCTGATAAACGTAAACCTTCAAATACCAATTCAATCGCTCGTTCTCTTCTTATCTCTAACAAGCTGGGATCGCTAATTTCGGGAAAATAATTAGATTGGAGATACGCATCGGCTACGGTTGGTTTAGTTGTAAGCCCACCAGCAATACCAGCTCTACCTCTCAATTCTCCGATTGTTAATAACCAATCGGCATCTGTAAGCAATCCTAATTCGGCTCGGGCTTCGGCATAGTTCAGTAGCACTTCGGCATAACGCATCATGGGTATTGTGTTGTCATTTAACCCTCCATTGTCGTATGAGGTTGCATCCAAACAAAACTTGATGGGGTGGTATCCTGTATAGGTATACGTAAAATCGGGTGCAGCGTCAAATACAACACCTGCGTTTATACGTTTATAACCAGGGGTGCGAATGGTTTGACTAAGACGTTTATCTCTGTTCTGAACTTCGTCAAAAAACACCATTGTTTCGTAGCCTACTGTGTTGGTAAATGGTGTACCATCTAGTTTAAGATAGGTATTTACAAACGTACGTGTAAGGTTTAAGCGTGAACCATAGGTTGCACTTGTCCACCACCAGTTGGCATCATTGAGAACGCCCAACGATTTGTTACATACCGATGCTAAGATAACCTCCGTTTCAATTGCCTTTTCGCTGATAAACAGATCTCGATACGGATTATTCGTCTTTATGTTTATCGAATATTGCTTACTGTCAATCAATCCTTTGGCTGCTAATTCAGCCTCTTTCAACCATTTGTCGGCAGTAGAACTCAGGTTATAATTGGTGTGGTATTTTCTGAAAGTTCCTTCAAACAAGCACACTCTCGATTTGAATGCCAATGCCACAGATTTGGTTATTAAAGAACTACTCGGATCTTTGATTGCTGTGATATTTTCTATCGCATAGTTCAGATCTTCTAGCATATGATCCATAATTATGGTTCTCGAATCACGCCCTCCATACAATGCAGGATCGTCATTCTCCAAAGGTCTATCTACCCACGGAACATCACCAAATCGTTGAACTTTTTCGAAATAAAAGTAGGCTCGAAAGAAACGGGCGATGCCTAAATGATTTTTTTTAACATTCTCGTTTACTTCTGGGCTATTACAATTTTGGATAAAATAGTTAACATTTCTTAGATTACGCCAATCCCAACCATCACTTTGTCGTGAGCTATAACTCCCTTTACGCAAAAAGTTTGGTACTTGCGACCGTGCTGCATAGTCGCACATATTATCGGATCGGTGTATATTGTCTGCTGAAGGCAAAATTTCGTAGAACGAATTTGTATATAATTCTAAGCCTTTGGGGCTATTGAATACGGGTGTTTTAGTTATTTCTGAAACAGGGTCTTGATCTAAGTCGCAAGAAGTATGTATACAAAGAACGAATAATAAAAATATAATCTTTTTCATGTTATTTCATTTAAAAGGTTACTGATACACCAAATGTTACACTTTTCAACAAGGGATAGTTATATCCATCTCCGTATCCACCAGTGTCAGATGACACTCTGTCTGAACCATATATTGATGCAACATCCATATTCTTGGTGTTCTTGTATAGAGGAGACCAACTCCACAGGTTTTCTCCAGACAGATATACCCGTGCGTTTTGCATTTTAATCTTCGATACAAGCTGCTTGGGTAAGGTATAACCAAATTGGATATTCTTGAGACGTAGGTATGCTACATTTTGTAGATACTTGGTTTGCTCTTGTTTCAATTCGCCATCCCATTCTTCAACTGCATATCCACGATAACGAGGGAAATAGGTGTTGGGGTTTTCTTCACTCCATATTCTGCCAATGTGATGTGTTGGCATATCATTGTATGGGCGGTTGTATTGCCCCCAGAATATAGATGCGTCTCGGCTAGGATACCAATCTTGTTTGCCTACTCCTTGAAAGAATGTAGAGAAGAAGAAGTTATTCCAATCGCCACTCAACCCAAAGCTATAAATGTATCGAGGTTCTTTATTACCAATAATCTTACGATCGCCTGGGTTATTTACGGTGTTATCTCCATAATTTATAACATTATCGTTATTTAAGTTTTTGAATTTAATGTCACCAGGAAGCCATGTGCGACTGGCACTTGCCATAAATAGCGATTGGTCAGCATGGTTTCTCACATCTTCTTCTGATGTAAAAAAACCTTCTGTTACATATCCCCATATTTCGCCAAGACGCATGCCTTCGTAAAAATAAGGCTCACCCAGATAGTCTTCACCTAGTTTTTTTTCAGGATTGTTGTATTTGTCGATAGTCGAGATATAATCAGACAGGCTTAAACGAACTTCGTAATTGAATGGTTTTTCGGCTAGTTGAAATTTATCAAACCACTTTAACGAAATTTCATAGCCTTTAGTGGTCATATCGGCATTGTTTCCTTTAGGAAGTTTTTCGCCAAAAATGTCGGGCAAAGACATCCCTCGAGTAAACATGTCGGTGGTTTTTCGGGTATAATAATCTGCCGATAGTTGCAATCGATTAGATAGCATAGCCAAATCTAAACCTATATCGAAGGTTGTTGCCGTCTCCCACGTCAAACCTAAAGGTACTACATTGGGGTTTTTGATCGTTTGTGGACGTGAGCCATTCAGTATTCTTCCTGACTGATTGATGGGTAATAACTCTCGGAACATGTATGGATCGATGTTTCCATTTCCTAACGATCCGTAAGAGGCTCTCAGTTTAAGATCCGAAAAAATGGTTTGGTTTATATTACTCAAAAATGGTTCTTGAAAAACCCTCCATCCTCCAGAGATAGACGGAAAAAATCCATATTGCTCGTTTGTCGGAAACTTAGATGAACCATCTAGTCGTCCATTAAATTCTAAGAGATACCTATTGTCAAAGACATAATTGAAACGGAAGAATCCCCCAACGATATTCCATTTGCGATACGCTCCTTTTATTTCTTTGTGTTCTCCCAGAGCTAGATTTATATCTTTAGCATCTTCAAATATGAGTCCGTTTTGAAAAGACTCTACTTCTTTGAAGGTTGATTCTTCGTAATTATGCCCAACCATTCCTTTTAAATAATGCTTTTTGTTAAATGTATTTTCGTATTCGGTATATAAGTTAGTAGCCAGGTATTTTGTAGTTGCGTACGTCTCTTGAAAATCATTCGTTCCACTCCCAACATATTCTATTACGCCTGGTCTACGGCTATACGGTACAGCTACTCGTATACGAGTTTCGTCATTGTCTCTGTTCTGAAATGTAAGGTCTCCTTTTACTCGTAGAGCATTCCCTAAAAACGACGCTGTAAAACCCGTTGTATTTTTAAATATCCGACGGTCTGTGTCCAAGCCATTTTTACCATACCAAAAATCACCTACCGTATAGGCTGCACTCAATGTTAAAGTTCCATCAGTATTAAACATAGGTGATACGGGATGCCCCTCATCCGCCAAGTTGCGCCAAATGCCACCACCCTCTCCTACATTTATAGGGTTATGATATTTCATTGACGAGTATTCCGTGTTATTGTCAATTTTCAACCAGTCGAAAGCCTGTATTGATCCCTTGGCTCGAAGATTATACATATTGTAGTCATCCGAATTGTATTTAAATAAGCCATCTTGAGCAGTGTAACGTCCTGTAACATAATAGCTCAATTTACCATTATTTCCCGAAATTGATAGATTTTGATCGTTCGAAAAAGTCCTTTTTTTGTACAACTCGCTATACCAATCGGTGTTTCCGTAATAAACATAATTGCCTTTTGAGTCAACTTCAACTTCGGGTAATCCTGACAAAGACGAACGTCTTCTAAGTTCTTCCAGATATTCGGCAGAAAACAATACCGATTTGTTCATCTTCTGAGGCGTTTGCGAATAGTCGTAATAGGCACTCCATGCCTCGTTAAAGTTTTTGGCAAATGTGTATCCATCTGTTACCACATCGGGGACTACTGTGGGCGATTTCATTGCCACATTTCCCGAGTAGGTTATGCTTATTTTATCTTTCGATGGGTCTTTGGTTGTTATAAGCACAACGCCAAATGCACCTCTGGCTCCGTATATGGCGGCTGATGCAGCATCTTTTAGTACGGTTACTGTTGATATATCGTTGGGGTTTAACATCGCAGGATCGCCCTCTATACCATCAATCAGTACAAGGGCACTTCCTTTCTGTCCGATAGAGGTAGTACCCCTTATGTTGTAATCGGCTGTACCCGTAGGCTTACCATCAGTCAAAGATATATTTAAGTTAGGTATGGTTCCTTGAAGGGCTTGGGTAACGTTAGGCATCGATCTGTTTTCAAATACTTTGTTGGTAACTTGATCTACTGCTCCTGTCAGGTTTATCCTTCTTTGTGTTCCATATCCAACAACTACAATTTCATCCAGAATCGTGTGGTCTTCTTCCATCATAATGTTGAGATGTGCAGTAGTGGCTTTTACTTCTTTGGGCGAGTATCCAATATAAGCAACAACTAGGGTAGAGTTACTAGGTATAATAAGCTCGAAGTTGCCATCATAGTCACTAACTGTTCCTAATGAACCGCCTTTCATTTTGACACTTACGCCAATAAGAGGCACATTTTCTTTATCTACAATCTTGCCTGTAACTTTTTGTTTAGGTGCTTCTTGCGAAGTTCCTCCTTTTTTCAATACAATTTGATTTCCTGATATTTCGTAAGATATACCCTTAGTTTTGAATATTGAATTCAATACAGATTCTACTGGCTGATTGGTAGATGCTACATCGACTTTATCGCTAAGGTTTAATGAATTATCAAACATAAAAGAATAGCTTGTTTGTTTTTCTATTTCTTTTATTACTTTTTCTAAACTAACACCTTTGAGGGTTATGTTTATATTTTGTTGTGCATTTAATGATACGGAGCATATCGTAAACAGGGTACAACAAACAAGTAATGTGATTTTCTTTAGCATTTAATTTAATTTTTTAAATTTGAAACTACTGAATTTTAATTACTTTTGCCATAGAGCAAGCCGTCCTAGGGCTATGTTAAAAACATAGCTATCTATCTGATAAGAAAATGGTCTGCTATTAGCTAGATGTAAAGAAGGGCATTTCTTTACATC
>JBDLTH010000023.1:0-10787 GCA_039799165.1 Bacteroidota bacterium
ATAATATATTTTATAATATTTACGACCATCTACTTCAACTCCTTTTTCTATTAATTCAGAGTTTGCATAAATATGTATATCAAAGTTCTTATCTAGTTTTATTAAAGGTTTAAACTTACTACTTTGTTTTTTTACTACTTGAGATGCAATATTGAAACTGTCTTTTAATTCTATATTATTTTCTCGTTGAAAAACCTCTTTAAATTGCTTAAATTCCTCTGAAAGCTTGGAGTCTCCAATTACCTCTTCAGTAAATTTATCCATATCAAAAGAGTCGTTTTGTTTGAAAAAGGCTAACGACTTATTAAGGATATCTGTTGCTTCAATTTTAGAAATACTATCGTGGTCTGAAAGTCGGTTTTCAAAAAAAGAACGAGTTAAAGAAAGAAAATTATCAGTATTATTATTTGAATCATCTTTGGATATAACATTTATATAATCATTTTTCCAGTATTCTGTTTCCTTACTACCATTATCAATAATATAAACAGTATATGGTTTCTTAGTAAAAACAATTAAGCATGCTTTGTCTAATTTTCTACCACTGATGCCTTTTTTGAAATTTAAGGTACTTTTTTCTCCTAAGCTTTGTATTGGTTCAATAAAACTTTCTTGATTTTCTATTTTATAGATGCCTATAGCCTCGTAAAAAGCATTATCTATTTTCACATCTTCATATTTCAAAATAAATACATCCCCATTTTTTATATTAGGATGTTTTGATACTGTTTTTAGGTGTTGAAATAAGTCTTTTGATTTTTCCACAAAACTATCTCCATTATATATGGATTGAGAAGTCTTGTACAATGGATTTAAGTTTAAATCAATCGAATGAGAAAACTCATAAGTATCTATATTTGATTGAAACGGTTTTAGAAATATTTTTTTTAAAATCGCTTCTTCATCTTCGTTTCTATACTCATAAGGATTATTATTAATAATAGATTTTGCATCTTCATTGCAATATCTATGAAATATTACATTTTTTATTATTGCTTCTTTAAAGTCAATCATTTTTTCTATCAATTTTTATTGTCATAAAATTAACCATACTACTAACTACAAACATAGTATTATACATTACATTTAAAATCCAGTATAGAACAAAAAAACGTTGGATAATAACAAATAATGAGAGTAAGAGTAAAAGAATATTTTCTAATTCTATTTGTTTATAATCTAATATTAGAGTGCTCTTAAATACGTTTATATTCATGCTCCCTTCAAAAAGAGAACTAATGGCTAGTAAAAGTAGTACATATATGCAGAGTATAATATTGTATCCTGTTATATAGGAGAATTGTTTTGTATAATTATAAGCTTGAATATCTAATAGTTTTTCTGTTGAAGAAATGTTATCTTTTTCTTCCTCCTCTATAATATATTGCTTACTAGCGTCCTTCTTTATTGGATATACATTGTATTTATTTTTCTTTTCGGAGGAATAAAACTTGTCAAAACTAAAAATAAGGGCTGTAATAAAGAGTCCAATAAGAATGGATAAGATTGTTCCTGCATAAGCTATGAATGTTGTACTAAATCCATTTTTTAGAAAAATAATTACGATTATAGATATTATTGCACAAATAATCGTTTTCCCATGTCTATATAAGAAACGATTATCAATCTCTCCATTAATATCAATGCTCCCGTATTTTTTTGCATTTGTACGTAAGTCAGATAAATAATTATTTAACTTTTTTGGCATATAAGTCAGGTCTTATTTCAGGAAGAATTTCATCTTTAAATATTGTACTACAAAATTTTTCTAGCTCGTCAAATGCAAGTGTTCCATCTTCATTTTTACTACGTATTCTATCATCAAGATATACTACTGGCACAAATTCTGAGTCTTTATTGCTCCATTCAAAAGTTCTAGTCGAATTGTTAATTATATTTCGTACAGATATACTACTTTCATCAAACTCGTTTAATTCTTCTGTATTCTTTTTATTCCCAAATATATTTTTAGAGAGAACTTTCCATATGTTTTCGCCATGTTCAATAGAAACATCCTTATTTTTAGGTATCGCCTCTATTTTTATATCATATTCAGGAAAGAAATCTTTAACTCCCGTTTCTGTATGCTTTTTATCTAACACTGATGTTTTAAAAGTAAAGCTTCCTAGTACTGCATTCTTTTTGAATTCTTTTTGGAAGGACTTAGGACTATATACTACAGTTATAGCTTTATTATATTTGTCCCCTCTAAATATATCAGCTATATAGTTTTTAAACATTGAAGTTATTGTTTCTTCCTTACTGTGAGACTGAATGATGAAACACCCTTCATGATGATCTAAAGGAAAATATAGTAAGAAATAATAATATCTTAAAATAGATTTATTTCGACCTAATGGACTTAATATCATCAGAATCATTCAAATTAGAAATAATTCCATCCCTATCAAAAGGTCCACCATTTATCACTCCAAAAATAATATTTTCATTGGAGTCGAATTTAGGTTTGTTACTTAGGTATTTATTAATTTTATTATTAACTAACTTTATCTCTTTTTTTTGAGATTTACTTTTGGCATATTCACCTGATAGGTTTTTTATAAAATGCTTAAACAATAACTCTATAGCCTCTTCTCCTGTGATTTGTTTTTTTCTGGTTAACTCTTCTTTTGCAAAATCAAAAAAAGTTTTAGATTCTTCATCTTTATGATTTAAAGAAAAACGATAAAATTCTAATTTGGGTCTGAGTAATGCCATGATAATAAATTAAAGAGTTAAACTTATACTATCCTTTCTCCAAAGATAATTATAATTATTTCTCATAAATACTATTAATCAAATAATTATTACTTGAGAAAATCTATTTCATGTTGTAGATTTTCAGTAATAGATAATTCTATTTATAAATCTTATTGTTTGTAGTGATATTATATATTCCTACTTATTAGATATGGGAAAAGTTGTGTTTTTTGTATTCTTCGGAGTTTTATTTTTCTAACTCCTTTTTTGTAGATACTAATTTTATCGCTTCTGCGAATTTAGATTTTATTTCTAAAGTATGCTCATTTGTAACAAAAGGCTTCATCTTTTTTATTAAAGTATTTTGTTTCGTCTTCTCTTTCTTATATCGAGGTTCTTCATATCTCGCTTTTATGTAATAAAGAAAAGAATCATAGTCCTCTGACATAGCAAAGATATAATCTTTTATCATATCATCCGAGAGTTTTTCGCTTTCGGATATTTCTTTTGTATAGTCTAAAGCTACATCGTGAAAAATCACTTTAGATAAGGTTTGTTCTAATGCGTTTTCTAATTTACGATAATGTAATGATTTTTCCATACATAGTTTCTTGGCTGTTACATTTTTCAAACCTAACTGTTTTATTTTTTTTCTTGAACACGCCATTTCATAGCGGAGAATATTAACAGGAACAATATCTTCTAAATGGGTATTTCTATGTGTTGCTTCAAATGTCTTATCATAGAATTTTATTTCATAATCTGTAAATTTGCAAACCTTTCCTTTTAGTTTACTCGATTTGTATAGCGACTTCATGTATATGAATGGATATACCCTATATTTTCTGATAGTATCAATATATTGCATAGGGTCTTTCTTCATGTGCATATTTACTGCAAATTCCATATTTGTAATAACAAATCTATCTAAGGAGATACCCAATGTTAGCCCTAAATCATATATTGCTTTCTTCGCTTCATTGATAGTAAATATAGAATAACTATTGCCTTTAGCAAATTTATGTAATGAGCCATGTCCTCTTAATTTATATGTTCCGTTCTTTGCTAACTGTATTGTTATAGATATAGCATTATTAAGAATTGCTCCTTCTTTTGAAACACCCCTCTTTCTATCGAGACCAACTAAATCTAATTCTTCTTCTATTGCCCCATACCTCCAAAGATTTTTTTCTATTTCGTCTACGTCTACATCATTTACATAAAATCTAATATTATCTATCATAGCTACAATTATAAAGATCAATAATGATAAATGTCTTTACTTAATATAACTAAAACAGAAATACAATGCAAATCGCAATTTTTTGATTTATCTATTTTTTATGTTCAACGTTTGATAATTGTAGTTACAGAACGTAGATTTTTTAAATAAAAAAAGGCTCTATTCGAGCCTTGATAATAATTTAGGAGAGTAAAAATTATTTTAATCAATCCTAAATACTTTAATCGTTCTATCATCAAAAACAAAACATACACGGCTACCATTCTTTTTCCAATAGGAACGATAACCATGCCCGAAAGAAGTTGCAGTCATAGAACTGCTACTATCCCATCTATACCCTGCATTAAGAAGCCGTTGCTTGAATTTGTCCGTGTAAGGGTCATCTATTATAATAGTTTTGACTTTACGTGTTTTGGCGTAATATTCCAATTTTACAGAATAATGTTCATTACCTTTATATACATCATAAGAGCGAGTTCTTCGCCCATCGGGAAATTCCTCTGCATAATACCCTCTGTAACGTTGGAATGTTGCGACAATAGATTCTACCGTAGCATTCTTTTTAAATATTTGAGCTAATATATTCGGAGAATTGCTGAAAGTGCCGTTTCCTTTACCCTTAACAACATCAAAGTCGGGGTCTTTGGCTCTAATCTCGTTTATACTATCCCTAACTGCTTCGTCTCTCTGTCTTTTTAGCTCTTGGACTACTTTTATAGAATCTTGTAAATGTTGTTTAGCTACTTCACGTACTATTCTGATAGAATCTTTTCGTAAAGAATCAGCTATAAATTTACTTCGAAACTTTTGGTTGGCAATTCTCCTATTTCGTTCATCCCTAACGGATATACTGTCTGTTATTCGTTTTTCTAAGGAATCAAGGAGTTTTTTATCGTCCTCTTTTCTAGTACCATAAATGAATGTCATGTAATATGCGTATATCTCTCTTTCGGCTGACTCATAATTTGTACTGGAGCTATTCGGGGAAAATAATTCTTCTTCTATTCTTTGTACTAACTTCTTAGTCTTCTTACTTTGAGAATATCCTGTAATGCTTAAACAGAGTAAGCAGATAATAACAAATGTTTTTTTCATAGCAATATTTTCTTTTTCAATTCAAATTCTTCCTGTGTGATAATACCCTTCTCTTTTAAATCATACAGTTTCTTAATTTCATCACTTACGCTAGTGTTTGCCTGTGGTTGATTTTGACTTCCGTTATTCACTGTGATATTCGTGTGATTCGGATAAGGTGCGTGATAAGTAGAATTGAATTTCTGATTAAACTTGTTTTCATCCATTGTCAGAAGCCAAATAAAATCAATCAATGAAACGATAAGCGGAATAAATGTCCAACAGAATAAAAGATATAAAATACCTAACCCGGACTGATTCAAATAAAATCGGTGTACTCCAATACCTCCAAAGAAAATTGCTAAAATTGCTGCGGTCGTTTTACTTTTCATAATTACGTATTTAAAAATTAATTGTTTATAATTCCAACTACTGTTTTAAACACGCACTAATAAAGAACGTGGGCGAAAACTCTACGCCGACTAAGAGGTACGACCAAGCACCCATCCACCAACTAGAGTAACGCCCACGCATATACACGTAGGCATTATCTATTGTTTCTAAGGTGGATTTTAAAATTTTGGTCGTTTTCTTAATCCTTAAAACAATAGCTAATGCTATTCTATATTTTCTAATTACAAATTTAGTAAAAAGTTTGTACCTATATGTAATATGTCTGTATTCTAAAAAAATCCCATTCTGATTTAAGCAATGTACCTTTAGCCACCACCATACCTAAACTCACTTAATGGGTACCCCCTCTATGGGTAAATCTGTTTGAGCAGAAGCTATATCTAATTATAATAATAAGAATCATTGGAAATATTATTCCTTTCTTTATATCCTTGCCATGCCATACATACAATAGAGGATATCCCTATACCTACATCAGTGTATCATTCCCTGCTATATAATAATCAAGTATGATTAAATCATGGTAGTCTATTACTATATTACCAAGTATATCTATAATAGTATTACCTATAACAATACCTATTTCATTACCGAAATCTGTTTTATATCTAACAAGTGTATATTTTATATCCATATATAATTATTAAAAAAAGGACACGTAATCTCTACGCATCCTTTCTAACATCTAAATAAAAAGTTCAAAATGTATCAGTATTTTGCCCGTACAGGCAAAGCAATAATCTTCCATGTCTATATCTTTTAATTTTCTTATTCTGTCTTGTGAAACCTGCTTACCTAAGTATGTGTTTGCATATAGTTACATAACTATCCTTATATAGTAACGTATGTATTTATATAGGTAAGTATAGTAATAGAGACAAACTTTCACCCGCGAATCCGCAAAAATTTATCCGTGTGTCTTGATGTCTTTTATTATTGTTTGTGTGTAATTAAATAAAGAACCTTGTTTTTTGCGTGTTTTCTCCCGCTTACACTATGTATGCAGAATTTAAAAATCTCTGTAACCTATTTACTGGTAATTGTTTTAAGCAGTTTTTCAGTGTATGTAGAAAATGTGCAAGCAAGTGCCTAAAAAATGGATAGAAAAAAATAGAAATTTCCGCTTGCATATAGTTTCTTCTGTTTTTCGGGTGTTTTTGGCTAATTTGTGTATACAAAAATGCCCCATCATAGAAATGATAGGGCATATGAAATTTAGCTCAACTGAATAAAAGAATAAGCATATTTTTCTAATAAAGAATTGAGCATATCTTTTCGGAGTGATGCACAAGAACTTTTCTTTACAAATTCTACAACATCTTCTACTCGATACATAACTTTACTACGACTTAATTTATAAAATTTAATTTTACCATCTGTTCTGTAATTTTGTAATGTTCGAGGGCAAACATTTAATATTTTACAAACAATTTTTGTCGGTAAAAAGTATTGATAATCATTCTCCATAATTTACAGACTGTTTAAGATATTTATTGCTTTTATTTTATCTGTATTTGCAACCTTTACATATTCTTGTGTAATTCTTATATCACTATGACCTAATAATTCACGAAGAGTAAATAAGCTAACATTCGGATTAGAAGCCAATAAAGTTGCGAATGTATGTCTCCCAATGTGTGTAGATATATTCTTTGTTATTTCTGCTTTTTTAGCTATTTCCTTCAAGTAACTATTTATTACTGCTGTTGCAGAACTAATCGCATTTAAGGCTTCTCTTGGAGAAACTTTATCTACATCTACTAGGAGAATATTAAAAATATATTTATTTGGAGTAATTTCTATTCCATTATTTTCTAAAATTCTTTGTCTCTTTTCTATAATAGCTTTTGGTTTCTCTCCGATAGGAATTGTTATTTCTTTATCCGTTTTTCTCATGTAAATAGTAATCTCATTATTTGCATAGTTTTTCCATTTTAAGCTTAAGATGTCTGATATACGAAGTCCAGTAAAACACTCAAACAAAAAAACATCTTTAGCATCATATATTCGGGTTTTAACTCGTAAACGTAATTTTTCAATACGTTTTACTTCATCTATTTCTAAGAATGTTCTTTTGCCCTCTATTTTACTCCTTTTGTATTCATTAAAAGGATTTTTTGTTTGTAGCAATTCTTTATCTTTATAAATATCATTGACTAATTTTGCTATCACTTTCATATTTACTGTAATAGTATTTTTATTATTCTTTTTTGTGTCACGCAGATAAACGTCAAATCCATTAATAAAACTTGTAGTTATACTACTGATTGGCAATCTATCATGCTTCACATATTCTCGTAATTTCTTGATTACAGATTTATATTTTTTGTAACTGGAATACTGACCTGCTTTGTAAAACTCTTCCAATATTTTTTCTCCGTGTTCAAATAAATTATAAGAGGTGCAATTATCTAGCTTACTTCTTATACCTGAAATACAAGTTGTATTATCAGTAATTTCCAATAAGGATATTTCTTTTTTTATTTCTGCAATCTTACTTTCCATAAGTGCATTTAATTCTAATACATTTGGGTGTTGCTTTTTGATACATTCATTTTTTTCATCCCAAAATTTAGGTTCTACATGAAGTAATGTTCTGTACATACTTCTTCTGTCTTTGGTAATTCTTAGGCGAATTGGAGCTTTGTTACTAGATTTTGATAATTTACGCAGATATATTTCTGCCTTGTACGTAGTTGTTCTCATACTGATACATTAATTTGTTTAATAAAATAATTGTAAATAAATCTTCTGCTTGGCCAAGCTTTAGAAAAGGGGTAAAACATAGCTAAAACATTTAGCCGTTGTTTTCATTGAATATAGTATTTAAAAAATACCATGCAAATCGCACTACCCCGACAAGAGTATGTTTACAATAAGAAAAACAACTTTTTTAAAAAATAGGTGGAAAACGAAAGCAACACCTGTGCGAACTGGAGGTACCACTTTTAAAAGTTTTAAAAGACAAGAGTTACATAAAAATGTATCTCTTGTCTTTGTTATACATGTTTTGAGAATGACTTAAGCTTGGGATCAACTAGGGGATCAAGTACAAAACTTGAGGGATTTTGATTTTATGCGTATAATTTAGCCAGTCTGAATATGAAAATGGTTTATCTCTCACTCCGCTGAATTGCGATCTGAAAGCTTTAATCTTAGCATTGAACGATTCACTGGCTGCATTAGTGGATATTCGGTCAAAGAAGTTAATGATATTCAGATAATGTGTTTGTATGGTTCTTGCAATTGTACCAAAAGATAGGAATCCTGATCTATCTACTTGGTCATACCATCTAGCCAACCTTGTCAAAGCTACATCCTTTGTTCTAGCCTGATGATAAATCAACCCCAGTTGCATACTCAGGTAGTAAGCCTTCTTAATATCAGGATATTCTCTAAAAAGGATTTCGGCTCTTTGTTTCTGAGAGTTGGCCCACAACGATTCTTTTTTGAACAATAGGTATCTGCTGGGCGCTAATAGTTGTTTGAGCGAATCACCATTTTCAAAGGTTGGAGCAAGATATCGTTCTCCTTTGGCTTTGGCAACAGCCATGTCTACAACTTCTCTGTCTAGTGCCTGCCAGAGAGCTTTGATACGTATCTCTTGAACAGCGTCAAAGGCAAGCTTCTGCACATGGTAACGATCGGTAACTTGTTTGGCTGCTGGCAAGCAGGTTTTAGCGATCAGCTCCATATTAGGTGCCATATCCAAGGTAATCTCACGGGCTTGAAATCGTCTTCGTCGAGGCATTTTGAGTAAAACTTCGCAAACTGTTTTAACGTCTGTTCCTTTGATGATCGCTACAATAGAACCTTTCTTACCCTTGGCTTCTTTGTTGATGAGAATGGTGTAGAGTTCACCTCTTGATAAAGCTACTTCATCGATACCTAGATAGGCTCCCTTATTCTTTTCAAACAAGATCCAATCAGTAACATGAGTAAGTTGATCCCAATTTCTAAAGCCACTCAGATGTTCTTTGTATTGACGCTCGAACAAATCCCCATCTAAACCATAGAATTCACCTATGCGTTTACAACTAACAGCATTATTATCGGTGTAATCCTTTTAAAAAAGTGGCAAACTCTTGTGTGATACGAGTGACTTCGGCTACAAGCTTAAAGTCGCGATTCAAATACCCGCCTGTATCTTTGTTAATCCATCTGCGACGACGTTAGTCCAACAACAAAGATTTGCCTCGCTCAGGAAAATCATTGACCAAAGCAGTGGGGTAAAAGCCCTTACTTTCTAAATCTGGATTATCAACATTGTTCTTCTCTTCCAGATAAATCTTAATCTGTGGTTTACTGTCTTCTACCTTTAGAATATAAAAGTAATCCAATAAGCCTTCAGGCAGAACATAGCTATAACCATCTTTGAGCATAACTTTTTCTTTTCAAAGATATATTTTATTCTTTACACCTCAAGTTTTGTACTTGATCCCAACAAACGATGAGGTTCTAAAATTCAATAGATGCATCAACCCATTTTATCCAATCAATAGCCAACCTTATTGTTGATTGGTTATTTAACAGTGGGGTTGGCAAAATAAAACACATTCAACGAATCCTTGGCGTATATCCCGATGGCATCGTGGGTGTTAACACCCTTCAAGCAATTAATGCTAGTCCACCCCAAGAAATATTTAACAAAATTAAAAAAGCCCGTACCGATTTTTACAAGCTCATTATTATTACCAACCCCAAATTGGGGGTATTCAAAAAAGGGTGGGAAAATAGGTTAAATGATTACAAATTTGAGGTATGAAAGATTTTAAGAACGTAATTTATGCCATCATTTTGTTGGCTTTGATTTTTGGGGGTGGCTTCTGAGTTGGTTGGTTGAGCAATAGACAAGAAGTACCAGAACAAACAGTCATCAAATGGAATGATGGGGATGTAGTGAGTGGTGAAGTACCTATTGATGAGGTGCAAAGAACCGAAACCATACCGAGTAATGTCGTACTTCCAAATAATATATTTAAGGCTACGCCAGCAAATGGATATCTATCACATTATCATAAAGATTGTGAGAAAGAACAAATATTTAGGCAAAGCCTTGGAAGTGATTCATTACATATTTATAGGGCTGTATATGCGGATTATATTAAAATTAGAAAAGATCATGTTTCAATTTTTGATATTGATACCCTTGGCATATTAACGGTAGATGCCACAATTCAATTTAATAGATCACACGGGTATGGGTACGATTTCAAACCAAAGGTGAAAACAATAAATAATGCGAATCAGTAGTTGAACTTTTCCGCTGATTTGTTTAGTTAAAATACTTATAATCAATAAAGCAAGTTGGTGAATATTTGCCCAGTCTCTTGAAAATCATTAACTTAAAAGAATA
>JBDLTH010000024.1:0-4197 GCA_039799165.1 Bacteroidota bacterium
AATTGTATCTTTGTCCAGTACTTTGTACATAGGGAGCGTTATTCTTTGTTGTTTTGCAATTACAAATTTAACGCTTCTTTATTATTTATCCCTCAAATTTAATAAGTCAAGACAACTTCATATCAATAGAATATCAAATACTACAAATCCATAAAGAAATAATATTTTGCATTGATTATTGTCCTTCTTTCGACATAAAATTGAAATAAGCACTTCTGCTAGGAATTGAATAGTAAGAATAAATACTAATAACAACATGATCATCAAACGTCCTTCTTTATTATTTACATATATATCATTGGTTCGAAAAGCAGACCAAACAATACTATTATAGAAAAAAAAAAAATTATTGCAGACAAAAAAAAGAAAAAGAAGTCTTTCCAAAAAGAATATTTATTTTGCATCATAACCTATTTTTGATAGTAATTTTCCAATATGTTTCACGATCGTGTTTATCCTCAACTAAATCAATTTTTCCATAAGTGAAGCGATTGTTACAAAACTTATAGAAATAAGAATTAAAGTCATCTACAATTTTTGAGGAGTCCTCTGAAAACCCTACTTTATCTTTATAACTCTTCTCTTCCGTTAAATTAAGTACTTTCTTCAATGTGTATACAATCCCTTGATTATACATTTTTCCTTGTATTGTTAAATTCTTCTCATCTATGAATTTAGTAGGAACAATAAATGTCCAAGAATTAGCTTTAGGATTTTTAGCATATTCAATTTCAAAAGCAAGTATGCCATCAAGTCGTTTAACTCCAATAGAAGCAGCATTGAATATAATATTATCTAATTTATTGATGATATTATTTCTTTGAATATTATCAATATTTTTATTATATTTTAAACTTAATAACTGAACTAGACAATCAATATAATATAAATAGTTTTTCTTCCGCTTCATTATATTATCGGGGCTATAAGAACCAAAAAAATTATCCCAAGCATGTCCAGGAGTAGTACAATTAATCTGAACTGAACCATACATTTTGAAGCTGTTTTGAGTCGTGTTTATTAATCGCTTTAGTATCTCATCACAATCTTTTTGCCAAGATCTTCCAGTAATAAAATCTCCAGAAGAATGATCTACTTTTAAAATATAAGTTGTGAATTTTTTTCTTAAAACACCCCTATTTGACTCATTATAAATAGGATTATATTTACTCATTGAGCTATCAATCAATTTATCTATCGCTTTTTCAAAACTATCAATATAAGCTTTTATGTTTATTTCTGTAATATTGCTTGGGTCATTAGAAATATCAAAATGTGCAAATACATCTCCGAATCGATGAAGATATTTATATAAATCACTTTCACTTGTATGAGTTTTCAATAAAGCATAACTTGTTGCAGCCAATTCGACACCATGATATCCTCCAGTAAGAGCATGAAGTCCCTGTTGCAGTTCGCTCTGCAACCATGTATCCCTTTCTTCCATTTTATTTTCTGAATAGACGTGCGTGTCTGGGAACTCAGAAGCTTTAGCCAAATTCATTGTTATCTCATCACTAAGCCCCATCATTAAGCCTATTAGCTTTAATGTATAATAGTGTCCATCAGTAGTCCACATCCCATCCTCGTCCTTCTCGAAAAGCCCAATAACCAGACCAGGTGCGTGAATAGCATCCCATTGTAGTTTTACCAGCTCTGTACCGTCATAGGGTGCATACTCCATCAAATTATTTTCGAGGTCTCCCTTTTCAAAGCTTTTTACTCCTGTCGATCTATTGAATGGATGTTCTAGCTTGAATATTCCATGCCCTATCTCGTGAGCCACGGTGTGGGCTGTTGCTCCCTCAAACAGGTAGCCAAATTGATTGCCTCGGGGCATATCGCCGACTACATTGCCCTTGTCTGTGCCTTTTGCTTCTTTTATCATAAACAGGTAAACGACATCCTGTTGGTAGTTGTCGCCCAAATAGGATATGTAGGCAGAGTTGATTGCTTGCATATCGGGTGTTAGGGTTGTGAACAAGCCACTGCCTGTTACATCAAATGGGGTGCTAGCCAAGGGTTCGTATGCAAAATTGGTGGCTGTTTCTATGTGTGTATCGATGCCTACTTTTCGATAAATGGCTTTTACTTGCTGGCTTACTTCGCCAATGGAGAAACCATTGACGGGTACTAGTTTCACTTTTACGGTTTTGGGGGCATAGCTATACACATTGAGCTGGGCTACGGTGGCTAGGGTCTCGGGGGATGTTTGGTATACGACAAACAGTTCTTGTCCGTCGCCTACTTGGCTACTGACTAGGTTGAGTTCCCATTGCTTGGCTTCGGCTTGGTAGCTGGCTTGGTATTCTTTGCCTGTGCTGGTGATAAAGCGTACTTTATCGGCTTGGAATGTGGGTTTGCTCTCGATGATTTTGACTGCGAGTTTGTCGCTGGTTTATTTTGCTCCCTGCCAAGCTCCAATGCTTTTGGGTAATGGAATTGTAGACCATGCAGGGATATATGATGTGCAAACAGCTTCGGTTTTTTATCCGCCTACCGAAAAGGGATATTCTATGCTGTTTGCCTATCTTTTTATTTCTTGTTTACCAATACGTCAAAGAGCATTAGCCGTTATTTATAGTCGGGCTAAGGATTTATTTATTTTACACAAACACACAAGGCAAGCCTTGTGCCGAACGAAGGGAATTAAGTTAAGACAGGAGGATTTACCTCTTTATCTTTATAAATGAGATAATTATCTCTTATTCCCTGAGCTAGTTTTTCAAGATCTTCAGAATGTAAACTCACTTCATCCCGTCCAAAGACAAAACTTCTTGGATAATCAATTTGACTAAAAAAAATGACTGTCAATATCAATTTATCATCTACTTCATATAGAACATAATCCCAATTTCTTTTACCTAATTCTTTTATTTTCATAATAATATCATAATTTTTTCCTGTTTTTAAATCTATAACAATATAATCAACATCCTTAATCATTTCCTCTGTTTTCATTATAGCTTCGCTCTTTCCTGTTGGCTATTTTCCTCCTGGGATCCATTGAGGGTTAGTCCCAAACTCATTCCCCGTAGGCATTTTAGGTTTATATTTATATGATACTTTGAAATCAATACGAACTAGACCTCCTTCTAACTGTTCTGTTGGAATACCTAAATGTTTTGCTATCTCGTCAATATTTCCATTTGAAGATTTAATAATATTATCAATATCTGTTTTAAGACTTACAAATTCCGATTTACCTGGATCTGGTTTACCTATTCCAAACGTATTATACCCATCCGTTGGAACTATTCTCGAAACAACACCTTCTTTCTCAAACTTAGCCAAATGAGCATCAATATAATCTTTTGGTAAATAAGTTGCTGGATCGGGGCGACTACCTTTAGGTAAGGCTAATATCTTAGCTTTTGTCCATCCATTAATATAAGGTATGTCTGCTGCCTCCTTTGCTATTCTCACCGCCTCCTCCCAAGCAAGGTATTTACCATCGGCTGTTTTGTCTGCCACGCCCAAGCTTTGCCATACTTGATCTTGCTTTGTTAGCAATTCTCGTTCGCCTTGGCTTAGGTTATCTAGTTTTGAGATGGCTACTTTCCAGTCGAGGTATCGTGCTAAGACGACTGCCCGAATGTTTCCATTGCTTTTTAGTAATAATCGGGTTTGTGCGTCTAGGCTTTTGGTGAACGATACAAGTCCTTTGCCTACGTTTTTGAGACCGATAAGTCCGAGTGCGAGGTTGAACTGGTGGCTGGCTTCTTGCAGCTATTGGTTGCTGATTGTGCCTGTGGTTACGCCGATGTTGCTTACTCCGCCTGCGACTTCGGCTATAGCCCATACACGGCGTACCCAATGTGCTTTGCTTGCGAGTGCTACTCCGCCCGAGGTGCCTATTATTACGGCATCGAGGGTAAGCATGGTGTTTCCCTTTAAGTCTTATTTATTTCCGAAAACACGCGGGCAAGCCTACACCGAACAAAAGGTTAATTATTTCATTCAAATTTTATAATACTCCAATGACAAGTGCATATAAATTTTTTGTCTATTTTGTCTATTTTGTCTATTTTGTCTATTTTGTCTATTTCCCCTTTTAATAAAAAATGGAACTCATCAAAATGATAATCAAATAAATACTCTTCTGTTATTTCAAAATCTAGTTTATTTAATTCTATCAATATTTTTTCTATAGGCTCACAAACCCTCTTATTATCTACTATTTTCATTTTACATTAT
>JBDLTH010000025.1:0-6813 GCA_039799165.1 Bacteroidota bacterium
GTATATGTACTGCTCGTTCTCAGGTCATTAAACAATTCGCCTGGTTGTATATAGCAACCTTCTAAGATGATATGAGGTTTTATATACCTTCCTTTCTTTCCGTAAAATATTTTGTACTTATCTCTTACTACAGTACTGCTAGCCTCAAATCTACTTAACTCACCATCTGTTATAGGATTATAGTCGATGTATATATCCACATTATCTACGTGATATTGACGGTGCATCGATTCTATAATTTGATTATTGCCTATATTTTGTGAATAAGGATATATAACCAGTTCTAAGTCAATGTTGGTTTTGCTAGTCGTTGTATCGGCAATAAAACCAATGAATTCTTTACCAAACCGCATATAGCCATTTCGTCTGAAAATAGATGTAATTCGGTCTCGCTCATTATCTAACAAATTAAAGTCAAATTGATCTCCTTTTTTTATCAAACTAGCCAACGATAGATATCTTTCTATGTTCATGCTACTTGAGTCTGGTCGATTACGCAATCTACGAGGTACTCTAAGCCCTTTGTCTACCATCTCTTGTTCAAAGATACTATCATTGATATTGACTATGTAATTGTTGATGATTGTAGGGCTTCCCGATTTTATATTGTACAATACATCTATTTTTTTAGGAAGTGTTTTTATTTCGGGTTTTGTTTCAGCATCAAAATATCCCTTATTGTACATCACTCTATTTAATTGGGATATGGTACGACTAACTTGTGTGCTATCAAAAATAACAGGAGGTTCGCCACCATTTTTAAGTGCTTTATTGTACCATTTGGTCGAATCCTTTCCCGAAAGGTTATAAACAAAAAGAGGAAATTTGAATAATTCGAATGTTTTATAATTCGATTTTTGTTTTACGTAAGGCTCTAGGTCAAAATACGAAATGTCTTTAGCATCTACTTTGACAGAAGTATTTCCTAGCAAATATTGGTTCTCAGGAACATATTTGGTACTACTACACGAGTACACCAATATACCCAAAAAGCATAGTGAATAAAATATATGTGGTAGCTTTAGCTTCATTGTAATAAACAAGGGGTTTTTTGATAAAAGCGAACAAATTTAAGACATAAATTAGATCTTTTCGTAGATTTGTCATACAAATGTAGTATTAAATAATGTTGATAGATTAGTTATAATGGGTCTGAGCATAAATAGATTGAAATATATCCAGTCATTAAAAGAGAAAAAGGGTAGAGATCAGTATGGTACTTTTGTAGCCGAAGGTAACAAAATGGTAAATGATCTGCTACCAATATTGAGGTGCGAACTATTGGTTGCAACTAGCGATTTTATTAAAAAAATAGATATTAAATCATTGAATATAAGAAATATAATAGAGGTTTCGAAAGGTGGACTTGAGAGAGCTAGTTTTTTAAGAAATCCCCAACAGGTATTGGCTGTGTTTTTTCAGCCCACCTATTGCTTAGAAGCCGAAGACTTACAAACACAACTTTCGCTGGCTTTGGACAATATTCAAGATCCAGGTAATTTGGGTACGATTATTCGAATAGCAGATTGGTTTGGTATTGATAATATTATATGTTCTGAAGACACTGTTGATGTCTACAATCCGAAGGTTGTACAAGCAACCATGGGGGCTTTGGCTCGGGTGAAGGTGCATTATGTAAACCTTGTTCAGTGGATGAGCAAGGTGAATGATATACCCATATACGGTACTTTTCTAGATGGAGACTCCATTTATCAAACTGATATTGCAAAGTTCGGTATTATTGTTATGGGAAACGAAGGGAAAGGTATTTGTACCGAGATCGAAAAATTGGTTGATAATAGGTTGTATATACCTAATTTTCCTACTGATAGAAACACATCAGAGTCGCTAAATGTAGCAGTATCAACTGCAATAATTTGCAATGAATTTAGGCGTGTTAATTTTTAATTATTATTTTTTAATGAAATAATAAATTTACATTAATTAATCTAAATTTGTCATATGTTTTAATTTTTTTAGCCTTTTTTCTTTCATTTTGGTTTAGATATAGCTCAAAAAAGAAAAATATTTAAAATAATTTACCCTATCGTGGTACTTTATTAGAAATAAGTTTCTATATTTATCATGTAATTACCATGTGTGATACCCTTACTAATGTCTATATCTATGAGTTATTTGAATTTTAATAAAACGGAGCTAGTAAACTTACAGTATTCTTTACATCGCGAAATCCTTAGTACAAATAGGGCAGGATCCTATATGAGTACTAGTATTGTATGTTGCAATACCCGTAAATATCACGGGTTGTTAGTATGTCCAATACAAAAATTTGATGGTGAAAGTTTTGTATTGTTGTCATCCTTAGATGAGACGATAATACAGCACGATCAGTCATTTAATTTTGGTATACATCAATATCAAGACGGTGTATACGAACCCAAAGGACATAAGTATATTATTGATTTTGAATATGAGCCTACACCTACATTAGTATATAGGGTGGGGGGCGTTGTATTTAAAAAAGAATTGTTGATGATGCACAATACCGATCGTATCTTTATTCGATACACCCTACTTGATGCACATTCAGATACAACATTACGATTGCGTCCATTTTTGGCCTATCGTAATAGACATAAACTAAGCAAAGCAAATTTATTCGTGAACACCTTGCACGAAGATATTCAAAATGGTATTGCCTCCAACCTGTACGAGGGTTTTCCAACCCTTCATATGCAGTTGAATAAGAAAACTAAGTTTGTATCTATTCCCGATTGGTATTATAACGTTGAGTATTACGAAGAGCGTAAACGGGGATATGATTCTTTAGAAGATTTATTCACTCCAGGGTATTTCGAAATGCCTATAAGTAAGGGAGAAAGCATTGTTTTCTCGGCAGCATTGACAGAAGAGACAACCGATGCGTTATTGTCTACATTTGAAAAAGAATTAGAACTGCGTCCACTCAAAAACGACTTTGAAAACTGTTTGAAAAATTCAGCTTCACAATTTATCGTGCAACAAGGGCAAGACACAGAGGTAATAGCTGGCTATCCATGGTTTGGACGATGGGGACGTGATACTTTTATCGCTCTGCCAGGTCTTACGCTTGCAGGTCATTACGATCCCGATACATGCAAAGCCGTATTGGATACGATGTCAAGAGAAGTCAATAACGGCTTATTTCCGAATATAGGCAAGAGCGATAATGCAGCCTACAACTCAGTCGATGCTCCAATGTGGTATTTCTGGGCAATACAAAAATATGCCGAAGCTATTGGAGATAAGACCAAAATCTGGAAAGATTATGGAGAGAAAATGAAAGGAGTATTAAACTCTTTTCGTAAAGGTATCAATGAGCATATCTTGATGCACGAGAACGGGCTTATTTGGTCTGGGCAACAAGGCAAAGCGTTGACTTGGATGGATGCCGTAATAGATGGGGTAGCTGTAACACCTAGAGCGGGTTATGCAGTAGAAATAAACGCACTGTGGTACAATGCTATTCGATATACATTAGAGTTGGCAGAAGCAAATAATGACAGGAATTTCGTAAAAGAATGGAGCAACTTGCCGAGTAGTATCGAAGAGAGCTTTTTGAACACATTCTGGAACGAAGATGTTGGTTATTTGGCTGACTATGTAGATGGATATGGGCAGAACTTAGACCTTCGCTCTAATCAAATCATAGCAACATCGTTGCCGTATAGTCCTATTGATGACGCAACAAAAAGTTTAGTGGTAAGAGCGGTTGCCTTAGAGCTGTTGACAACAAAAGGTTTACGTACTTTATCGCCAAATCATCCCGATTATAAAGGGATATATAAAGGAGATCAAAGAACACGTGATTTAGCCTACCACCAAGGTACAGTGTGGGTTTGGCAATTAGGACACTATGTAGAAGCCAACTTCAAGCTGTTTGGCGAAGCTTTTTGCAACGAAGCAGAAGCAATTCTTGCTAACTTTGAAGAAGATATGACGGACTACGGCATATGCAGTATAGCGGAAGTATATGACGGAAATCCGCCTCACCGTGCTGGGGGAAGTACCTCTCAAGCATGGAGTGTAAGTGAAATTTTACGTATTAAGCAGATGATAAATAAACACAAAACAAACGAACGAACAATTAAACCTAAATCCTTTATTTGACATGAAAGTATTGATGTTTGGATGGGAGTTTCCTCCCCATATTTCAGGAGGTTTAGGTACAGCAAGTTATGGTCTAACTAAAGGATTGGCAGAACAAGATCTCGAAATCTTGTTTGTTATGCCCAAAGCTAGTGGTGATGAGGATACAAGTATCGGAAATATTATAAATGCAAGTGATGTAGAAATGCCTTCAACTACATCCTCTGTAGACGAATTTTGGAAAAATGTTAGTTTTTTGCCTGTCGACTCAGGCTTGATACCATATCTAGGTTTAGAGCAGTATGCCGAATATATGCAACAATCCGATGCAGGTGTCAATAATAAAACGTTTACGCATCTAGGCGGTAAGTACAATTTTTCGGGTAAATATGGTGCAAATCTGATGGAAGAGGTGATGCGTTATGCTTATACCGCATCTAAGATAGCTCAAGAGCATGATTTTGATATCATACATGCTCACGATTGGTTAACCTATATGGCTGGTATTGTAGCAAAACGCATATCGGGAAAGCCCTTAGTGGTGCATGTACATGCTACCGAATTTGATCGTAGTGGCGAGAATGTAAATCGTACGGTGTATGATCTTGAGCGGTTGGGGATGGATCATGCCGATGCTGTGGTTACAGTAAGCGATCTGACACGAAATATTGTTGTCAATAGATACGGTATACCTAAATCACGTGTATTCACTGTACACAATGCCGTTGATTTCTCGGAACGTCAAGAAATAGAAGCACATCAAAAAGTAGTAAAAGAGAAAGTAATAACTTTTTTGGGACGGATAACTTTTCAAAAGGGACCTGAATATTTTATAGAGGCAGCACACAAGGTACTCAAAAAATATCCAAATGTGCGCTTTGTGATGGCTGGTAGTGGCGACATGATGAATCAGATGGTACGTCGTGTAGCTCAATTGCGTATGGGAACCAAATTTACATTTACAGGGTTTTTGGCTGGTGATGATGTAAATAATATGTATGCACAAAGCGATGTATATGTTATGCCATCCGTATCCGAGCCGTTTGGTATATCTCCGCTCGAGGCCATGCGTATGGGAGTTCCCGTAATTATATCAAAGCAGTCAGGTGTTGCCGAAGTGCTTAAACACGCTATCAAAGTTAATTTTTGGGATATTGATGCCTTAGCAGATGCAATGTATGGTCTGTTGGCATACCCTACGTTAAAAAATAGTTTGAAAGAAGATGGAACCACCGAGGTGAACGCGTTAAACTGGTTCGATAGTGCTTTGAAAGTGAAAACGATATACGAGCATATTTTAAGCAATACATTACAACATTAAAATCTATCTAATAAAATAACTACAGACATATATTCGCTATGAAAAAATCTTTGTGCTTTTATTTTCAAATTCATGTTCCGTATCAACTAAAACGGTATCGTTTTTTTGATATTGGCAATACGCATGATTATTACGATGAGTTTAATATCCGCACATACTTACAAAAAGTAGCTACGCAGTGTTATTTGCCAATGAACAAGGTGTTGTTGGATACTATAAACGAATATGGTAAACAATTTAAAGTTTCTTTTTCGATAACAGGAGGAACTCTGGAGCTGTTCGAAAAATATGCTCCTAATGTTTTAGATAGCTTCAAAGAGTTAGCAGCAACGGGTTCGGTTGAGTTTTTATGCGAAACATACGCACACTCTTTGGCTTTTTTGAAAAACGAAAAAGAGTTAGATCGTCAACTAAAAAAACAGCTAAGCACAATCAACAAACATTTTGGACAAAAACCATCCGTTGTTCGTCTTACAGGTCTTATCTATTCAGATCAGATAGGAGAAAGAATTTCAAGAATGGGCTTTAAAGGCATGGTTAGTGAAGGTGCTAAACACATACTAGGATGGAAAAGTCCTAATTATGTATACACAAATGCAAATGATAAAAACTTTAAAGTGTTGTTGAGGAACTATCGTTTGAGCGATGATATTGCCTATCGTTTTTCCGACAGAAGCTGGAATCAGTGGCCTGTAACAACCGAAAAATATGTACAGTGGTTGAATGCAGAGAACGAAAACGAGGAGGTGGTTAATTTGTTTATGGATTATCTGACCTTTGGTGATCGTCATCAAAAATCGACAGGTATTTTCGAATTCATGCGTTATCTGTCTAAAACGATAATTGATGATTCTAACTATGAGTTTCTGACAGTAAGCGAGGTTATTAAAAAGCACGAAGCAGTAGCCCCTGTACAAGTACCCTATCCTATATCGTGGTCTGAAGAAGAACGTGATCTGAGCATCTGGTTAGGTAATGATTTGCAAAATGACGCATACGAATCGTTATGCAATCTCGGCGATAAAGTTCATTTTATAGATGATGCAGTTATCACACAAGATTGGGAGCGTTTACAAGATAGCGATCATTATTATTATATGGGTACAAAGTGGTTGACACACAGTGCCACACGTAGGTTCAAGAATCTATATTCAAGCCCTTACGATGCTTATATCAACTACATGAATGTATTAAGCGATCTTACCTCACGTGTAAACGAAGGGGTGAATAAAAAAATAGAAATACTACATAAAAATGAGGAGTATGCCGAAAAGATGGCACAAATAGTGTCTCCACATCACAGAGCAGAATACACCCCATTGCACATCAAAAAAATAACCGATCTAGTTGGTAAAATTTCTTCAGGGTCAGTTGCTTCAAGTGTTATTGAGTTAGAAGTAGAC
>JBDLTH010000026.1:0-13018 GCA_039799165.1 Bacteroidota bacterium
ATGCGACAGAATGCGGCTGTAATAATACTTTTCCCGACATCACTGCCTGTTCCGGCAAACATGATTGGCCGTAGTTTTTTCATTCGATCTAGTTCTGATTTGTTTTGAACAAAGGTATAAAATAGTAGATAGATCTAGCCTTGTTGGTGTAAACAAGCTGAGTTGTTATATACAAAATAACCCTCTCTTGTATCTTCGCGTTAGCAGTGAAAGATATTCGAAAAAGGGTTATTCTTAAAATATATTGTAATTAACTTAATACCTGTTATTTATTGGGGTTTATTACTAATTCGGTGCTTCTTTTGATAAAATTATTGAGACTTTCGCCCTTTAGCATATTGTTTGACAATAGTGCCAAATCTACCAATTGTTTGATTGCTTTGTTTTCACCAGCATATGCCGCTACAGCCTCTTTGTCTTTGCCATCTACATTGCTCATAATTTCTTTAACCAGTGGATGGTTAATGTTCACAACCAAAGTAAAATTGTCGGGCATTTCTCCATACAGAGCAAAGCCCGTTTGCATGGCAGCCATTTCTTTCATGCGACGTGTATATTCATTCTGCACAATTTGTATAGGCTGGATAGTTTCTTTTAACGATTTGTAATCAACCGTAAACTCTACTTTTTCGATTGCAGGCAATTGCGATTTGAAAGCTTCGTCCAACTCTTCTTTTTGTTTATCACTCAATTTAGCGTCATCGATATCTTCTTTTTTGATAAGATTATCAATAATGTCGCTGTCTACACGTACAAAACGACTTTTTTCGAATTTGCTTTCAAGCATCCCTGCTAGGTGTACATCTAACTGTCCGTCAAGCAAGATCACATCATAGCCATGCTCTTTGGCAATGTTTATGTAGCTGTATTGCTCATCCCTGTTGCTAGTATACAAATAAATTAAATTCTCTTCCTTATCAGTTTGATTCGAAGATATTAGCGTTTTGTATTCCTCAAACGTAAAACATTTCCCATCTGTATTTTTCAATAAGCAAAATTTCTGAGCTCTATCGTAAAATTTTTCATCAGTAAGCATACCGTATTCGATGAATATTTTTAGGCTATCCCATTTGTCTTCAAACTGAGGTCTGTCTTTTTTGAATATTTCTTCGAGCCTGTCAGCGACTTTTTTGGTGATGTACCCCGATATTTTTTTTACATTCTGATCACTTTGTAGATATGATCTGGATACGTTTAATGGAATATCTGGAGAATCGATAAGACCGTGCATCAAAGTCAAAAATTCGGGAACGATACCTTCTACCGAATCGGTGATGAATACCTGATTCGAGTATAACTGAATCTTGTTTTTGTGCATATCCACATTGCTCTTCACCTTTGGGAAGTAGAGTACTCCTGTGAGCTTGAAAGGATAGTCTACATTCAGATGTATCCAGAACAAGGGTTCGTCAGTAAAGGGATATAACTCTTGGTAAAAGGCTTTGTAGTCTTCGTCTTTAAGCTCGTTTGGTTTGCGTGTCCATAGTGGGGTGCTGTTGTTGATCACATTATCGTCATCAGTATCTACTGACTTACCTTCTTTCCATTCTGTCTTTTTGCCAAATACAATAGGTATAGGCAAAAACTTGCAGTACTTTTTGAGTAATCGCTCAATCTCGCCCTTTTCTAGAAAATTCTTATTATCATCATCTATATATAAGATAATGTCTGTACCTCGATCGGTTTTGTCTGCTTTGCTGATCGTAAATTCGGGACTGCCATCGCATTCCCATTTTACTGCCTCAGCACCTTCTTTATATGATTTGGTAATAACTTCTACTTTTGTTGATACCATGAAAGATGAATAAAAGCCTAACCCAAAATGTCCTATTATAGCGTTAGCCTCATCTTTGTATTTGTCAACAAACTCGTTGGCAGACGAAAATGCGATTTGATTCAAGTATTTGTCAACCTCCTCTTCGGTCATCCCAATCCCTTTATCCGAAATTGTGATTGTTCCGTTGTCTTTATCTACAGTTACATGTAGGCTAATATTGCCCAATTCGCCTTTAAACTCGCCTAGCGAAGATAGTGTTTTGAGCTTTTGGGTGGCATCTACACCGTTAGAAACCAGCTCTCGTAAGAAAATTTCGTGATCGCTGTACAAAAACTTCTTAATGATGGGAAATATGTTATCTGTTGTAACCCCAATATGTCCTTTTTTTTGTTCCATAATTTATCGTTGGTTATTTGTTTATATTTTACCTTAATCTGACCTATCAAAAAAAGTGCCACACCTGACACTTCTGTCATATTGGCAATATTTGTATTCGCTTCTTTCTTAGCATCTTTCTATAAAAAAAACTTATAGCTTATCAGACACGGAAGATGTCATTATATATTATTGACAAATAGCAAGTTAAGTGTATTAATTAATATTAATTTTGTTTTTTTATAAAAAATAAAGAAAACTGTTTCATTAACCCGAAAAAAGGTTGTACTTTTGAATCAGAAACAAAACGTATTTTTGAATAAGTACTTACACAAAGGTATAAAACATAACAGAATAAACACAAAACTAAATTTCATGGGTTATGAAAACGAATATTGCAGACACAAGTGGTTTTGAATATAGACTCATAGAGCTTCAAAACAATATGTTGAACTTTGCTTTAACTTTAACAACAAACAGAGAAGAAGCAAAAGATCTATTACAAGAGACAACATTGAGGGCTCTTGATAACAAGGAGAAATATTACGAAAACTCAAATTTTAAAGGATGGGTATTTACGATCATGCACAATATATTTGTAAATAACTATAGGCGCATTGTACGAACTCAAACAGTGGTAGACCAAACAGAAAACCTGTATCATCTCAATTTGCCACAAGATTCAGGTTTCGATACTCCTGAAGGAGCTTATACGATCGCTGAAATAACAAAAGCGATAGATAGTTTTGCTGATGAGTACAGAGTACCATTCACAATGCATGTTTCAGGCTATAAATATGAAGAAATAGCACAAAATCTGAGCTTGCCTACAGGAACAGTGAAAAGTCGCATATTCTTTGCTCGTAAGAAATTGCAAGAAATGCTTAAAGATTATAAATATCAAGATAGGGAATAGGTATCGCAGTATACTTGTCAGAATTTAGAAGTGATATAAATTGAAGAGTCCCTCTTATAGCTTATTATAGGAGGTGGCTCTTTTCTTAGAAAAAGAAATTATACTGATTTGAAATATGAAAATTCGACTAAATTACATATTAATAGTGTTACTGTTAACGATGATGTTGGTAAATGTATACGGACAGAAAGATGCTACTAAATCAACGAATCAATTGGTTTCAACCACTGCAAAAACATATCAAGAAGATATAGCAAGCGGTGTTGTTCTGGTCGATTATTGGGCTGTTTGGTGTGGACCTTGTCGTAAGATGGAGCCTACGCTACAAGAAGTAGCTACCGAAACTAAAGTTCGTGTTTTAAAACTAAATGTGGATGATTATACTGCATTTGTGAGGCAACAAAAAATAGATATTATACCCACTATGATTATATATAAAGACGGGCTAGAGGTGGAACGTCTAAATGGTGTATACGCTAAATCAGATCTAATAAGAGTATTAAATAAATATCTGTAATAGGGAGCGAGTTCTTCTTTAAAGAGTTTCTTGTATATTATTAAATACTATTTTTAGTAAATGGCGGACTAATTCCAATCCGTTTTCATCAATGCCAGCAAAGGCATACTTCATTGTTTCATTTACAGCATCATTAGCTTGTCCTCTAATGCTGGTACCCTTTTGGGTAAGATACACAAGATTTGAGCGTCTATCATTTGGGTCTATCTTTCGTTCAACAAGATTTAGTTTGGCTAAGTTGTCAACCAAACGTGTCATACTAGGCTTGTCTTTGAAGGTAGAGTCGCAAAGAGCTTGTTGCGATACACCATCTTGTCGCCACAAAAACGACAGCACGCTCCACTGTTCGGGGGTAATATCTATACCTACCTTTCTGAAGTTGCGATACATTTTCCTATTGATAGCCATCGAAACTTTACCATTAATAATGGGGAAAATATATTCAAGCTCAATCAATTCGCCATTTACGTTATTCATGATATTCTATGCAATTATATAGACTAGGATAAACGACAAAGGTACAATTATCTTTGAGTTTGGGTTAAATGTTTTTATTCTTATTTTGATTTTTGCTGAGAATGACTTATCTTTGTCGTCCTAAAAACATTATTGTTTAATAGTTTATATATACATTTATTTATGAATCACTACGAAACCGTTTTCATTTTGACTCCCGTTTTGTCTGATGTACAGATGAAGGAAGCGGTAGAAAAATTCAAAAGTCTATTGATTGCTGAAAATGCTACCATTGTGAATGAGGAAAACTGGGGCTTGAAAAAACTAGCTTATCCTATTCAAAAAAAATCTACTGGTTTTTATGCTTTTGTTGAATTTGATGCAGATCCGTCTGTAATAGCAAAATTGGAGCTTAACTTCCGTCGAGACGAGCGCGTTATCCGTTTCTTGACATTCCGTCAAGATAAGTATGCTCACCAATATGCAGAAAAAAGAAGAGGCATTAAATCATCAACTAAACAAGAAAATTAATCATGGCACAACAATCAGAAATCAGATATTTGACACCACCGTCAGTTGACGTGAAGAAGAAAAAATACTGTCGTTTCAAAAAAAGCGGCATCAAGTATATTGATTATAAAGATCCTGAATTCTTAAAAAAATTCTTGAACGAGCAAGGTAAAATATTGCCTCGTCGTATTACAGGAACATCGTTGAAGTTTCAACGTCGTATAGCGCAGGCTGTAAAAAGAGCCCGTCATTTGGCGCTACTTCCTTATGTAACTGATATGATGAAATAATTAAAAAGAGGAGGATTAAAACTATGCAAATAATATTAAAAGAAGACGTAATCAATCTTGGATACAAAGATGATATCGTAAACGTAAAAGACGGTTACGCACGTAACTATCTTATGCCTCAAGGCAAAGCTATCATGGCATCTGAATCTGCTAAAAAAATGCTGGCGGAGAACTTGAGACAACGTGCCCACAAGTTAGAAAAGATCAAAAAAGATGCACAAGAACTTGCTGCTAAATTAGAGAGAGTTTCTCTTTCTATTGGTGCTAAAACAAGCTCTACAGGTACTATCTTTGGATCGGTAACTAACATACAGATTGCAGAGTCTTTGACTAAATTAGGATATAGCATTGATCGTAAGGTGATTGTTATTAAAGATGCAGTAAAAGAAATCGGATCATATAAGGCATTGCTAAAACTTCATAAAGAAGTTTCGGTAGAAATACCTTTCGAAGTAGTTTCAGAATAAGGACTAGCTCAATATAGATATAAAAACGACAGCCAATTGGTTGTCGTTTTTTGTTTTAAGAAGTTATTATATTCATAAATGTGAAAAAGAAGTCGTAAATTTGAGCTATAAAACAAATAAAACTTTTAGTACGATGAATTTTGTTGAAGAACTCAGATGGCGTGGAATGCTTCAGGATGTAATGCCTGGTACAGAAGAACAACTACAAAAAGAGTTAACCTCTGCATATGTAGGGATAGATCCTACTGCCGATTCGTTACACATTGGACACCTAGTAGGAGTGATGATGCTGAAGCATCTCCAACGAGCAGGGCATCGTCCCATTGCTCTCATTGGTGGAGCTACTGGAATGATCGGTGATCCTTCAGGCAAATCGCTCGAGCGTAATTTGTTAGATGAAGATACGCTTCACCAAAATCAGGAGGGTATAAGAAAGCAATTAGCCAAATTTTTAGATTTTGAATCTGATGCTCCTAACAAGGCTGTTTTGGTTAATAACTTTGATTGGATGAAAGGGATTACCTTCCTTGAGTTCGTTCGAGATATTGGCAAGCATATAACTGTAAATTACATGATGTCGAAAGACTCTGTTAAAAAACGATTTACAGGAGAGGTTGATGGTATGTCATTTACCGAATTTACATATCAACTAATACAGGGTTATGACTTTTTGCACCTGCTCACAACAATGGATTGTAAGTTGCAAATGGGAGGATCAGATCAGTGGGGTAATATAACTACTGGTACAGAAATCATTCGTCGAGTGAAAGGTGCTGAGGCTTTTGGACTGACATGCCCACTAATAACCAAAGCAGATGGCACTAAATTTGGAAAAACTGAGTCGGGCAATGTATGGCTTGATCCTCGATACACATCGTCATACAAGTTTTACCAATTTTGGATGAATGTAAGTGATGCAGATGCTGAAAGATATATTAAGATATTTACCGCATTGCCTAAAGAGGAGATCGAAGCTTTGATTGATGAACAAAAAGAGGCACCACACCTTCGCCCCTTGCAGAAACGATTGGCAGAGGAGGTTACAGTGATGGTTCACTCCCAAAAAGGGTATGAAATGGCAGTGAATGCTTCGGCAATACTTTTTAGTAATTCGACGACTGAAAATTTGAAAACATTGGATGAAGTGACTTTATTACAGGCTTTTGAGGGTGTTCCTCAGTTCGAGGTGAAAAAGGTGGAATTAGAAGATGGTGTTTCTGCTATCAATTTGTTGACTCAGTTAGCTCCTGTGTTTCCATCAAAAGGCGAAATGCGTAAAATGATTCAAGCTGGAGGCGTTATGATTAATAAAAGTAAGTTGGAAGATGCTGACGAAACGATCGATTCTTCGTATCTGATCGAGGGGAAGTATATTTTAGCACAAAAAGGGAAGAAAAATTATTTTTTACTGATAGCCAAATAAATAATAATTTATTGAATATAATAAATAGTATAAAAATGAATCCACGTGTTTTGAATAATAGATCGAAGTTTTATGCGTTGACACTGGGACAAGTCATTTTATTCTCTTCTGCAATAGGTGTTGTTGTGCGAGTAATCTTGATGTTTCATCGTGAAACAGAAGATACGTTTACACTACTAGAGACTATCAAGATTTTTTCAGTTGGTTTTATCAATGATGTGTGTTTAGGGATTATTCTATCCTTTTTCATCTGGCTAAACGTAGCTTTGATTTCGAATGATAAATACAGGAAGCCATTTGGCTATATTATCTTTTCGTTTTGGACTCTAGCGTTTTGTTATACTGCATTTACAGACTCTATTTTTCATCAATACGGAGGTGTTGTTCCTCGTATAGCCCAGTATTTCTTATTATACAAAGCCATAAGCTTTGGGCTGCGACTTTTTGCACCTAAAATACGCCCAATATGGAGTAAGGTAAGCTTCTCGGTTTGCTTCTTTCTGTACATTCTGTGCATATTTATCAATGCGGTTTCCGAATACTTTTTCTGGAATGAGTTTGGTGTTCGATACAATTTTATAGCTGTCGATTATCTGGTATATACAAATGAGGTGATTGGCAATATCTTTGAGTCATATCCTATCATACCCCTGTTTTCGGTATTGGTCATACTGTCTCTCTTTATTAGCTTTTTCTTATTGAAAAAATCCTTGCCACAGCTCGATATAACACAAGCTATTTGGACGAATATTCCCGCTACTTTCATTTATTTTGCTCTTGTTGCTTTGTCTTGTTATGGGGTTAAGACGATAACTGAAAAAGTTATCAGTTCTAAAATATTTGTAAATGAACTGCAGGCAAATGGAGCATACAAATTCTATGCTGCATTTATGGATAGTAAGCTAGACTACAATACATTTTACCCCACATTGTCAGCACATGAGTTGCGTGAACAGGTACAACTTGTTTATGGCACAACAAACTCTTCGGTTAAGCGTAGTGTGCATGACTCGTTACCCGAAATTCGAAAAAATATAGTACTAATTACTGTCGAGAGCATGAGTGCCTCTTTTTTGAAACAGTATGGAAACAGCGAGAGCCTTACGCCAAATCTGGATCGACTGATTAGTGAAAGTTTGGTTTTTGATCGAATGTATGCCGCAGGAAACCGTACCGTACGTGGCTTAGAAGCTGTAACATTGAGTTTACCCCCTTGCCCTGGCGAAAGCCTTGTTAAACAACCCAACAACGACAGTTTGTTTAGTACGGGTTATATGTTAAAACAGAAAGGGTACAATGTTCAGTATCTGTATGGTGGCGATGGTTATTTTGACAATATGGAGACATTTTTTGGAGGCAATGGCTATGAAATGATCGATAAGAAGAAAATCAATCCTACAGACATTACGTTTCAGAATATTTGGGGTGTATGCGATGAAGATTTGTTCAGAAATGCAATCAAAGTGTTTGATAACAATGTATTGGGACAACAACCTTTTTTTGCACATGTAATGACTGTAAGCAATCATAGACCTTTTACGTATCCCGAAGGTAAAATAGATATTCCAACCAATTCTAAATCGAGAAGTGGGGGCGTAAAATATAGCGACTACGCACTTGGCAAGTTTTTTGAACAGGCTAAAGCTAAAAGCTGGTTCAATAATACAATTTTTGTGATTACTGCCGATCATTGTGCTTCGAGTGCTGGTAAAACGAGTATTCCTCTCGATAAGTACCATATCCCAGCACTCATATATGCACCCAATTTTATTACACCACAACGAATTGATAAATTGGTTTCTCAGATCGACTTGATGCCTACCGTATTTGGTTTACTAAATCTTTCGTATGAGTCGTATTTTTATGGTCAGAATATCTTTTCAGCAACTTATCAATCGAGAGCTTTTGTAGCAACTTATCAAAACTTAGGATATTGGCAGGATGATGTATTAACAGTACTCTCTCCTACTCGAAAAGTAAATCAATATAAGGTTGTAAAGCAAGAAGATAAATTAGAATTGGTTTCACAACCTGAGGTTGACTCTACGCTGTTGAAAAAGGCAATCATGTATTATCAAACATCTAGAAGCCATAAAATAAGTGCTGAGTAAATATATATTGAGGGTGCTAAGCTAAAAAATGACTACTTTCGTATTCTAAATTAAAAGTGTATGCAGGCTTCTTTATACTTAATTCCCGTTACTCTTGGCGAAACTCCAATTGAAAGGGTCTTGCCGCAATATAACAAAGAGGTTATTTTACAGATTAACTATTTCATCGTAGAGAATATACGGTCGGCTCGTCGATTTCTGAAAAAAGTAGATTCATCAATTAATATTGATAGCCTGACTTTCTTTGAACTTAATAAGCATACGGATATAGACCAGATAGATACTTATCTTAAGCCCCTATTACAAGGGTGTGATGTAGGTGTTATTTCAGAAGCGGGTTGCCCAGCGATAGCTGATCCAGGTGCAGACATTGTAGCTATTGCTCAAGATAAAAACTTTAAAGTAATTCCCTTAATCGGTCCCTCTTCGATATTACTGTCTTTGATGTCTTCAGGTTTTAATGGTCAAAGCTTTGCTTTTCAAGGATATTTGCCGATTGATGGAGGAGAGCGGTTGAAAAAAATAAAGCAAATGGAACAGCGCATCTTTCATGAAGATCAAACGCAGATATTTATTGAAACGCCTTATCGTAATGCTAAACTGGTCGAAGATATTTTGAAAAATTGTAATGTAGCTACGAAGTTATGTATAGCAATAAACATAACATGCGAAGATGAGTTTATCAAAACATTACCCCTTGGTAGTTGGGCTAAACAACTACCTGACATGAACAAAAAGAATTGTATTTTTTTACTGTATAAGTAAAATTGTGTATACCGCTCCCAAATTTTGATTGCTGTGAAAAAATTATTTATCGTATTTTTGTCCTCTTATGGGTTTTATTAAAAGAGATATAATGATAGACGTTCGAGGTGTAACCAAAAATTACGGACAATTACAAGTACTTAAGGGTATTAATCTATCGGTTAATCGAGCCGAAATTGTATCCATTGTTGGAACTAGTGGTGCTGGAAAAACTACGCTTTTACAGATAATAGGAACATTAGATAAAGCAGATTCTGGCTCGGTAATTATTAATGGGCAATCTCTTTTGGGGTATACTGATAATGTGCTATCCGATTTCAGAAATAAGAATATCGGTTTTGTGTTCCAATTTCATCAGTTATTACCCGAGTTTACTGCACTAGAGAATGTCATGATTCCTGCACTTATAGCTAAAACAAAAGAATCGGAAGCGAAAAAACGAGCTAAGGAATTACTCGATCTATTAGGTTTGTCTTCTCGACTAGAGCACAAACCTAACGAGCTTTCGGGAGGTGAAAAACAGCGAGTTGCTGTTGCTCGTGCTTTAATAAATAACCCAGCAGTGATACTTGCTGATGAGCCTTCTGGAAGCCTTGATACTGAAGCCAAAATAGAACTACATAAACTGTTTTTTAATCTGAGAGATCAATTATCTCAGACATTTGTTATTGTAACACATGATGAAGATCTTGCTAAAATTACAGATCGAACGATTCATATAAAAGATGGGTTAATTATTTGATATAAAATTGATCTCCTTAATAAAAATGATTTACAAGGCTTTATACACAACTCGTCATTCTTTTTTTTCATTTTATCAATAGGTAGCCGTCCCTTAACAACAGGCTAATAAGTATATTTCCAATATATTATCTGACAAAATACTTGTGTGAATCTGCAAGAATATGTATCTTTAGGTATCATTTCTTGCAGATTTATTATGTTGACACCAAGTAAAACAGATTCTCAAAAGAGTTTGTTCTTCTCATTGGAAGATAGTTTGAATCAAAAACATCCTCTTTATATTCTAGCCAATAAAGTGGATTGCCAGATGTTTGAGAGAGCCTTTTCCCCTCTTTATTACCATGATAATGACTGTCTAGCCAAACCCATTCGTCTGATGGTTGGCTTGCTAATACTCAAACATGTGCGTAATCTATCCGATGAAAGCATTGTAGAACAATGGGCAGAAAACAATTACTACCAATACTTCTGTGGACAAAAAGACTTCGTGGCTCATCCACCTTGTGCCTCGAGTGATTTGGTGCACTTTCGTCATCGCATGGGCGAGAAGGGTTGCGAATTGATTCTCAAAGAAAGTATCTATCCTTTACACCCAGCATACGGGAGTAATAGTTGGTGCAATAAGCTATCGTAATCCGTATGACGGACATACCCTTGAATCGGCTCTTGAACAACATGAACGATTACTGGGCAGACCACCAAAAACAATTACCGCTGACAGAGGATACAAAGGAAAATCTAAAATTGGAGACACGCTCATACAAATACCCAAACCGTTCAATTCGAAAACCTTAAACAGTTACCAACAACGAAAACTAAGGAAACAATTTAAGCGAAGAGCGGCAATAGAACCTATAATAGGGCATCTCAAGTCAGACCACAGGCTTGGGCGAAATTTTTATAAGGGAATTACGGGCGATAGTACCAATGTACTACTTGCAGCAGCGGCTTTTAACTTCAAAAGGAGGATGAACATCTACAAAAAGATACTTGCCCATATTATTGAAATAATACAAGAAAGTATGTTTTATAAATTATATCCTAGTTCGACTTGTTAAGGGACGACTATCGAGATTGATTGTAGGCTGAGTTTAGTAGTTACTGCTATATGCAGGCTCTTCCTTGTTAGATAAAAGAACAAACAAAACATCTACAGTTCTCACTTAACTGTGGCTTGTGAAAGGAGATTTATACTCTACAAATATTTATTTATCCCATTATTACATCGGATTAGGAATTGATCCTTCGTCAATTTTTCGAGCAATCTGTTTTTTTCAAAATTTTCACGCGATTCAGTTTTGTGATATAAATGATACATGATTCCATTAAATTTAAGCCTCTTACATCGTACTCTATTATTATGTAATCGTATTGCCATTTCTGAGTCTTCTACACCCCAACCTTCAAAATCTTCATTATATCCGTTTATATCAATAAAATCATTCCTCCAAAAAGAAAGGTTGCATCCTCTTATCTTATGCGAAATTGTATCTTGTGACGAGTAGAGTCTTGCCAGTTGATTTATACGGATTGTTCTTCCGTTATTTTTGATCTCCTTTGAGAATAGGTGAAAGCTAGTAATCTTTTTTCCGAGTATCCTTTTTAGATATTTTTCCCGAGTATTAACTCTCGATCCGTATAGATATGTTTTAGGTATTACGTTTTTTATGTGATCTTCTACAAAATATTTATTGATAATGCAGTCTCCATCAATTTGTATAATATAATCAGAATCACTACTTGCAATTGTTTTATTTAAAATTATAGATTTTCTAAAACCTTTATCTTCGTGCCAAATATGCTTAATCGGAATAGGGATTGTTTTTTTGTATTCATCAATCAATCGTTTTGTGGCTTCTCCTGAGCCATCATCAGCTATTAGTATTTCATTGGGCATTAGGCTTTGTTTTTTGACACTTGCGAGTATTACATCTAAAGCCTCGACCCAATTGTATGTACTTATTAACAACGCCGTTTTCATATTTTTCCTAACATTTTGTCTAATTGTTTCCATACCGAGTCAACATCTATTAAGTCTAACTTTTGCTCAAAAGTCAATTGCTTGTTACTAGCTGCTGTCTCATTAATATCTGCTAATTCAATTCCTTGATTATACGTGTTGGGATTGGGTAGCCACGTTGTTTTATTTACATTAGGGGGGTATATTGCAAACGAGGGGGTGCCTACGGCTTGAGCAATGTGACGTGGTCCGCCTTCGTTACCAAAGAAAAAAGACGATATAGCTAATAGAGCTCGAAGTTCTTCTAAACTTTTAGCCTCAACATCAATAAATATAGACGATGGCTTGTTCATCTCATTATAAATATCAGTAGCAGAAGCTTTTTCTCGCTCTCCTCCATAGTTGAAAACTAACTGAACATTAGGATATTTATCAATAACTCGTTGTAATATTTCTTGCATTTTTTGTTTTGACCACACTTTAGACTCTATGCGTGCTGTTACGGCACAGATAAGTATAGGTTTATCTAAATCAAGACCCTCTGACAGTAAATATGCTTTTATTTTATTCTTTTCCTCTTCGCTCGAATATATTTTAAACTCTGCATCTTTTATAATAGAATAACTTTTACACAGAGGATTCAACAAATCTAATGTAAGGTCTACATTGTCTCTTTTGCCATCGGGATAATTGTCTATTCGATAGTT
>JBDLTH010000027.1:0-11527 GCA_039799165.1 Bacteroidota bacterium
GATATCTATACCAAAATTTATGAAATCTCATGAAAGTGATATGAAAGAAATTGCGGGATCATTTTTAGATAAGCAACCTAAGAATAGTTTTAATTTGCCTAAAATAGCTGAACGCAAAGAAAATATGGTTAGACGCTTTCCTCAAGCTGCACAACCTTATAATACTCGTACAGCTAACCCATTAATTAAAGGGATTGCTATGCCTAAAGTTATGAGTGGTCATGAAAACTCAATTGATGGTCTTATTCATTCATTTTTAGATAAACAAAATAAAAATAGCTTTAATCTACCTAAAATGATTGAACACAAAGAGATTATGGTAAAGCGTTTTCCTAAGATGGACAAACCTTATGATGCTCGCAGTATAAATCCAATTTTAGAAGATTCTAAGGACAAAAAAACTATTGCCTCTAAAAAGCCAAGACAAATAGATAATAACATGTTTAATATTTCGCCTGTATTTGACTTTATGAGATCAAATATGGAAGGAGAAAATAAACATGAAGAGCATGAGGAATGTAATGATTTGTCTGATGAGTTAGCGAATCATATTACTTATAAAGTTTTCCAAAATATTAAGAATTATCTGGATAGGGATTTAGACAAATCTATGGGAAATAGGCAAATTAAACTTGAGATTAGCCTGTAGTGTTAAAACACAAATTCAGAGCAATTCCTACAGAACTTGATGGTATTAAGTTCGCCTCAAGAAAAGAGGCGAGACGCTATAAAGAACTTAGACTACTCGAAAAATCAGGTGAATTATTATTTTTTCTAAGACAAGTCCCTTTTCATTTGCCTGCTAATGTTAAGTATGTATGTGATTTTCTGTGCTTTTGGCAAGATGATACCGTTACTATTGAAGATGTTAAGGGAATAAAAACGCCTCTGTATGTTTTAAAGAAAAAGCAGGTAGAAGCTATTTATCCTGTAAAAATAATGGAAGTCTAATTTACATGAAAATATCATCAAAAGGACTTGAATTAATAAAAAAATACGAAGGGTTTTCTTCTAAAAAGTATTTATGTCCAGCTGGTAAAGCTACAATAGGTTATGGTCATGTTATCCAAAATGGCGAAACTTATACAATGCTTACAGAAAAGGAAGCATTAGCATTGTTAGATCAAGATGCAGATATTGCTGAAAACACAGTAAATACTTTAGTTAAAGCCCCTCTAAACCAGAATCAATTCGATGCTCTTGTAAGCTTAGTATACAACTGGGGAAGCGGTCATTTTCTTCGTAGTTTAGGATTAAAAAAACTAAATAATAAAGATTATAAGGGGGCTATAACAGAATTTTCAAAAATAAACCAAGCTAATGGTAAGGTTTTACGTGGCCTTGTTAACAGAAGGCTTGCCGAGGCTACTTTATTTAATGAGGGAAACAATGCTTAGAGAGCGTATTGCCAATTTCATTGCAGAATCTAAATTATTTATTGCTTTGATTATTTTAAATTGGTCTTTCATATTTGGTATATTAGCTGGGACTGTTGTTTTTTCTAAATATATATTTGGCTCTAACAATTTATATGAAGAAATCGTAGAACTTGCTAATAAACTAGTAACTGGTAATGATATTAATTTATCACCAGAACAAGAAGAAGATCCTAAAAAAGATTTAAATAGATTAGTACCTAAGGTAACATAGATCTAGAATCACAAGCTAACGACTTTATTAAAATATTGACTGCCGTTTGATTTTTAGCGCTTTCTATTTTCATAAAGTTACGGGATACTTCGATGCACATGCGTTGATGTTGAGTTACTACAGGCTCACTATTGGCTGCTTCCAATCCTTCGTAGAAATAAGATACGCCTTGCGACAAAGCTTTTGCGATTACAACCAATCTACTGACAGAAATCCTATTTGTACCTTTCTCATATTTTTGTAGTTGTTGCTGAGTGACATCGAGTTTCTTTGCAAGTTGATCACGAGAAAGTCCTAGAGCAAGTCTTAGTGAGAGTATTTTACTCCCTATATGTTTGTCAATTTCGTTACAACCCCTTCTCATTTTTGATCTCCTTTATTTAATAATCTTGCTAACATTGTTTTTGCTGTTTTAAACACTATAAATCTTTACAACTCAAGGTTTCTGCTTCATTAATATAATTGTTATTGATATATTCTATACATGATGTAGCTTTTTGGTCATCTAACTCATTGAGCGCGGAAACTCCTGCTTTTTCACACCATTTATAAACTACCTCATTTGGTACGTTGTGAGTTAAAACTAGTTTTGAAAGTTTTGCTGCCACAGGGATATTTGTTTCTTCAACATTTATTAAATCATCTAATCTTGCGCTTAAAGTTTGGGCTTTTGGAGTTACATTACGGCTCAACGTAATATCTTCTATTTCCTCTACCATATGCATACCGTTCATTACTTCAGGCGCATGAGTCCTAATAAGCAAAGTTGCAGCTCTATAACTCAACATAAGTGTAGGCAAGCTTTTGTATTTAGGATTCTTTGTCCATCCTTCGGCGATAGCTTCTTTCATACCTATAGTATAACTTATTTCTTCGTTAGTATGCTTAAGGTTGGTATAGGCGGTAATCCTTAAATTATCATTTTCACCTTCAGATTTATATCTAATACCGTTTGAGAATAAACCGCTTTTATTAGCTAATGATATGGCAAATGTACTATTCATTCCTAGTTTGCCACTGATAGTAAAAGTATTTTGCATCACTAGCATTGGATCTAAGTTCATGCGATATGCCGTTTGTACAGCGATGAATACATTTTCTGGTTTGCCTCGATAATGAGCGGGAATGATATCTGATTTTGCCATGATTCCAGCAAATTTATATGCTTTGTCCATCATTTCAAACATATCTAATGAACTATTAGATGAATTAATTGTAGTTAAGTTACTCATTTTAAACCTATTTATTTTATTAAAAACATTCTTGTGCCTTCTTTCTCTTTAGCATATTGCAGGTAGATATCATTATGCTCTTCTTGTAAACGCTTAACATCAAGGGCAACCCTCGGACTTGAATTTTTCCAAGTAGCCAAGCAATTACCAGAATGATCTACTAAAATATCCGCATCTTTCATAAAGTTTTGTATTTCAAATTGGAGACTTCGGGCGGCGTTGCATATATTCTTTTCCTCATTCTTTAGCTCCTGCAACTTCATAACTTTATCGACTATCTCATTATCAGCTTCTAGCATAAACTCTTGAGCTTTAGGATAGAGTGCCAATATGTCATCTGTTGAGGTTGCTTCAGGCGGAATCCCTTTTAGAACATTGTTATGCCAAAAGTTATATGCTACTTTAATCAACTTACTTTCAAAGTCTCTATTACGATTATATGTATAGATACGAAAATTTTGGCCCCCGATAAGTACTGCAATATCTACTTTCTCAACATCACAAATAGCTGCATAATAAGCGACTTGGCACAAATAATTTTCTGGAATCTGATCGGTATATTCTTGCCCCCATTCCTTAGACATCATATAACCCGCCGTCTTACATTCTAAGATATGTTTCTTCCCATTTGCCCATCTATCTATATTAGCAGCGATAAAACTATGCTCAGGGTGGCGTATAACATTAGGTTCTACCTCAATAGTAAACCCGGTTTTTATTGAATAAGCATTGGCAATAGTATCCTCTAAAAGAGTTCCCCATTCTATAGCACCACTAGTTGGAGTTTCTTCAATATTGCTAGAAGTCTTCTCTAGATATATTCCCATAGCCGACTTGTATTTGTTTAAGCCGCAGATAGAAGCAATATCACTACCGCCAATATAGCTTTTTCTCTCTCTTAGCCAATTCTCTTTTTCCTGACTACGCATAACCCCTCCAATTCCATTTTTCAGGAATAAAAAGGTTTTTATCGTCATTCTTAATAGTTCGTTTTTTTTCAATTGCCATATGTGTGTAGCCAGTATTGACACTATTAATGATAGTTATTTTTTCTTCATACAAGCTGACCTTTTTGTAATTAGTAGGCTTTCTGGTTTCAATACCATTTTCTTTCATAAAGTTGGATAACGTCTTCACTGAGACACCCAGCTTTTTTGCAACTTCTTTTTGGAGCATCCCAGTTTCTTGCAAGCCGATCACTTCTTCTCTGTCTAGTTCTACTCTCATAATACCTCGTTAGATAATTTATGCGGATACTCAAATTCGATATTCCTAAATTCAATATCTGCCAAAAATGCTACATACTCACCTAATGTTAAATGACCTACTATCTTACTTGAAACATCTTCATCAAAAACTAACTTCCGAGATACAAGGCCTCCCTCTCTTACTCTAACATCACGAAAATGTGTTTTTTTTCTCAGTACTTCCTTCCCGTACTCGTATTTCTCAAATACCGCCGTAAATAAAGATTTACTTTCTACATTATGATATACTTCCCAGTCATCCTCTAACATTTCAATATCAGGTTTATATTCTGTCCAATCACTTTCGCTAGTATAATGACGCAATGCCCGCATTGCGCCATGCGATCCGCCTTCTATCCAAGTTTTCTCTTCCCAGGCTTTTCGACGAATCTTGTTGGTTTTATTACTGTTTTCGTCAATATCTTTAAATAACGCTTCTAAATACTGCATATTTCCTCTTTAAATTATGCCCCACTTAATTCAAATACATTTAAAAACTGAATATTCTTAAACTCAACATCAGCTAAAAAGGCTACAAATTCGCCTAAACTTAACTCTTTTGGTATAGTAGAGGATACTTTTTCATCAAAGACTATATACTTTTTTACTACTCCTCCTTCTCTACTCCTCACATCACTAAAATGTGTCTTTCTTTTATGCGCCTCAGAAGCATTATCATATTTCTCAAATACTGCTGAAAACATTTCTTTTGGTTCTTTTGTCATACTACGCCTCCAAGCCACGAGTTGTGGCAAAGTCTAAATAGGACTGTTTTCTATAAATAGCCTCTTCCTCTCTTTCTTCATCCTCAACTATTTGTTCAATGCTGTTCAGTCCTAAAGTAGTGATTGTGTGATAACCAAAGTGCTTCCAATTTATGCCTCGCTCTTCTGCCCGAGCTATGACTTTTTCAAATTCCCGCACTTTAGCAAGCACAGTAAGAAAATCAATGTTGTTAGGGTCGTACTCAATACCAAACTTATCAGCTTTTTCTAGCGTCTCTTTCCCTCGGTTAGATATTTCAAAATTCTCATATATGCTTTTTGCTCTGCGAGAGAATGTCGCCACAATATCGGAAAGTGGCACGCCTATATCAGTATATTGCTCCTCTTCTTTAACTTGGTGAAAAGTAGGTATTTCGGAGATATTAGAGTTAGTTGTCATAGTATTACTGCAATGGTTGGTTGCAATTATACTAGATTGCGGAGTTGAGCCGCCACTATTATTTCCAGAAAAACGCAATTTTGCCTGTGCTAATAGTGGACTTAAGAATGATTGTGGGTATTTCATAGTGACCTCATAAGTTAGTTATGAGGTTAGTATAAGGGAGAAAAGCTATACTGTCAATTATTTTTTAGTATAACGTCAAAAATATTTAAGTTTCTTTTTGTGTAATTCAATTATTTCTTCTAGTTTTGTTTCGTTTAGTTTATATAAACCTATTCTATTTCTGGCTTTCCCTATATTTTTTATATAGCCGTCTTCTTCTAGAATTCGCAAATTATTATATATAATGCCTCTACCTATTTTAATTAATCTAGATAAAGAAGTAGGACTTATTGAGGCCACCCCATCAACAGAAAGATCTATTAAAGCTTTTAAAGTAGCACGCCGGGTCGCAACGTAAATATCTAGATTATCGATAGCCTTCATAAGCAGTTCTTTGTCTTTCATAGTTTCTTCCTTTATTTTAGTTTTTTTTTGTTCTAATTGACCTATACTTTTATGAGGAGTAGGCAATAATTCTGGCATTGTTCCACCTAATTCTTTTATAGTTTTTCGTACTTTTTTACCAACTTCGCTATGAGTGTGGTTAGCGTTTATTTTTCCTTTTATTTGATCACGTCTTAACTTTTCTTCCGTTTGAGTAGCACGAAATAGATTAGCTGCAAGCTCACTACTTCCCATATGGTCAAGGATTTTTTGGTTTTTCTTTAAACCTTTACGCCCATGTATTTCTTTTGCTCCAATACCGCCATAAAGTCCTTTATATCCGTGATCCTGAAATATTGCATAATCCAATGAAGTTTTAACACCAGCATCTTTTGCAGCTGCCGATAAAGCTTTATTATTCTCTGTCATTTCATGACGTAAGATAATACGGCGTTCATCTTCTGATAACTGAGTAAAACTCGTTTCGTCTTGCAATTCTTGCTTACGAGTTTGGATAGCAAAATATGTCTGTCCATTAGCAATTACAGCTTTAGATGGATCAGCGTTTTGGACAATTAAATAACAAGCATAGCGGGACAGTCTAATATCTCGTATCTTTCTTTGTGCTCCCAAACCAATAGTAACCATTTCGGTGATATCACCGAAATGGTTACTAACCTTATATTCTGCCTGCTTACAGCTAGTTTTTGCTTTATCAATCACTCTACAAAAATTTCTCCAATCTTGATATTCAAGCAAAGGAGCCAGTTCACGAGCTAACCAATATTCATGACCTTTATCATCAACCTTACGGATAGATTCAAATGTTTGATAATATTTCTTTTCTATATCACTCATAATATAATTTATCCTTACAACTTATCAATTTAAAATAATATTTATTTATCATATAAAAATAATGAGAAATATCAATAAATTTAATTGACAAGAATAAGCGTCATGATTAGCCTGTAAAAGAATGTTAGGTAAAATAAAACGCATTCAGATTTATTTTAAGGATACATTTACAATGAAAAAGAAAATAAAGTACAGTAAGGGTGAAATAGGAAAAGTAGAAATAATAAATGATTTTCTACCAGCACCCAAGGATTTAATTTTAAAAGGGTATATGGACAACAGTTAAATATTTGTATTTTAAGAAGAGGAGTGAATTAGTTCTTAAGCTTGGCGGCACTAACTAATTTACCGAGTATAGAAAGAAAGAGGTGCGTTTTTGACAGATAACGCAAAACTGAACAACTTCAGAATAGTATAGTCTTGTCAAAAAGTCAACACCTCTTTTTTAGTGTTAATATAATTTAAGAGATTGGCGTGATAGCATTACAACAGGAGCAGGAACCTCCAAGACCTATATACCGGAGTGCACAAGTCTACTACACTGACTTTAGCTGCGAGCAAAGAAAATCCAAATTTACCATTACACAAAGGGACTGGAATATAATTCGATGTGATAATGATCCCAGTAAACTCCTAGCAGAAAAAGCCAAAACTCTAATAGGAAATATTGAAAATAAGATAAATAGAGATTCAAGCGGTAAGGCTTATTTATCTTATGAAGCAATTGAGGATATTATTCTTTGTAAAAAATGGCAAATTATACAATTGAGAAAGCAATTTGCTCATATATTTCACAGCAACTGGAGAAAGACTGTAAAGATTGATGGAATAGTAAGACATAATGTGATTGTCTTTCAGTATACTGACAATGGAAAAGACATACTAAACAATCCATATAAATATTACAAAAATGTTAAAGCGTGTGGTTATACAAACGCTTCTATATATAAAGATGAAAAATATATAAAAGATAGATCTAGTAAATCTAGTTTTTGTAAAAATTCTAATTCTTCCCAAGCTAAGGTTTACTCGCCTAAGTTTAAACAATACGATCAACTAAAGACCTTAGGTGAACACTATCCGCTAACTGCCAAGGATTGCTCGGAACTTCAAAGGCGTTCAGGTCGTGAGTTTACCCTAAACGCCATGAATGAGATATTGCTGGATATGTCTAGGAAGCTTAAGGAGTCTAAGCATAAGTTTCCCTCTAAGGCAGCATTTATGGCTTATATGAGAAAGGTTTATCGATACGAGGGGAGAGATGCTGTTAAAACCGCTAACACAGGCTTTAAAATCCTAACTAGGGCACCAGAAGCCGAGGTGATAGCTCATACGACGCAAGCAGAGAGGGAGAGTTACCTAGCCGAAGTAGAACAGAGAGCAATAATACATAGAAGCGATGAAACGCAGTACAGGGCAAAGCTGGCCGCAACTCTTAAACCTAGTCAGGCCTATAACTTCTTGTCAAACCTTAAAACCGTATGTAAAGTAGGAGACGTTTTTGAGGTACATATGAGCCAAAATGTTTTGCTCACAGACCATTCGCTCGCACTAATGCTAAGTGCGGCGAATGCAGTCGGAGGCTATAGCGGGGTTAGAAAAATGGAGGTAGTATCACAAAAACTAAATGCTACATCATTAGTGGATTTAAATAGATTGGCAAGTCAAATATAGAGTGATTTTACATACTCCATTGTTTAAAGACAGGGGAGTATAATACTTTTAAGTCACCCATTTTAGGCATTCTTAGCCTCCTTCAATTTACTCGTGATTCCAAAACACTTTAAAACTTCCCACTTCTCAATTAGGTAATGGCTTGTAGCTAATATAATTAGGTTAAACAGCATAGCAGGAGCAATGATATTAAATTTATACTTAAGAATAAATTTAAATATGACTACGAAAACGAACGTAACTCCCATAGTAATAAGCGCACACCGTTCGGTCGTTTTAAAGCCGAATGTTGCTGCAAGAAATGGAGGGACGATAATTGGCATATAAAAGGTGTGTGCAAAGATAATTATGTCGAGTAAACTTCCTTCCTTGAAACAAAAAAGCAAAGACAATAAACCTATAATAATAGTCATTCCCCTTGCAAAATATAGTTTTTGAAATTTGTCAAAAGTGTTTAGCTTATAAGTATCATTTGCAATTAAAACTGCGGCGATATTTAAGTTTGAATCGGCCGTAGACATACACATTGAGATTATACCAATAACTAATATTGCCTTAGTCCCGTCGAAAGTGAACAAATCTAATAAAGTTAAAAGTATCTTGTTGGGAGCAATATGTGGATTAATTTGAAAAAGAAGCCACGCAAAGTAGCATACCGCAAATAAAAACGCAGTTAATGCTAAAGATGACCATAAATAAGCTTTTTTTACTTGGTTTAAGTTGATGCCCATTGATACTCTCTGTACTGTCTGCGGAGACATTGAAGGGATTAAAAAGTATCCGCAAAGAAAAAATAGATCTATTTGCTGTCCAGTATCTAAAGTAAGTAGGTGACTAGGATAAAAATGATCTCCTAAATTATGACTAGGTGTTTCGTATTTTATAATAGTATTTAGTAATACTACTCCTATTACTAATGATAAAGCAAAGCATACAGCTTGAATTTTATCTGTATGCACAACTGCGTCCACTCCCCCCGAGAATGAATAAAAGATTACGATAGCACTACTTATCACAATACAGATAGGTTCATTTAAAGACGGTAGCATGTAATATAAAACAGTACCCATAATTTTAAATTGGATATAAACTTTACCGGAAGCTGCAATGCAACCTAGGATAGCCGTGATAATTCTTACTGTTTGCCCGTACTCCTCACCCATTATCGAAGCAATTGATAATTTTCCTAAAAATCGGTGCATTTTTGGAACTATCCATAATGCTAGGATAACCATACCAATGGACATTCCAATAGAAGCGATAAAAAAAGAGAATCCTTCTTTATAAAATTCGTTTAATTTCAAGGTAAAACCACTGCCGCTTATCCATGTAGCCGTGATAGTAGCTCCTAATGCGGCTGTAGAAACTTTTCGTCTACCGAGAGAGAATGCATTGATACTGCTTACCTGTTTATAAGATTTTATTGAGAAGAAAGCTAAATAGGCAAGAAAAGAAATTATTAAAAAGTAATCTATCATTTTATTAGTTAATTAAGGTTAAGATTGGGACAACCATGACCCTTTCCTTTAATATTTATAACTGATAAAGTCTTTTTTTCAAATCTTATTTAGGAGAAAAAGTAGATGAGAACGAAAATATTTTGTGATGTTGATTTAATAGGAGCAACTTTTTTAGAAAAAAAAATAAACGTGAAATATATAGGATATCTTCAAAACATAGTGTCTGGTATTTCGATATCAAATAAGACTATTTGTTTTCAAGGCGTCATCTCCATAAAAAAATTGGCCATTCTCTTTAATATCAGTCCAAAGACTGTTCGTCGATTTTTAAATTATTTTGAAAAGCATGGCGTCATTCCCTCTAGAAGCAAGAACAAATTTCAAAATGATGAACATCACATTGTTATTAACGATGAGTATTTAAAGTGTTTCTTTGTCCAGAAAGATATTTAAGGAGATCGTATGAAAAAGCTTTTAGATATGGATGACGTGGAGACTGTAGCAAGCCGTCTTAAGAGAATGATGATGCAGGATAGTAATCCAACTCCTTCTATTTTTAATGATGTAGTTACTTTGCTGAGTTTAATTGATGAATTGAAGAAAAAAAATGAATTTTACAATTGACGATACACGCAAATTTATATCAAGCATATATCAGTGGGCAACTACTAATGATGACTTTGATTTTATTAAAATGTCCATCAACGACTGTTGTTCGGACGAATGTGTGCAGCTCCGCTATCAACTGGAGATCGTTTTAAGAAAGACCAGGGTGCTACTTAATCAAGTAGCTGAATCTATCGATGATATGGATGTCAGTATTAGACAATTAAAAATCGCTATTGAGAAAGAAAGGGAGATTAGGAAGAAAGCTAGAATAGATCAAAGGCAAAAAAAGAGGGGGGAATAAAAAGAAGATGAGACCCCATGCCCTAGAATTTAATAATACGAAGAACCTCTTGAAGGAAGAAGGAAATATCAGAATAGAGGCTTTGTACAATATTATTCTTACGAAGAAGGGGAAACCTGATTATTTGGCTATTGACATCTACACGGAAGCTAGGTCTTGGTACAAACCTAAAAAAACAAATATTCAAGGTAATGTAGTCTATTCATCAAAGTTAAAAGGCTATGGGTGGCAGATAGGTTATGAGTATTTGGCTAACAGGTATAAATGCACTACTGAGTTAATAAGAAGAAAATTGGTTTTATTAGAAAAGTTAGGGCTACTTACTAGAGATTTTAGAACTGAATATTATCACGGAAAAAGATTTAACAATAATATGTATCTTTTAGTATGGAAAGATACGCCTCATTTTTATAGCGCGATCGGTCTAGAAAAAAAGGTATCTACTACCCCTCCAAACCAAGGAGACCTATGCAAAAATTTGAGTACCCCTGTCCAACAAAAAGTGGATATCATATATGTAATACCCAATAACGGTAAAGAAAAAGAAGAAGCTAAAGCTTATTCTTCTTTTTCTTCTAATACTCCTAATAAAGGAAGTACTCCTTTAGCGCGCGCGCGCGAGGCAGAGATCGTACAAATCTCACAAACCTCTTTTGAAAAAACACCGCAAGAAGAAAACACCGAGATACCAACCTTGGCTGATGGCTATCCTACGGAGCCAGCCAAGGTTTACCAAACAGAAGAAATTCGTGTTGCTAGAACTGAAGTGGTTACAAATTGTGACCGATTAGGTGAGATTAGCCTTTTGCAGGACATTCCGTTACTTGCCAACCTTTTAAGCCC
>JBDLTH010000028.1:0-8561 GCA_039799165.1 Bacteroidota bacterium
AGAATCAGGAGCTGAAATTGAACTTAAATAAAACAAAAAGATCCTGTTTATCAGGGTGTTGGTTGAGAACCTCCTTTCGAAGAGGTTCTTGACCTTTTTGCGTAAAAATAATTAGTTCAAAAAAACAGAGTATTCCATGTCTCCAATCACAACAAACCAAAGAGTAAACTTTGCTTCAATTAAGAATCCTTTACACTACCCGGATTTTCTTGAAGTGCAATTAAAGTCATTCAGAGACTTTTTACAGCTTGATACCCCACCTGAAAGAAGAAAAAAAGAAGGCTTATATAAAGTTTTCGCTGAAAATTTTCCAATTGCAGATACTCGAAACAATTTTGTCTTAGAGTTTTTGGACTATTTTATTGATCCTCCACGATATACTATTGATGAGTGTGTTGAACGAGGTTTGACTTATAGTGTTCCACTAAAGGCTAAATTAAAGCTTTATTGTACAGATCCTGATCATGAGGATTTTGATACAGTAATTCAAGATGTTTATCTAGGGCTTATCCCTTATATGACAGAAAAGGGAACCTTTGTTATCAATGGTGCTGAACGTGTGGTTGTATCACAATTGCATCGATCGCCAGGGGTGTTTTTTGGACAAAGTGTACATGCTAATGGTAGTAAGTTGTACTCTGCCCGTATTATTCCCTTCAAAGGGTCTTGGATCGAGTTTGCTACAGACATCAATAATGTGATGTATGCTTATATCGACCGAAAAAAGAAATTACCAGTAACTACTTTATTGAGAGCTATTGGTTTTGAGAGTGATAAAGATATTCTTGAGATATTTGATCTTGCAGAAGAAATAAAAGTTAACAAGCAGAATCTGAAAAAAGTAGAAGGGCGCAGATTAGCTGCTCGTATACTTAAAACATGGATGGAGGATTTTGTTGATGAAGATACTGGAGAGGTAACATCAATAGAGCGTAACGAAGTTATTATTGAGCGTGAAACTGTGCTTGAAAAAGATCACATCGATTCTATTTTAGAATCAGGTGTAGGCTCTATACTCTTGCATAAAAGTAGCCAGAATGCTTCTGATTACACTATAATTTATAATACATTACAAAAAGACCCTAGTAATTCTGAAATAGATGCGGTGCGTCATATCTACAGGCAGTTGCGTAGTGCAGAGCCTGCTGATGATACGAGTGCCCGTGAGGTTATCAACAGTTTATTTTTCTCCGAAAAACGTTATGATTTAGGAGAGGTAGGGCGTTATAGGATTAACAAAAAATTGGGTCTGAATACGAGTGTTGACGTTCGTGTTTTGACTAAAGAAGATATAATAGAAATAATAAAGTACTTGATTGAGCTTATCAACTCTAAAGCAATTGTAGATGATATTGACCACTTAAGTAATAGACGTGTGCGTACGGTTGGCGAGCAACTTTATAACCAATTTGGTGTAGGGTTGAATCGGATGGCTCGTATTATTCGTGAAAGGATGAATGTTCGTGATAATGAGGTGTTTACTCCAATTGACTTGATTAATGCTAAAACAATTTCGTCAGTAGTAAATACATTTTTTGGCACGAATGCTTTGTCTCAGTTTATGGATCAAACTAATCCATTAGCAGAGATTACGCATAAGCGTCGTATGTCTGCATTAGGACCTGGTGGTCTTTCTCGTGAAAGAGCTGGTTTTGAGGTGCGTGACGTGCATTTTACACATTATGGACGTTTGTGTCCGATTGAAACACCTGAGGGCCCTAATATCGGTCTGATTTCGTCTCTTTGTGTTTATGCGAAAATAAATCAACTCGGATTTATTGAGACTCCTTACCGTAAGATAGAAAATAAAAAGGTAAATCTGACTCAGGATGGTATAATTTATTTGGCAGCTGAAGAAGAGGAGGATAAAATTATAGCACAAGGGAATGCTCCTTTGAATGAAGATGGAACTTTTGTGAATGCACGTATTAAGGCTCGTCAGGATGCAGATTATCCTGTCGTAGGTCCTGAAGAAGTGCAGTTGATGGATGTTTCGCCAACACAAATTGCTTCTATTGCTGCTTCGTTGATCCCTTTCCTTGAGCATGATGATGCCAACCGTGCGTTGATGGGATCGAACATGATGCGTCAGGCAGTACCATTACTTCGTACCGAAGCACCTATTGTGGGAACGGGTATCGAAGGTTTGCTTATAAAAGATTCACGTACACAGATTGTTGCAGAAGGTGCAGGTGAGATTGTATATGTGGATGCAAGTACAATTAAGATTAAATATGATAGAACGGCTGATGAAGACTTTGTAAGTTTTGATAATGCTGTGAAAACTTATATTATACCTAAATTCAGAAAAACCAATCAAAATACTACGATTGACCTTCGTCCTATTTGTACGAAAGGTGATAGGGTAGATGTTGGTCAAATTCTGACAGAGGGTTATTCTACTGAGGATGGTGAATTGGCTATTGGCAAAAACTTGAAAGTAGCTTTCATGCCTTGGAAAGGGTATAACTTTGAGGATGCGATTGTACTTAACGAGCGTATCGTTCGTGAAGACATCTTTACATCTGTGCATGTTGAAGAATTTTCATTAGAAGTTCGTGACACAAAACGTGGTGTAGAGGAATTGACATCCGATATACCTAATGTTAGCGAAGATGCTACAAGAGATTTGGACGAAAGAGGTATTGTTCGTATTGGTGCTCGTGTAGGACCTGGCGATATCTTGATCGGTAAGATTACTCCAAAAGGAGAATCTGATCCTTCTCCTGAGGAGAAATTGCTTCGTGCAATCTTTGGTGATAAAGCGGGTGATGTAAAAGATGCATCGTTGAAGGCTTCACCATCCTTGAAAGGGGTTGTTATAGGAACGAATTTGTTCTCTAAAGCAGCTAAGAAGGGTAAAACCAAATTATCGAGCAAAGCTCTTTTGCCTAAATTAGATGAAGAGTACGAAGAAAAAATGGCGAAACAAAAATCTATTTTGGTAGATAAGCTATTGGTTCTTACGGATGGAAAAACGTCGCAAGGGGTAAAAGATTACTTGAATACGGATGTGATTGCCAAAGGTGCTAAATTCACAAAATCGGCACTTGATAATATCGATTTCGAATCGATACAGGTAAGTAAATGGACAGCAGATGATCAAAAAAATGAGCTTGTAAAAAGCGTTATTGTAAACTATCTGCGTAAATATAAAGAGCTTGATGCTGAACTGAAACGCAAGCGCTTTGATCTAACAATCGGAGACGAGTTACCTTCGGGTATCGTTCAGGTAGCTAAAGTGTATGTTGCCAAAAAACGTAAAGTGCAAGTGGGTGATAAGATGGCGGGACGCCATGGTAATAAAGGTATCGTCTCTCGTATCGTGAGAGAAGAGGATATGCCTTTCTTGCCAGATGGAACAACGGTAGATATTGTATTGAATCCATTAGGTGTACCTTCACGTATGAACTTGGGTCAGATATTTGAAACTGTTCTTGGATGGGCTGGAAAAGAGTTAGGTGTTAAATTTGCAACTCCTATTTTTGATGGTGCTAATTTGGACGATTTAAATGTTTGGACTGATAAGGCTTCTGTACCTCGTTACGGAAAAGCATATCTGTGTGATGGTGGTACAGGAGATCGTTTTGATCAGCCTGCTACTGTAGGGATCATATATATGTTGAAACTAGGACACATGGTGGAAGACAAAATGCACGCTCGTTCTATCGGTCCTTATTCACTAATTACGCAACAGCCACTCGGTGGTAAGGCTCAATTTGGGGGACAACGTTTTGGAGAGATGGAGGTTTGGGCACTTGAAGCATTTGGTGCAGCCCACATTTTGCAAGAAATTTTGACTGTCAAATCTGATGATGTTATGGGACGTTCTAAAGCTTACGAAGCGATTGTGAAGGGCGAACCTATGCCACAAGCAGGTATTCCTGAATCATTGAATGTATTGTTACATGAGATGAAAGGACTTGGACTTAGTGTAACACTTGATTAAATATCTTATATATAGCTATTAACCAACGAAGGGTTGGTTAATAGCTACACTATAAAATTTTAACTCTTTATATAAAATTAATATATGGCTTTTAGAAAAGATAGTAAAGTAAAGAGTAGCTTTTCGAAAATCACGATTAGTCTTGCTTCTCCCGAAGAAATCTTAGAGACATCGAGTGGTGAGGTTTTGAAACCCGAAACAATAAACTATCGTACATATAAACCAGAGCGTGACGGTCTATTTTGCGAGCGTATTTTTGGTCCTATCAAGGACTATGAGTGTCATTGTGGAAAGTACAAACGTATCAGATACAAAGGCATTGTGTGCGACCGTTGTGGAGTAGAAGTTACCGAGAAAAAAGTAAGACGTGAGCGTACAGGACACATACACCTTGTAGTGCCAGTAGCTCATATTTGGTATTTTCGTTCTCTTCCCAATAAAATGGGATATATTTTGGGGATACCTACCAAGAAACTAGATACCATCATCTATTACGAACGTTATGTTGTAATTCAGGCCGGTATAAAAATCGAAGATGGTATTGCTGACAGAGATTTGCTGACAGAGGATGAGTATTTGAATATTTTGGATACCTTGCCTAAAGAAAATCAGATGTTAGATGATGCTGACCCCAATAAGTTTATAGCTAAAATGGGGGCAGAGGCTGTTTATGATTTATTGGCTAGAATCAACCTTGATTCATTAGCTAATACACTTCGTCATAGAGCTAGTACTGATACTTCGCAACAGCGTAAAAATGAAGCGTTAAAGCAACTTCAAGTTGTTGAAGCATTCCGTGGATCGAAAGGTAAAAATCGTCCAGAGTGGATGATTGTAAAAATAGTACCTGTTATTCCACCCGAATTGCGTCCGCTTGTACCTTTAGATGGAGGTCGTTTTGCAACATCCGATTTGAATGACTTGTATCGCCGTGTTATTATACGTAATAACCGCTTGAAGCGATTAATAGATATTAAAGCTCCTGACGTTATTTTACGTAACGAGAAGCGTATGCTTCAAGAAGCTGTAGACTCATTGTTCGACAACTCTCGTAAATCGAGTGCTATCAAAACAGAGTCAAACCGTCCCTTAAAATCATTATCTGATAGCTTGAAAGGTAAGCAAGGACGTTTTCGTCAAAACCTTTTGGGTAAGCGTGTCGATTATTCAGCACGTTCAGTAATTGTCGTTGGACCCGAGCTTAAAATGCACGAATGCGGTATACCTAAAGATATGGCAGCAGAGCTTTACAAACCATTTGTTATAAGAAAGCTTATAGAGCGTGGTATTGTAAAAACTGTAAAATCGGCTAAAAAAATTGTAGATAGAAAAGAGCCTGTAGTATGGGACATTCTAGAGCATGTGATGAAGGGACACCCTGTGTTACTCAACCGTGCACCAACCCTACACCGATTGGGTATTCAATCGTTTCAGCCAAAGATGATCGAAGGGAAAGCAATTCAGTTACACCCACTTTCATGTACTGCCTTTAATGCTGACTTTGACGGAGACCAGATGGCTGTTCACTTACCATTGGGTAATGATGCCATTTTAGAAGCTCAAATGTTGATGTTGGCTTCGCATAATATTTTGAACCCTGCCAATGGTGCACCTATTACGGTACCATCTCAAGACATGGTTCTAGGACTGTATTATATTACAAAAATACGTCCAGGAGCAAAAGGCGAAGGGCTTATTTTTTATGGACCAGAAGAAGCAATCATTGCTTATAATGAGAAAAAAGTAGATATACATGCACTTATTAAAGTATATGTAAGAGATTTGGACGAGAAAGGCGAGTCGGCTATTATTATGCGTGAAACTACCGTGGGACGTGTAATGGTCAATCAGCATACACCAATCGAAGTCGGTTTCATCAATGAGATTCTATCTAAAAAATCGCTTCGTGATATTATTGGTAATGTAATCAAACTCTCAGGTGTTGCCAAAACAGCTCAATTCTTGGATGATATTAAAGATCTTGGATACATAATGGCATTCCGTGGAGGCTTGTCTTTCAACCTTGATGATGTAATTATTCCTGAGCAAAAAGTAACACTCGTACAAGAAGGATATGACGAGGTTGAACAAATCTTGTCTAACTACAATATGGGTTTCATTACATATAATGAGCGTTACAACCAAATTATTGATACATGGACTCACGTAAACTCGAAGCTATCTAATATCTTGATGAAACAATTGTCAGAAGACGATCAGGGTTTCAATTCTGTATATATGATGCTTGATTCAGGAGCTCGTGGATCTAAAGAACAGATCCGTCAGCTATCGGGAATGCGTGGATTGATGGCAAAACCTCAAAAAAGTGGTGCAGAAGGAGCTCAGATTATCGAGAATCCTATTCTCTCTAACTTTAAAGAAGGCTTGTCGGTATTAGAATACTTTATTTCAACCCACGGTGCTCGTAAGGGTCTTGCGGATACCGCTTTGAAAACGGCTGATGCAGGATACTTAACACGTCGTTTAGTCGATGTATCACAAGATGTGATTATCAACGAAGAGGATTGTGGTACACTGCGTGGACTTGTATGTACTGAGTTGAAAAACAACGAAGAGATTGTAGCTTCTCTTTACGAACGCATTCTTGGACGTGTATCGGTACATGATATTCAACATCCGTTGACTGGAGAGGTCCTAGTTGAGTCTGGAGATCAGATTAGAGAAGAAGCGGCATTAATAATCCAAAATTCGCCTATCGAACGTGTTGAAATTCGTTCAGTATTAACATGCGAATCTAAAAAAGGAGTGTGTGCTAAATGTTATGGTCGTAATCTAGCTACAGGACGTATGGTTCAGAAAGGCGAAGCAGTTGGAGTTATCGCTGCACAGTCTATCGGAGAACCAGGTACACAGCTTACCTTGCGTACGTTCCACGTTGGGGGTATCGCATCTAATATTGCAACAGAACATAGTATTGTTACCAAATATGATGGTATTCTTGAACTAGACGATCTACGTGTTGTAGACACAGTTGATGATGCTGGCAAGAAAATTCAAATTGTAGTAAGTCGTTTAGTCGAGCTACGCATTGTAGATCCAAATACGAAGATAGTATTGCTTACGCACAATATTCCTTATGGTTCTAAACTTTATTTCAAAGATGGAGTCCAAGTTAAAAAAGGAGATGTAGTGTGTGAGTGGGATCCATTTAATGCCGTTATCATTTCGGAGGTTACAGGTAAGATTAAATTCGAGAATGTAATTGAGAATGTAACATACAAGGTAGAATCAGATGAGCAAACTGGTTTGAAAGAGAAAATCATTATCGAATCTCGTGATAAGACTAAAGCTCCAGAAGTTCATATTCTTGATGAAGATGGTAATGTGCTTAAAACATACAGTTTACCTCTAGGTGCTCACGTTGTTAAAGAAGACGATGATATTATTAATGCAGGTGATGTACTGGTGAAAATTCCACGTGCAATAGGTAAAGCGGGCGATATTACGGGAGGTTTACCCCGTGTAACCGAACTGTTTGAAGCACGTAATCCATCTAACCCAGCAGTTGTATCGGAAATTGACGGAGAGGTTTCGTTTGGTAAAATCAAACGTGGTAACCGTGAAGTTATTGTTACAACCAAAACGGGAGATATTAAGAAATATTTAGTTCCTCTTTCCAAGCAGATCTTGGTTCAAGAAAATGACTTTGTGCGTGCAGGTATGCCTCTTTCGGATGGAGCAACAACCCCTTCGGATATTTTAGCTATTATGGGACCTACTGCCGTACAAGAGTATATTGTGAATGAAGTACAAGATGTATACCGCTTGCAAGGGGTGAAAATCAATGACAAACACTTTGAGGTAATCGTTCGTCAGATGATGCGTAAAGTAGAGGTTGTGGATCCAGGAGATACGCGCTTCCTTGAACAGCAAATTATCGACAAACACGATGTAATGGATGAGAACGACCGTATATGGGGCAAGAAAGTTGTCGTAGAAGCTGGAGATTCAAGCACATTTGAGCCAGGTCAGATTGTAACAGCACGTAAACTAAGGGATGAGAACTCGATGCTTAAACGTCGTGATTTACGTACCGTTGAAGTGCGTGATGCTATACCTGCCACAGCTAATCAAATACTTCAAGGTATAACCAGAGCAGCTCTTCATACAACCAGCTTTATGTCGGCAGCTTCGTTCCAAGAAACCACAAAAGTGTTGAACGATGCAGCGATACATGGTAAAGTAGATAGATTAGAAGGTCTTAAAGAAAATGTTATTTGTGGACACTTGATTCCAGCAGGTACAGGTCAACGTGATTTTGAGAAACTTGTTGTAGGAACAAAAGATGATTTTGATCGTGTAATGGCTAATCGCAAGACAGTCGTAGATTTTGATCGTGTAGAATAAAACGAAAAATTATCTATATTATAACCAAAAACTGCAGTACGAATATTCTTACTGCTGTTTTTGGTTATAATATAGATAATTTTAATATAGACTTTAGGCATAACTAAATAGTCGCCCCTTAACAAGTCGAACTAGGATATAATTTATAAAACATACTTTCCAATATTATTTCAATAATATGGGCAAGTATTATTTTGTAGATGTTCATCCTCCTTTTGAAGTTAAAAGCCGCTGCTGCAAGTAG
>JBDLTH010000029.1:0-10990 GCA_039799165.1 Bacteroidota bacterium
GTGTATAGAGAAAATATTAGTTTAATAGAAAATAATTATTGTAACTTTAATATAAACCTATTGATTCAACAAATAAAAGCTGAATGTATATATTCTTCATCTTTTAATTCCCCAGAAAAATGGGGTGGTGCGGATGCAAAAACATATGATTATCAAACATCTTTAATAACAAGGATATCTGATTTAATTAATTCAGATATATTTAATAGTCTTTTGGGGTTTTCAGAGATAGTGGAAGGTAAGAGTTCAATTGTTGATATTATCGAGAGTTTTTTAGCCGATAAAGCGGGAGAACAGATTCTTCGAATTAGCTTTGAAAATATACCATCTGTATTTTCTTCCAAAGAGATTGTTGCAAATGCGATATCATCCTTACTTTTGAGAAAAGCAAGGAATTTGGTTTTTAAAGAAAATCCTTTAATTTTAATTTTAGATGAAGCTCATCAGTTCCTTAATAAAAATATAAAAGATGAATATTTTGACAGTCATACATTAGATGCATTTGATTTAATAGCCAAAGAATGTAGAAAACATGGCTTGTTCTTATGCTTATCAACTCAAATGCCAAGAGATATTCCCTTAGGGACATTAAGCCAAATGGGAACATTTATTGTCCATCGATTAATAAATGAAATGGATAAAAAAGCAATAGAAAATGCTGCATCTTCAGCAAACAAAAGTGCTTTATCTTTTTTGCCTATTTTAGGTAGTGGTGAAGCATTGTTGGTCGGAGTTGAGTTTCCTATGCCTTTAATGATAAAAATCGATGAGCCTAATATCAAGCCTGATTCAAAAACACCCAAACTCAAAAAGAGAGAGTAGGATTAACCTTTAAAACCCTAGCAAATCATAGGTCTCCATCAATTCCTCACTTCGTAAACCTAAATACTTACGAGTAGTTCTAACATCGCTATGATTAAATAACTCAGATAGCTTTACCAATGCTAATTCAGCGTTAGAACCTGCATTGTTATAAACCTGACGACCAAAAGTTTTTCTCATGGAGTGGGTTGAGAAATTCTTAATTTTTAGATTATACTTTACTCTAATCTCTTTGAAAATAACATTTACTCGTTGCACAGAATATACACCACCTTTTTGACTTGTAAAAATATAGTCATTTGGTGATAATGGTTTAATTTCCTTATAGCAAGATTGGATATGTTTTTTCAGTTGGTCATTAATTTTGATTGTGCGTTGTTTTTTAGTTTTCTTCTCAATGATGGTCAGTATGTCAGTACTGAGTATATCACACCATTTCAAATTTAATAGGTCAGAAATTCTGACACCAAAGAAAGAACCCAAAGCAATCAATAATGATAACTTATAGTTTTGGTCTTGGAATAATTTAGAGATTAGTAAAATATTGCTATCCCACTCAAGGTAATCGGCTGTTGTATTTTGAAATTTTAAACTCATAATAATATTCAGTTTTATTGGTTAATCGTCATTAGTGAATGCTTGTTTTGGTATAAAATATTCAATCGTTAGTTTATCAGCATTTTAGCTATTTCACTTATAAGAGAAGTGAATGTTTTAGTAGTTGTTGCTTGTTGTAATTACTAAGGAAATGCAACGAGCAACAACATGGATTATCGACATAGATATTCATCTTTTACCTTTTGGTCATAATTGTTGCAACACTCCACAGCATTGTCAATAACATCAATCAGTTGGTCAACATAGATACCTTCAATAGATTTAACCTCTTTCAGTTGGTCTGTTAGCAACTTTATATCAAAGAGGTCAGAGCCCTCATTGTATTCCACCGATACCCAACCTTTGTGCAGAAATCCCTGAACTTTGAATGATAAACCATTTTCTAATGGTTTAGGGGAATTAAATCCCCATGACCATACAATATTTTGACTTGTCCTTAAAATCGCTAAGATGTAATTTGCCATTTCCATAATTACGTATTTTAATTAGAATCTTTTAGATATTGTGCTAGGTTGTCTCCAACCATTCAAAGCATACATTTCACGCACAGCATCCTCATAATTTACACAGTCTTTAATGAATTTTCCGCTTGTGTAGCCTGTTTCAGTATTAACTACGTCATAAACCCATACACCCCATATATTGCGATGTCTTCCAAAATAATACTGACCAACCTTTGCTTTCATAACTATAATGCTTTATTAATTGCAATACAAATGTATGACATATATTTAATATATGCAACGATTAAAACAAAATTCCATGACTTATATTAATTATTTGTCATATTTGTAGTAAGTTTGTAAAAACAAGAAATGCATGGAAAAAGAAAATAAACAGGAGAGAACTGTTATTCACGTTGAGATTGATGGTAAACATCATTACTTCGGAAGTATTGCTAACATTTACGAGTATTTTGATACTGAAATGATTGGTATTAGCTATGGCAGTTTACGCAATTATGGATTATCGGTTGATAAACCATACCAAAATAATAGATGCATTATAAGAAAAGGGATATTACTCGCAAAACCGTCTAATAGAGGAAGGAAGATTAATCAGACACAATTGTAGAGAAGAAATCACTTAATGTAATATCAAAATATTTGCATATATCGTGTAGAGTTGATACAGTTATATTCGATTTACCTGATTCAATGCGTGCAATATGAATATCTGTTTCAATAAAAAAGGTTTCTTGCGATACACCTTTTTCCATCCTTAACTGCTTAATTCGTTGAGCTATACTAAGCAATAAACTTATATTACATCTTTGTTTATTCATATAATACAAAATTCGCTCAATCTATAATAATTACCACTGACATACTTGTCAGTGTTTTTCATTTTATATACCTTCGTGAAGTTTTTAATAATAACATAAAAGAATAATTCATGAAGAAAATTATTTTATCAGCACTAATGCTAGCCTTATCATTAAGCACATTTGCTCAAAAAGACAAAAACTCCCTCCAATTCAATGTAGGGTATGGCTCAAAAATCGAAAATGTAGGATTCGGATTAGCCTACAATTGGGTTAAATCGGAAAAGACCGAATTTTCACCCTCAATTAATTTCTATCCCGAAAAGAATGGAGTGAGCGTTAAGGAAATCAATTTCGATTACCACCGCCTGATTAGAATTAACGACAATATTAAAATCTATCCTATTATTGGGTTTTGCCTTGCAGAATGGAATGATACCGCTGTAGGAGCAAATCTTGGTTTAGGTGGAAGATATAATGTCGCAAAAAAGATTGATGTGGGAGCCTTTTTCAAATACTGTGCAATGTCTAATAGCTCAAGCCAGAGCGTGTCAATGCTGACCATAGCCTACAAACTTTAACTATCAAACATTAAAAAACTATGAAAAAGAATATACTATTTCTATTAACAATCTTACTAAGCCTATCTACTGCTTTTATTTCATGCAGTAAAGATGATGACGAAAAAAACGAAAACAATAACAGTGGAAACTACTTGCTGATAAACTCGGAGAGAATAGATGCAGCTAATTTATCCAACCTTGACGGACTTGCAACAGCTATCGAATATACAACCAGCAAGAAGCAACTCGAAATTATTTCAAATTTTTATCTGAAAGGAAAATCAATGTCTCGTAGTTTTGGGGTGTATATTTACAATATCAATGTTGCTGATATCCCAATAGGAACAAATCTTATATCTAGTACCTCTCAATTTCGCTGTTCAGCGTATTATTTGAACATGAATTGGGCTAGGACAGTTTGGAATGAAAAAGGGAAAGGGGAGATAATTTTGACGAAAAGGGATATAGACAATAACACCCTGACCTTTGAGTTCAAGAATGTGGAATTTGATGATACGCCTATTAGTAGCGGTGATGGGAAGATAGTAATATCAGGTATAATAACTGAGGCTATCACTGTTCTAAAATAAGAGATTAGAAATAATTACAATCAATTTACTACTAACGAAAAAGAATTATATCAAAATGAAGAATTACATACTATTATTAGCCGTTATACTAAGCCTATCTACTGCTTTTGTTTCATGTAGCAAGGATGATGATAAAGAAGACAATAACCCATCAACAGAGGCTACCTTTGTAAGGCTTTGGGATATTAGTGCTGCCAATGCAAGAGGGGAAATTCGGTTCAATAACGATAATACCTTTGAGCTAAAAGTCCAACCCAAAAATGAAACGATAAAAGCAGAGAATTATAAAGGGGTTTATTCTATAGACGGAGAATTTATTTATCTCGCAGCCGAGAATTTTAAACGGGATTATCGCATAATAACTTTTGAGAAAGATTTAATTGTTTTGAATAACTATGTAAATGGGAAACCTAATGGTGGAAGTGCTATGTATCCGTTTACAAATTATCCCTATATTATGACACTCAGACCCCTAATTAAATAAAATAGATAAACACAAATAGCTAAAGAATCAAAGGGTTGCTAATATGGCAACCCTTTTTGGTTTCCTCAAAAATCTCAGATTTTATATAGAGGATAATGCTACATCCACTTTTAAGCACTGTATTATTATTTATTTTAAAATAAATAATTGAAAATAAACATATTATGCAATAAAAGTGATTTCAATACAATATACCATAGGTGTCATTCTTATTTTAAAATGAGTATAATTAGAGGTATTATGGCTTATTTATATGACAAATAGATGAAAATCTAACTATAATATTATTTACTATATACCTTATTTCCAATGATATATTAAATTATTGTATTTTAAATAAAATAAGTATTATAAGTGATTGATATATAAATAGAAACCCCACATTCGTGGGGTCTATCAGGGGTGTTTATTAATACCCTACCATCAATACAATATATCCCATATTGAAATATTTTTGCTATCTGACTTAAAGCGTATAACCGAATCAAGAAAATACTCGAAAGCCTCTAAAAGAAATCCCTTATTCCAAAATAGAGGTTCAATAAGTTCAATTTGATAGAAATCCGAAAATTTCTTAAAGTTCTCATTTGTAACCCTCACCTCTAGCCGATACAACTTATTGGGATTACTATAATAATCAAGAATATATTTTTTTCCACTATTCTTACATTCTCTTACCTTATCATAGCTGCATATTACTGTACCATTTGACTTATTGTTAATGGCTTTCTGTTGCTTCAAATAGATAGACATATACTTATATTTATCCATATCTCCAGAATGCACATATTCAATCTCAGGTCGGTCATCCTTTCTGCCTAATATCGTTTTACCGTTGAGTATTGTTATAATATCCTTATTCCTGATGTACTGCTTCAATCTTTTTGGGACACTTTTGTTAGTGTCAATAGCAATCTCAATCCCCGTTACATTATTCAATTCAATACCTAATTTTTCAGAAATAAAAGCAAGGTGTATTACTCTCTTGTCCTTTGAATATAGGATATAGTTATTTACGTATATCCAAACTTTACTGGATTGATTTTGTGTATCTTCTTCATTAGATTGGCTCTTTAAATTGAATTTTAGTTCACCAAAAATGTGTGGTGTAATATCACCATTTTTATCTAAATCATTATATACTATTTGGTATGTATCGTTAAAATGCTTCCCATCAATCCTTATTAATTCAAAGTCATATAATACATAAGTTTCAGGTCGGTTTTCTTCTAAATACCGTATAATTTCATCGTCAATCACGTTGTAGCATAATTTCAGTTTATCAACTACAATGTTGATATTATGCTTTTCAATCAATTCTTCATATTGGGTAAAATACATTAGTTTGTCGTATTTATCCATTTTTTTTAATTCTCTATTCATTTTTATTTGTTGTAATCGTTATTATCAATATCATTTCTTGAAGGAACTTCAGACCAATATTTTTTCATCGAATCTGATATTTTTTGCTTTGTATCTTCGTCCCTTGGTTTCCCGGCTATTGGGTTTAGTGAACCTTGTTTTTGTAGGCTCATCTTCCATTTTGTCATCTCATCAACTTCTCTGTAAATTCTCTTTGTCATAATATCTATTTTTTAGTTTTTATTATTGTTCAATTAAATTCTATATAGATAAATATCACACCAATTTCAAAAGTGTTACTTTCCAGAAAAAAAAGTTCAATATAGATGAGTTTTTAGAGTTTCGGATTTTGGTTCTGATTATATTCAGAGGATAATCTCCTTGAACTTGGAAGGGTAGGTCAATAGGAATAAAGAGGTTCAATGGGTTTGGCTGGCTCAAATATACTGTTGCTTGTTGCTTTTCGTTAGGATTAGCAACAAGCAACAACTGAGTAGTCTATTTATCTTTGGTCTTTCTCTCAGGCTTGTATCCAAATTTTGTAAAAAGTCTCGATACATTCCCTTTGTTGGACAAACCTATTAAAGGTGCAATTTTCTCCAATGTTAGCTGTCCTTGCTCATATAGTTCTTTCGCTTTTTTAAACTTTTCCTTTTCATCATTATCTGTTTTCTTGAGGTTCTCGAACGCAATACGTTCCCCTGTATTCTCATAAACCATGTTTTCTGTAAATTTCAGCTTAAAGCTTTCATTTTTAGTGTCCTGTGGGAGATAATTCCCTTTCACAATGCATAGGTGTTTCATATTAGCTTCAACTTTATCATTCCTTAATTCCATTACGATACGCATTTTCGCCTCAAAACCTTGTGAGCCTAGAAGGTTGTTTTTGTTTGGAGTACCATCTTCTGTACGTTTTCCGCAATGATGAAGGAATAGAATTAGACATTGGTGTTTTTGTGCCAACAGAAAATATTGATTAAGGAATGTTCTCACCTGAGCACTATCATTCATTGAACCATCATATAGGTCTCCAAACGCATCAATGCATACAAGGTCAACAGGTTTTTCAGTCATCATCCTATCAAGCTTATCAAGAAGGTTCTCTGTGTCAAAGACAAATACTAACTCCTTGAGGGTGGATGGCTCAATCTCCATATCTAAGTTTTGTTTATGGATAAGAAAATTAATAGCATTTTCATCATCCTCACTTGCTGTGTAAATTGCCCTTCTGTGTATGGCGTTAATACTAAAGCCTAAGAAGTCCTTTCTACCAGCAACAACATTCATGCACAGATTTCGCAAGAAACTACTTTTACCTGTATCACTACTCCCTGCAATACACGCTAAACCAACTTTTTGAAATAATGGCTCTATTATACATGGAATACTTTCCACCTTTCTGTTAAGTAGCACTTCTCCTGAAACACCAAACTTCGACCACACACTGGTGTTAGCCTCGACCATATTTACATTATTGTTTATCATATTGTTATTTACTATTTTATTAATTGCTTCCATTTTTATTTTCACCCAACATTTCTTTTACATCACTCATTTTGTACCGATTTTTGCCACCAATTTTGATAGGTACTAATACGCCTCGTTTAGCCCATCTCCATAGGGTTGATTTATCTACATCAATTATTTTAGCTACCTGGGTAGGGCTTGGGTAGGTTTCCGTATTCGCATCTGTTATTTGCTGTTCTAACTCTGCTTTAGTCTTTCTTATGAGTGCCTCGTTAGCTTCAATTAAATCTCCTAGTGTAATACTAATTGTTAAATTTGGATACTCTTTTGCAAGTGCTAATAAATTATTGTACTCCATAATTCTTGTTTTTTTGGAGTAGCACCCTTCTATCAGTATTTTCACGGTCTACTGATTTATTCGGTGCATTCCTACAATCCGTGTTCATTGTCAAAGGAACGATACAAAGGTAGAGTGGGGTGAATAGGGTGGGCATTGGGCAAATCAATGCCTAATAAAAAAATAACACGCATATTATTAGCGTGTTATGTGTGAGTTTGAATTTTTGTAGTTGGGCAAATTAAAAATACCCGTAAAGAAAAAAGTATTGTGGTGTCATTTCCTCAAAGTTTCAGCCTCTTGTTTCCATTTATAAGGTACATTAATACCACTACATCTATTAGGTTCAGTACCGACACTTTGAGCGGTATTTAGATACCATTTATCTCCGTTTACAAGCCAACTCAATATGAATATGATATATTTACACTTACTTTTTGCATTCTGTTGCTCAGCATTCAAGTGTATTTTCCTAAAATCAGCTTGGGAAACAGCCTCAAAAAAGTCAGATTCTGATATTTCTTCACTTATGATATGGGTCTCAAGACAAAATCTATACACATTTAAGATTTTATCTTCATCAAAGGTGTATTGTAGTAGTTCTTTTTCTAAGTTTTCGATTCTTAAAGCAATATATTCTTTGGCATATTCACATAATGACATCTTCCTGCCATTATATGTTAGTCTTTTAAGTAAGTTTTGTTTATATATTTTAAGGCTGTCCTCGTATTGTAATAATCCCGATAGCTCAGATTGGATACTCTTATTACTTTTGAGTTTTTCAAGTTCGTCTACAAAATTCTCATGCAATAAACATTCTTGTGCAAATATGTGTGTATGGCTACCTTCAATTTGCGAAATATAGATAGAATATTGGTTTAATAAAGCTTTAATTGGAGTTATGTCCTGATTGTTTTCAAACAATCCTTTTATAATAGAATCTATTATATTTTTGACTTGTATTTCTGTTTCTATATTTGAAAACTTGCTTACTAACTCTTCTTTAGTCATGTATTGTAGTATTTTTTATCTTATGCAAAGAAAATCAGTTTCTTGATATATAATGAATATTATTCCAACAATTTCACAAGGTCTTTTTTCATATCTTCATCTATATCTCTATACCGGGCAAAAGCTTTACTGCCTTCTTTATGACCACTTAATGACCCAACCAAATTAGGGTCTTTGACTTGTTTGTATAAATTACCTACAAAGGTTCTTCTTGCCAAATGCGATGATGCAATTGTATAAAGGGGCTTTATTTCGGCTTCTCTTGTTTGGGGGTTGATGATTGTAACGGGTCTTTTTAGCCTTGCAGCTAAAAATATACGCTTAATAGCTACGTTATATTTTTGCTCAGAAATGAATGGGAATAGTTTTCCATCACAACCTTTATACTTATCCAATATCTCTTGGGCTATTTGATTGAGAGGCACACGGATTGTTTTAGGACGATTATCCTTCGTTTTCCCTGCTACATATTCAATTGCTCCATCTATTATATTGTGGCGAGTCATTTTATAGAGGTCTCCAACTCTACAACCAATTACACATTGAAAAACAAATATATCTTTTTGAATAGTTAATTTAGGGTGTCTTTTAAGGTTAGTTTTGTATAAACGATTTCTTTCCTCTATGGTTATATAGATTGGTGTTCCATAAACACACTCCTCAATAGAAAAGGTTTTAAATGGATTATTATTAGTTAACCCTCTATCAATCGCCCAGAGGAAAAATGTTCTTATCTTGGTAAATACATCATTGATTGTATTTTGTCCTCTCGGTTGAGGGGTACGTGTTTCAGGTACTTTCTCGTATATCTGAGGATATTCATTAAAGAACGTATGCTCATTTCTCAAAAACTTATCAATATCATGCAGAGTATCTACATTTATAGCTTCCAATGTTAATTCAAAGGCTCTTAAATTTTTGATAGTTTTGTATAGCTCAAAACGTTTCAAGGCTCTAATGATAACTCTAAAGTTATTTTTACGAACCTGAGATAGTTTTCTATTCTCCAAAAACTCCTCAAAGGTTTCAAAAAATTTCTGTTGATTCTCGCCCACACCATATTTATCAGGATGCAATCTTTTATCTATCTCTATCTCTAACCATTCGGATGTTAAATCATCTTTACCAACATTTTTGCTGTATATATCAGCGATTAGGCTTTTTCTTTCATTGACAGATTTATTGAACTCAGTACGTTTGATTTCATTATATAGCACTTTCGCTTTTATAGCTTGCTTCTCATCACTCCAAAGGTCTGAATTGATAATATACTCACTTGTGTGGAATAGTTGAAGTGAGCGTCCATCTCTAAGACGAAAACGAATATTAACTTCCTTCGATTTCTTGCTCGTCCTGATAAATGCGGTTATAGTCGCCATGAGTATGCTTTTAAAATATGGTGGTGCAAATATACTAAACTTGCACCACATCTCTGCAATTATCTACAATCAATCACAATTGAATGCAATAGATTTTTTACGTATAATATGATGATAATGTTTTATTTATAGTATATCCTAGTTATTCTGTGGAGATTTTGGGCAGAAGAATATTGCATATTTCAAACACGGCTCTGGGTACTGAAGCGGAGAAAGTTGAAAAACTCTCTCCGTTTTTTATTTTTACACCTCGTAACTCATTGGTTTGCTTGTATATTAAATCCAATACAGAATTATAACAATTGGTTCGATATGAATTTCCATCAAAAACTACTTTTCAGGGAACATTGAACTTAATAACTTGCATTTGACTTCAACCTTACCCTCTTTCATATAGTAATCCATTCTGTCTATCAAGTCAATAGAGTATTTCAATTTTGGTTCGATGTTAGAACAGTTTAGGTTTTCTTCTATTGTCTTTTTTTCTTGAAGGGTTACAATCTCTTTTTTATATCTTTCCTTCATTCTATCGTAATCATCCTGTTTTACTTTATCATCCATAAAAATATCCTCTAATTTACGAAGTCATCTTGACTTTTTGTTTTGTTTAACTTTTTTGAGTAAAATCACCATAAATGCAATATAAGTAGTTGACAATATTTATTTTAACATTTCTTTACTTATTCGGATAATATTTTGTATATTTATATGATAATCAAATAACTATATGCGATATATAAGCCTTACGGAAGAAGAGAAGCATCAGCTTACAGAGCTGCAAAAGGCGAGTGGAAATTCAGTTGTTAGAGAGCGAAGTTTATGTTTGTTGCTATCGGATAAGAGATTTAATATTAAAGAGATCGTCTCGCTTACGAATTTATGTAGGCAGACCATTTCAACACTACTTACCACATGGGAATCGGCATTACCAGAGAACAAACTCTCCACATTGAGTATCGCCCCAGGGCGAGGAGCAAAAGTAAAGCTCGAACCAGTGGCAGGACTACTTCCTGACTTGGTCGAAAAACATAGCCGTAACCTCAAACCGATACTTGATGCACTCCAAAAAGAACACTCCATACAAGTCAGCAAA
>JBDLTH010000030.1:0-6495 GCA_039799165.1 Bacteroidota bacterium
ATTTTTACAAGCCATCCTTGGCGGCGAACAGACCGTTTTTGTAGACATACAATCAGTTGTTTTTGAGATGGAGGGCATCAGCACGAGTAAGGCTCATGGCGAATTGCACTTAAAAGAACGCAAAGAAACTTTGCAAAACTTAATGCCTCCAAATACTTTAGCAGACTACGAAAGGTTAAGATTGCTAGAAAAAGATGCTCATATATCTGCACTTTTTAGATCGAACAATTTTTATTTTTTGATTTACAGAGTGTTAAACAAATTGAATAAACTATTACGATGAAACTATCGGTAATTACGATCAACAGAAACAACAAAGAGGGCTTAGAACAAACCATCTCCAGTGTTTTATCTCAATCTTTCACCGATCTCGAATACATTATCATTGACGGAGCCTCAAATGATGGGAGTGTAGAAGTTATAGAAAAAAACAAAGTCAACATAAGCTATTGCATAAGCGAGCCTGATAAAGGCATATACAATGCAATGAATAAAGGCATAAAACAAGCTACAGGTGAATACCTTTATTTCCTAAATTCTGGCGATGTACTGGTTTCGAATGATGTATTTACCCATATGTTTGCATCTACCATTTCTTCTAGTTTTATCTGTGGCAATTTTATTTGGGACAGAAACGGAAACTTAACTAAAGACGATAGCTACAAACAGCGCGATTGGGTATTCTCTTTGTATGATATTTATGCTGGTTTTTTGGCTCATCAAGCCTTTTTTATACACAGAAACATGTTCGACAAATACGGTCTTTATGACGAACGCCTCAAGATTATGTCGGACTGGAAGCTATTTTTCATTGCCATAGGTATACAGCACGAAGTTGTAAGCTACCTCGATGTTGATATTGCAATTTACAACACCGATGGCATAAGCAGTACAATAGGAGGTAAAGTTATTTTAGCTGAAAAACAGAAAGTTGCACAAGAAGAACTATCTGCTGAGAACTACAAAAAAATAGATCGATTATATTTCCTCGAAAGAAATGGTTTTATCGTAGATTTTATTCTGTCTAAAAAATGGATCCATTTTATATTTAAAGTGTTTTTCAAAATCTGTATTACGCTTAAACTATCTAAAATTTAATAGAATCTTTCTTCAATTCATACCATAACTATTACATAATTCCCTATTTTTGTAAAAACGTACACTATGACACGTATTTTCTTAATAGGATATATGGGCGTTGGAAAAACAACTATTGGTCGAGATTTAGCCCAATCTCTAAATTTCGAGTTCATCGACTTAGACCACTTTATACAAATCAGATATAACAAGACAATAGCTCAGTTGTTTGAAGACGATGGAGAGGCTAAATTTAGAAAAATCGAAAGCAATTTACTCAAAGAAGTAGCTTCATTTGAACGTGTCGTTATATCAACAGGAGGTGGTACACCTTGCTTTTTTGATAACATGGCTATCATGAATAATTCAGGTATAACCATTTACCTTAAAGCAGATGCTGCTGTATTGGCAAAAAGGCTAAACCGCTGCAAAGAGAAGCGACCTCTCATTAAAGATAAGGATGAAAATGAGTTGCTTTCTTTTGTCTCAGAAAATTTAGACAAAAGACGTTCTTTTTATAACCAAGCTCAAATCGTATCCGAGACAACAGAACTGGTTAACAAAGAAGATATTACACAATACATCAAACAGATAACACTAGAAATACAACTATTTCAGAACAGCTAAACTAACAAACATGAAAAGAATAACACTTATAATAACACTCTTCACTTTTTGCCTGTCTACTTATAGCCAGATCAGTGAAGGAGGTACACCTCCCAGTTTTTCTTATCAAAATAATACGCTAAGATCAACCATGAGCAATTATAACGTTGAGGTAGACTTAGATGTAAAGAAACTTCAATGGGAAGACAGCATTACCACCAAAAATGGCTCTCCACTTAGGGTTGCAATAGCAATACCCGTAGATATTGATATCAAAAATAACGGCAAATGGACTACCCTAGCCGATTCGAGCAAAATATGGCAACAAACTGTTACAGCCAGAAATGCTGAAGGTCTAATAATAAGCTACAAAGATTTTTACATCCCAAAAGGAGGAAAACTTTTCATATACAACAAAGACCGATCGCACGTACTAGGTGCTTACACACACAAAACGTTCGAACAAGGAGGCAGCTTTGCTACTGAAAGTATTGCAGGCGATTCATTCACATTAGAATATCTTGAATCCAAAAACTCAAGCGAAGAACCTAGAATTGCAATCGAAAGTATCGGGTACATGTACAACAAATCAATCCTAGCAAATGGTTTTCCCGATCCAGGTCTTAATACATCAACACAAAAATGCAACATTAATGTCAATTGTGAAGATGGGAAAAACTGGCAAAATCAAAAAAGAGGCATCGTCTTGTTTTTTGTATTACAATACAGAGCTTGGGTAGCCTGTACGGGTAGTTTAATTAATAACACAAGCCAAGATGCGAAGCCCTATGTGCTAACAGCTAGCCACTGTTTTGACCAAGGACCAGACATTCAGTTTGATAAACTAATTGTGTACTTCAATCATGAATTTTCAGGATGCAGCAACCAAAATGTAGCCCCTACTACACAATCGCTTGTAGGAGCAACACCTCTAGTATACACTCCTTTAAACGGAGGCTCAGATAGCTTCTTATTTAAAATAAACACAACCGGCATCCCTAAAGAATGGAAACCCTACTACAATGGATGGGACAGGTCTAACACACCAGCTCAGAGTGGTGTAATCATCCATCACCCCAATATGGATGTAAAAAAGATAACCACCTACGTAAAACCCGTTACGAGTGGTACTTTTGCGGGTGCAAATGAAACAGGCACAAATATATCAGGGGCAAAAGATGCACATTGGGAAGCCATATATGATGGAAGAGGTGTAACCGAGGGAGGTTCGTCTGGCTCTCCACTCTTCAATCAAAAAGGTTTGATCGTAGGCACATTAACTGGGGGAAGCAGTTATTGCAATAGCCCTTTAAGTTCAGATTTTTATGGCAAAATTTGGTACGGATGGGATCAATTCTACTCACAAGACCCAACATGGTGTGGGCAATGCGATCAGCAACTAAAAACTTATCTTGACCCTTTGAACAAAGGTGTTCAAACCCTTAGTGCATATGACCCCAATGGAACTGTGGGCATCGAAGAAGAGTTTATACAACCAACCCAATTAGCCATATTCCCAAATCCTACTGATGACATTTTACATATAAATGCCAATGCGATCATTCGCTCGATCAAAATAGTGAACATGCAAGGCAAGTTAGTATTTGATAAAAAAAACTATAGCTCATCCACAACACAAGTTATTGTAGAAAATTGGAACAAGGGCGTTTATACAATAACAGTAGAAACTGATGATCGTAAACTCACCAATAAGTTTATAAAACAATAACAGATTAAATAAAATCAATGGCAAAAACAAAATCGGTATATGTATGCAACAGTTGCGGCAACGATTCGCCAAAATGGCTTGGTAAATGCCCTATTTGTGGCGAATGGAACACATATGTAGAAGAAGTTGTAGCCAAAGACACAACCAAAAGCCGAACCAATGTTTTGTTCGATACCCCAAAAGCTAAACCAATTCTATTACAAAACGTAGAAACGGGGGAAGAGCCAAGAATTGATTTACACGATGGCGAACTGAACAGAGTATTAGGAGGAGGCTTAGTGCCTGGATCATTAATCTTGCTAGGAGGTGAACCTGGTATTGGAAAATCAACCCTAATTTTGCAAACTGTACTAACGCTAAACAACTTAAAAACACTGTATGTATCAGGAGAAGAAAGTGCCAGACAATTAAAGTTGCGTGCAGATAGGATAAATCCCAATACGCAGAACAACTACATTGTATGTGAAACCAATTTAGAGCAGATATTTGTTCACATTCAAAATACAAATCCCGATCTTGTCATCATAGACTCCATTCAAACCGTATTTACTGATGCCGTAGAATCTTCTCCTGGAAGCGTATCACAAGTACGTGAATGCTCGGCTAGCATCTTGAAGTTTGCAAAAGAAACAGGAGTCCCTGTTATACTTATCGGGCATATAAACAAAGAAGGCAGTATAGCTGGTCCTAAAGTACTCGAACACATTGTAGATACCGTTTTACAATTTGAAGGAGATCAACATTACATGTATCGTATTCTACGTAGTATCAAGAATCGTTTTGGAAGTACTGCCGAATTGGGAATCTACGAGATGCGACAAAATGGACTACGCGAAGTAAGCAACCCATCCGAACTTCTGCTGACACAAAATCACGAAGGTCTGAGTGGTGTTTCCATATCCGCAGCCATAGAGGGGGTACGCCCTTTTCTGATCGAAACACAAGCCCTAGTTAGCACTGCCGCTTACGGCACACCACAACGCTCGGCTACGGGTTTTGATATTCGGCGCATGAATATGCTACTTGCCGTGTTAGAAAAAAGAGCAGGATTTAAACTTATTCAAAAAGACGTATTCCTAAATATTGCAGGGGGGCTTAAGGTTAACGATCCCGCCATAGACATGGCGGTTATTAGTGCAGTACTATCATCAAGCCTAGATATAGCCATAGAAAGACACGTTTGCATGGCTGGCGAAGTTGGTTTATCGGGCGAAATACGACCTGTAAATCGCATTGAACAACGCATTCTGGAAGCCGAAAAACTAGGATTTTCGAAAATACTAATCCCTCAAAATAATTTAAAAGGCTTTACCACAAAAGTAAATATAGAGATAATAGCTGTGCGGAAAGTAGAAGAGGCTTTTCGAGAGCTATTCGGCTAATTGCTGTTCAAAAGCAGCCCATAAACTATCTGCTGGCACGGGTGCTGTAACCTCTATCAACACCTTAGATACAGGATGTGTAAAACGCACATTACGTGCATGCAGACTTATACCACCATCTGCATTCGAACGCTCAAATCCATATTTCAAATCTCCTTTTATTGGGCAGTTCATACTTGCTAACTGGCAACGTATCTGATGGTGTCTGCCTGTTTCTAAATCTACCTCAAGCAAATTATATCGATCCGACTGTGCTATCAATTTATAATGTAATATTGCTTTTTTTGAGTTCACCTTTTCAGATTCGTAAGCATATGATTTATTCTGCTTTTCATTTTTGATTAAGAAGTGAGTCAATGTGCCCTCTTTATTTTTAGGCATATTCTTCACAATAGCCCAATATGTCTTAGATATTTCCTTATTCTTGAACATTTCGTTCAACCTCGAAAGCGATTTACTCGTTTTAGCAAAAATAACGATACCACTCACAGGTCTATCAAGCCGATGAGTAACCCCACAAAACACATTACCTGGTTTATTGTATTTTTGCTTCAACCAGTCTTTCACTATTTCGGATAAGGGCTTATCGCCTGTCTTATCCCCTTGTACAATTTCAGAAACGCTTTTGTTTACTATTATTAAATGATTGTCTTCGTATAATACAGTCATGGTCTTACATAAATAAAGTAAGGAGACTATCCACACTATCGTGAAAAGCCTCCTTATATTTTTTCTTTAGAGTAATTCTTATGCTTCAGCTTTAGGAAGAACTGATACAAATGATCTTTCGTCTTTTCTCTTACGAAATACTACTGTACCATCAACTAGTGCAAATAAAGTATGGTCTTTACCAATACCTACATTGTCGCCTGGATGATGCGTTGTTCCTCTTTGACGAACAATGATGTTACCTGCTCTCACAGTCTCACCACCAAATGTTTTTACGCCTAATCGTTTACTATGCGATTCACGGCCGTTTCTCGAGCTACCTACACCTTTCTTATGTGCCATTTTCTTCTAATTTTAACTGATTAAGCAATAATGTTTTTAACTGTAACTTCGGTAAATTGTTGGCGATGACCATTCAATTTACGGTATCCTTTTCTTCTTTTTTTGTGGAATACCAAAACTTTGTCGCCTTTTACCTGATCACCTACAGTAAGAACAACTTTAGCTCCACTAACAAATGGTACACCTACAGTTACAGTGCCACCATTGTCTACTAACAATACTTTTTCGATTTCAATCTCAGAACCTTTGTCTGCCGTTACTTTGTGAACAAACAATTTCTGATCTTTTTCTACTTTGAATTGTTGTCCTTGAATTTCTACAATTGCGTACATGTGCAATATATTTTTACAAGTTATGTGCCTGAGGCGAATTACTTCACATAATTACTTATTAGCCTATTAGCATACGGAGTGCAAAATTACAAATTTATGATCGAAAAAACAAACTAGACCCACAAAAAAATAAGCAGCAAGAAGAAATCCTTGCTGCTTATTTACAATATAGAGTTATTCTTTATTTGTTATCTCCCGAAAGTTTATCTCTTAGAGCTGCCAAGCCTTCGATATCACCTAAAGTAGTTTTTTCTGAAGACGTAGAAGTTACTTGAGAGGCATCATCTTTTTTAGCTGATTTTCTTGCTGATTTTTTTTCAGCTGCTTCTTTAGCCTCTGGTCTTTCATCTTCATATAC